>JAEUMI010000134.1 GCA_016792825.1 Hyphomicrobiales bacterium
ATGAAGATCGCCGCCCTGAAGGGCAGTTCCTTCCTGGTGATGCCGCCGGTGCTGAACTGGTTCAGTTGTAATATCGCCCTTCACCATATTCATCACCTCTGCAGCCGCATCCCGAATTACCGTTTGCAGGAGTGCCTGAAAGGCAACCCGGAGCTGGAAACGGTTTCGCCGCGGCTGTCGATCTGGCAGGCGCTGAAGGCTTCGCGGCTGGCCCTGTGGGATGAGTCCTCCAAACGGCTGATTTCCTTCCGCGAGTTTGGGCGGAAGCAAGAACTGCAAGCGACTTAAGCGCGCGGATACCCCCGGCACAGGGAGATCATCAACATAAATGCACGGGCCTCATGCATCCCAGGCTGTTGCTGACCGCAATGCGTTATGTTCATATGGATACATCGAAGAGGCAATGGATGCCTTTTGCTCTTTGCCAAAAGCAACCTGGCTGGATGCAACCCCAAAAATGCAAATAATCGCGGCCCCACCCTGAAGGCGGGCGCCGCTGGAGCAGACTGAACAGAGTGACGTGAACCATCTATCAGAAATCAGGAGTGAAGCACATGTCAAACAACCTCAAATTCTATATCGATGGCGCCTGGGTTGACCCGGCTGTGCCCAACAGTCTGGGTGTCGTCAATCCTTCCAACGAGGAAGTTTTTGCCCATATTTCGCTGGGCTCCAAGGCCGACGTGGACAAGGCGGTAGCAGCGGCCAAGCGCGCCTTCAAGACCTTCAGCGTCACCAGCCGGGCCGAACGCCTCGATCTGCTCAAGCGCATCGTGGAAGAATACAAGAAGCGCAGCAAGGACCTTGCCCTGGCGGTTTCCCAGGAAATGGGGGCACCCCTGCCCTTTGCGCTCGATTCACAAGTCGGTGTCGGGGCCCTGCATCTCGAGAAAATGATCGAGGTGCTAAAGACCTATCAGTTCGAGCAGGCCAAGGGCAAATCGCTGGTGGTCCGCGAGCCCATCGGAGTAGTTGGCCTTATCACGCCGTGGAACTGGCCGCTCAACCAGATCACCTGCAAGGCGGGCCCGGCGCTTGCGGCGGGCTGCACGATGGTTCTGAAGCCAAGCGAGATCGCCCCGCTGGATGCTATCATCTTTGCTGAAATCCTGCATGAGGCAGGGGTTCCCAAGGGCGTGTTCAACCTGGTGAATGGCGATGGCCCGACGGTTGGCCAATCCCTGGCCCAGCATCCCGATGTCGACATGATATCGTTTACGGGCTCGACCCGGGCGGGCATACTAGTGGCAAAGTCCGGTGCCGATACAGTGAAACGGATTCATCAAGAACTTGGCGGCAAATCCGCCAACATCCTTTTTCCCGATGTGGACCTTGAACTGGCCGTCACCAAGGGTGTTGCCGGCTGTTTTGGCAACAGCGGCCAATCCTGCAACGCGCCAACACGCATGTATGTGCCCCGCGACCGCCATGATGAGGCGGCCGCCATCGCCAAGACGGCGGCCGAGAAATTCAGCGTGGGCCCGGCGGACGACCCGAAATCAAGGCTTGGGCCGGTGGTCAGCCAGATCCAGTTCGACAAGATTCAGGACCTGATCAAGAGCGGCATCGACGAGGGTGCGACCCTTGTGACCGGCGGAACCGGTCGACCGGGCGGGCTTAACCGGGGCTACTATGTAAAGCCCACAATATTTGCCAATGTCTCCCAAGGCATGCGCATTGCGCGCGAGGAGATTTTCGGGCCGGTGCTCGCCATCATGCCCTATGAAACCATCGACGAGGTGGTGGACCGGGCCAATGACACGGTCTACGGGCTCGCCTCCTATCTCCAGAGCAAGGACCAGAAACGGGCCCAGGAGGTTGCCCGGCGGATGCGCAGCGGCAACGTCTATATCAACTACCCGGCCTGGGATGCGGGCATGCCCTTCGGCGGCTACAAGCAGTCAGGCAATGGCCGCGAATACGCCGAATACGGGCTGGAGGACTTCATGGAGATAAAAGGCATCGTCGGCTACGAAGCCGCCTGAGGAGTTCTCATACAGACGGCCACGGCCAGCGCCCCAAGTGCTGGCCGATGGGCTTGGTGCATCAGCTTAATTGCAGTTTTGGAGCGTATAATGGCGCATGGGCAGGTCTGCCAGTTCCCGTAGCGTCATGCGTGCGAGTTCGGGATGATCGAGCGGCTCGCGATGACTTGAAACTTCATTATTATCAATCTTTTGGCGGTTAATGGTAATCCTTGATATGAACCAATTATAGGTCATGGCCGAACTCCTTTCTTTCATAATTTGCAACCCCAGCACCTGGTTTTCTATGGAGATTTACCGCCGAAGACTGTAGAAAAACTATATGGATCAACTCAATCAGGTTCATCTCAACGGGCTGCGTGCGGTGGAAGTTGCGGGCCGGCTGGGCACCCTTGCCCTCGCGGCGGCGGAGCTGGGCGTATCCCAAGGCGCCGTCAGTCAGCAAATTCTCAAGACTGAGCAGCAACTGGGCCGCACGCTTTTCACCCGCACGCCGAAGGGCCTGGTTCCTACACCCTTCGGGGCCGAAGTGCTGGCCTATCTGGAGCGCGGCTTTCGCGAACTCACGCGCAGCGTGGCCCTGGCGCAGGAGCCGAAACGAAATCTGCTGACCGTTTCGGTGGCCCCGGTTTTTGCGGCCAAGTGGCTGGTCTGGCGGCTGCCGCATTTCCAGCAGGCGCACCCCGACCTGCAGGTCCGGATCGATGCCTCGATAGCGCTTGTCGATCTCGATCATTCGGATGTGGACCTCGCCATCCGCGTAGGCCCCGGAAACTGGCCCAACGTCAAGGCCGAGCTTCTGCTTGAGCAGCGCGTTTTCCCGGTTTGCGCCCCTGCCCTTGCGGCGCGCCTGAAAACCCCGCGCGATCTCGCTCACGTGCCGATCATCCATGACCGGCCCACGATCATCTATAACATGTTCCAGGTGCGCTGGAACACCTGGCTGGCGCTGCACGGCATGGAGGAGAGCATGCTGGTGACACAGGGCCCGAGCTTTTCGGATTCGGCATTGTGTCTTGACGCGACTATCGCCGGCCAGGGTGTCATGCTGGGCTGGCACGCGCTCGCCGGAGATGCACTGGCGCGCGGAAGCCTCGTGAAGCCCTTCGCCGAGGAAGCGGACACGGGGCTCGGCTACTACCTCGTTACTTCGCCATCGCGCGGCAACGACAAGAAGATCGCGGCGTTTAGGGCGTGGATCAGGGAGGAGATGACAAAAAGCTGACGTCAATACTACAGATGCTAAAAAATTCCGAAAATTCTGATCACCAGAACGATTGAGAAAAGAACAAAAACTGGATGCCAGAAAAAGAACCTGCTCTTTGCTGTCACTGAGGCGCCAGTCTTAACAATGTAATCGTTGAAGATGTTACTTGCCCTTTGTTCATTGAGATCGAAGCCATTTCCAAAGTAAAACAATAGGTCACGACATATTTCTGCGCCCAATGCCCAAACCACAATGAACAAAATTGTCAGTTCCCCGAAAGTTTCTATTGTCACGGGAATTGCCCGCTTTTGCATTCATACAGTATATGAAACATGGAATTTACCTCGTCACGCCGCGTGTGGCGTCAAGTGTGAGGAACTGCGTCGCGTCTTGAAAGTCACGTTCACCACTATATCTGCATCGAGCTTGCCGAGGATTGATATCATGCGATCAAGGGTGAAGCGGCGCAGTTGTGTATTGCGAATGCGCGAAAACTCGGAATGGGCAACACCTGTCAATTTTTCGGCATCACGCGTTGAAAGCTTGCGCGCGTCGAGAGTGTGAATGATTTTTGCGGCAAGAATGGCGCGGGCCTGTTCAAGGTCGGCATTGGGACGGTTGAAATCGCGATAAAAGTTGCCGCTGCCCCGCACCGATTCAATGTTATCACTGATTTTCATCGCGCCTGCTCAAGCGCCTCCAAGACTGCTTCCGGTTTGCGGCCGATGACCACGAGATAGGCGCGGGCTGCTGCATCGGGGTCTTTGCGTCCCTGCTCCCAGTCGCGCAATGTGCCGAGCGGAATATGAAAGCGCGATGAAAACTCCTCCTGCGACAAGGCAAGCGCGCGGCGAATGACTTTCACCTGCGGCGTGCGTTTCAGGCGCTTGAAATCATCCGGCGTGAGCGGCTGTGCGTCTGGATCGGCCAAGGCAGCGGCGCGGCGCGCGTCCTCAGACATCGCGTCTAGATGGCTCCAGTCGTGAACTGACTTCTTAGGCGTTGTCTTCATGATATTGTCGTTGCTCATGTGGCTCAGCTCCTCGCGCTGAAATAATACGATATGTGTCGTCCCTCATGGTGAAGGCGACGAACAGCAGGCGGCCTTCAACCATTCCAATGATGGTGTAACGTGGTTCACCGTAGTTTTCGCGGTCGTCAAAATTCTCGATGGCGAACGCATCCCTGAATACCTCGCGGGCCATCTCGAAAGTGACGCCGTGTTTGGCGAAATTCGCAGCTGACTTTCGAGGGTCCCATTCGAAAATGTCCTTAGTCATGAATGTACGGCTTAGCAGTAGTATTATGAAATGTCAACGCCTGAGATTATTCATACTAATATGTTAGTATGAATAATCTCAGGCGTTGCGCGACCAAATTTGGTGCTCATGTGGTTCGCAAGATCTCGCTTTTTGCATCGGTTTTGCATCGTTTTTCGCGCGGTTTTGTGGCCTATTGGTCCTTCCCGGAGACGCCGGCGCTGGCGAAGGTGGCCATGTCGTTGTGGAGGTTGACCGCCGCCTTGAGGAGCCCTGCGGCGAGCGCTGCGCCCGAGGCCTCGCCCAGCCGCATACCTAGATCGAGGATCGGTTCCTTACCCAACTTCCTGAGTAGAATGCGATGCGCGGGTTCGGCCGAACAGTGGGCTGCGAGGCAGTGGTCGAGCGCATCGGGGCGCATGGCGTGGAGCACGGCAGCGGCGGCGGATGCCACGTAGCCATCGATGAGAACCGGTACGCGCTGGGTGCGCGCCGCCAGAATGGCGCCGGCCATGGCAGCCAGTTCGCGGCCGCCGAGTCTGCGTAAAACCTCAAGTGGATCAGAGAGATGGGCCTTATGAAGCGCCACCGCGCGGGCCACGGCGGAGGCCTTGCGCTTCAGGCCTTCGGCATCAACGCCGGTGCCCGGCCCCACCCAGTCTTCCGGCCTGCCGCCGTAAAGCCCATGGCAGATTGCCGCCGCAATGGTGGTGTTGCCGATGCCCATTTCGCCGATGCACAGCAGGTCGCAGCCGCCGGCAATTGCCTCCATACCATAGGCCATGGTGGCGGCGCAGTCGGCCTCGTCCATGGCGGCGTTCTCGGTAATATCCTTTGTCGGATTTTCCAATGCAAGTTCAAACACTTTGAGGCCGAGATCAAAGGTCTTGCAGATCTGATTTACGGCGGCCCCGCCGCCCTGGAAATTGAGGACCATTTGCTTTGTGACTTCAGCGGGATAGGCGGCAACGCCTTGCGCCACGACGCCATGGTTGCCGGCAAAAACCGCCACCACCGGCCGGGCGATTTTCGGCGGGTAATTCCCCTGCCAGGCCGCCACCCATTCTGCCATGGATTCGAGCTTGCCGAGGGAGCCCGGCGGCTTGGTCAATTGCGCATCGCGGGCCTTGCATTGGGCTGCCGCCGCAGGGTCGGCCGCGAGCAAATCCTGCATCAGTTTCCTGATGTCATCAAAGGGCAAACCTGTTGCGGCAATTGTCATTCTCACGTCCTTTTCATCATCCTGCTAGTGTCCTAATCACGGGATTCGGGGTATCAGTGCAACATGAGCGACATGTCTTCGCCACCTAGCGAAAACGCGTGGAAAATCAGGCCTTTCGCCGAGACGCTGGTGGCCTTGCGGTTTCTCACGCGGCTGCCGGTTCCGTTCATCCGCACGCTTGACCTGCCGCCGCTGGCGGAAGCCATGCGTTTCTTTCCGCTGGCCGGCGCCATCATTGGAGCCATCGTCAGTGCGGTCCTGATCGGCGCCAACATGCTGGGATTGCCTTCGCTCCTGGCGGCGGCACTGGCGCTGGCGGCCGGCGTTCTGGTTACTGGCGCGCTGCATGAAGACGGGCTTGCCGATGTGGCCGATGGCTTTGGCGGCGGCAGCACGCGCGAGCAACGTCTCGAAATCATGCGCGACAGCCGCATCGGAACCTATGGCACCATTGCGCTCTGCCTCACCTTCATTGGGAGAGCCGCCATCTATGAAACACTTTCCGGCCTGGAGCCCCTGATCATTCTGGCACTATTGGCAAGTGCCGCGGCATTTTCCCGTTCCCTGGTGGTTGACCTGTTGTGGGCGACGCGGCCGGCGCGCAGTGACGGGCTATCAGTCTTCGCGGGAAGGCCCGGAAAACGCAGCGCCCTGTTCTCCCTTCTTACGGGTGGCATCGGTGCTGCGGTGGCGGTCGGGCTTGCCCTGTCGCCTGAAATCGCGGTGATCGCCATCATCGCCGCCGGCATTGTTCTTGCGGGTTTGCGGGCGCTGGCCATGGGCAAGATCGGCGGGCAGACCGGCGATGTCTGCGGCGCCGTCCAGGTGCTGACGGAACTCACCATGCTCACAGTGTATGCCGCAACAATCGGTTAACGTTAACGACATTTGTTCCAATTGTTTTCAACACTTGTTGAGAGTGGCCCAGCCAAGCTGAGGCAGCTTAATCCAGGGAGTTGCGTCATGCGTTTGCCGGGTGCGTTGTCACCGATTGGACTTGCCTTGCTGTTTACGATTGCCGGCGGCCTGCCGGGCATAACGCCGCTCGCGGCGGCGGACATGCTGCAACTCAACGCGGCCACGGCATTGAAAGCCGGACAAAATGGCCATTTCATCGTCAAGGCCGAGATCAATGGCCGGAATGTCAGAGTGATGGTCGATACGGGGGCCTCGGCGGTGGCCTTGAGCTACGAAGATGCCCAGGATGTTGGCCTCCGCCCGGGCAGCCTTGACTACAATGTTCCAGTTTCAACCGCCAATGGCGTGGTCAAAGCCGCCGGTGTCAACCTCGACAAGGTTGAAATTGACGGGGTGCGCGTCACAGATGTGCAAGGGTTGGTGATGCCCAAGGGCATCATGCGCGGTTCGCTGCTTGGCATGAGCTATCTGGCCAAATTGAAGAGTTTCAAAGTTGAAGACGGCGTGCTTTATCTGAAGAACTGAGACGCTTTTGCTTCAATAATGGCGCGTTCGGATGGCCAATGACCCACAGGATACCTATCTTAGCGGCATGAACGCCTTTGATTTGCCAGAAGTCGAGACACCCTGCATCAAGGTTTGCGTGGTCGATCCGGAAACCGGATTCTGCATCGGCTGCGGGCGCACGCGCATGGAAATCGGCGGCTGGCTTGGTTTTAGCCCGGCGGAACGCCAGTCCATCATGGCAGGGCTTAACGAGCGGGTTGAAACGCTCACGCTGCGCAAGCGCCGCCGCGGCGGGCGCCAGGGACGCCTCGCCAATTCCTAGAACTGGAATGCGAAATTTGCGCCTGCCGTATAGGTATCTGAATCCTCATAGAGAAGCCCGCTGACTTCCGCGGTCAAAGCCAACTGTGTATTGGCCCCAAAAGCAAAATTGAGGCCGCCTTGCAATCGAAGATCTGTATAGGGATCATCCAATATTGTGCCGGTCACGTCATCAACTGCCTTGTTTATCCCGACCCAATCCAATTGCGCGCCGAGCCAGGGCTCAACCGTTGAAGCACCGCCGATGGATATGGAGTTGCCGACCTGGAAGCCCGGCGAAATGATCCCGGTTTCGATAGTCTGGGCGTTCAATGCACCGCTTGCGTCCTGCCATTCCTTGGACCATGCGACGGTCAGCGAGGGCGAATAACGCCAGGTGCCGGAATACCAATAACCGGTCAAGGCGCTGCTGGCCTGAATCCGGGTCGAGTCAAAACTGGTGCCGCCATTCACTTCCGTGTCAAGTTCGGTTCCAAGGAGAGTGGCCGACAACACCACATTGTCGGTGAGTGTCATACCCAGATATGCCCCGCCGCCCCAGCCATCGGTATCCTGGGTTACGCCTGATCCATCCAAGTCTGAGGATTCATAGGTGCCCATCAGGCCCAGCACCAGACGGTCCGAGACTTTGTAATCGAAACCGGCAACAGCATTTACAAGCGAGCCGTCAAGATCGGTAAAAGCGTCCGTGTCATCCAGCCAGCTGTATTTTCCATCGATCCAGATGTTCCACATGGGACTGGCAGGGGGAGCCGCAACATCTGCAGTTGGCGCAATGAGGATGGATTTGCCGCCGGAAAGACGATCAGCAATTTCTTCCCGGTTCGCCAGTTCAAGGCCGGCAGGCTCAGCCTGGTTCGGCCCCCTGTCAAACCGGTTAAGAATGACGCCAGTGATCGAGGCCGTGGTGTTGATGAGGGACTGGCGGTTCAGCAAGTACTTGGCACAGGCGGTGACGATCTCGGGCGAGGTATCATCGAGTTCGTTACAGTCGTCGCCGTAAGTGAATTGGGCCAGCGCCTGGGAACTGCCTGCGATGCCCGCCGATAAGACAAAGGCGGCAATTGTCGTAGCCCGCATGATTTCCCTCGAACTCTCCGTCCGAGACGAGCCATATCACAAAATCATGTCACTAAGCCAGCAGCTTCACTCGGCGGCGAGCAGGCGATTCGATTGGAGTTCGACGGCATCGAGGCCGCGCCGCAAGACATCAATACCGGCGCCCGGCAGATGGCTCTGTTCGGAAATGATTTGACGCCAATGGCGCCCGCCAGGCTGGCCATGGAACAGGCCGAGCATATGGCGCGATATTTTGGCGAGAAAATCGCCCCGGCGCAATTGTTCCTCGATGTAAGGCAACATGCCGGTCACCGCATCAATGCGGCTGGTCAGCGGATTGGCCTTTTGAAAGAATAGCCTGTCAACGTCAGCAAGAAGCCAGGGGGTGTGGTAAGCGGCACGACCGAGCATGACCCCATCAAGGCCGCGCATTTCATCGATTGCCTGCCCAAGTGTAGCCACGCCCCCATTCAGGATTATGTTGAGATGCGGAAAGTCTGCTTTCAATTGATGCACCCGGGGATAATTGAGCGGAGGAATTTCCCGGTTTTCCTTTGGGCTGAGGCCTTTCAGCCAAGCCTTGCGGGCGTGGATTATGAATGTATCGCAACCCGTTTCGGAGACTGCTTCAACAAAACGATCAAGGCACTCGACTTCGTCCTGGTCATCAATGCCGATGCGGCATTTCACTGTCACCGGAATTTTAACGGCTGAACGCATCGCTGCAACACAATCCGCTACGAGCCTTGGTTCAGCCATGAGGCAGGCGCCGAATCTTCCTTCCTGAACCCGGTCCGAGGGACAGCCAACGTTCAGATTGATTTCGCTATAGCCGAAATCCTCACCAATTCTGGCTGCATCCGACAGCAGGCCGGGATCGCTGCCGCCGAGTTGGAGGGCCACCGGCTGCTCAAGTGCATCAAAGCCCAGAAGGCGCTGGCGGTCGCCATGGCGAATGGCCTGGGCGGTCACCATTTCGGTATACAGCAAGGCGTGCCTGGTGAGGTGGCGGTGAAAGACGCGGCAATGCCGGTCGGTCCAATCCATCATCGGGGCCACACAAAACCTGTGTGTAGAAAACTGTGTTTTCGCGGTCATCAAGCCTGCTTTCCTCGGTTCACCGCACCTGTAGCGCATGGAAGGGGTTGCTGCACGCGCTCTTGATAGCCCCACCCCTCCTCACTTCTCAATTGGAAAAGCCATGTAAACGCGGGGGCTGGAGTTCGGCAAATGCTTTGATCAGGACAGGTCCGTTCAGCCGCCATAAGCAGAAATTCACAATGCTGTCCGCCACTTCTCCGATGGTCCAAATGCCGTAGTCACTTCCACATTCCAACATCGGCGTGTCAATCAGACGACCTAGGCCTCTTAGCCCTGGGAGAGGTGATGGTGAGGCCAAAGGGACGGGTTTGCAAAAACATCCACTGAATCATGGCCGCTTCGCTCCGTATCGCCGAAAAAATTGAATTAAAAAGAGAAAGTCCTGCGTAACGTGGTCAATTCTACAGAGTTGAACAGAGAAATCAATTCAGTGATTATACACTTGAAAAACGTTATCGATGATGCATAATACGTCTATAGTTGAGATGTGTTAACTCCACCATGATTACTGCACCCCAATTGCGCGCCGCCCGTGCCTTACTTGGCATCGATCAGCAAAAGATGGCTGAATTGGCCGGCGTATCCTTGCCTACAATCCAGCGCATGGAAGCAAGCCCCGACAATATCCGGAGTGTGGTTTCGAGCTTAATGAAAGTCCTTGAGGCGCTCGACAAGGCGGGCCTTGAATTAATCGGTGATGGTGCCACGAGCAGCGGCGGCGGCCGAGGCGTCCGGTTCAAAGAGTCCTCCAAATGACCGGCGTGGATTATTCCACTGCTCCACAGCTTGCGATTCTGCTGTCAGGGATCCTGCTCTATGCGGTGGCGGCCGTTTTTGCCGCCATGTTCCATCGCCATAAGTCGGCGCTAGCTGCAGTTTACCCTATCTGCATAATTGCGGCAGCGGTGACTGCTGGGGCTAGCCTCGCGGCACTGCTTGCTGACACACATTCAGGATTCAGACTGCCGCTTGGCCTGCCAATCATCGGGCTGCACGTCAAGCTTGATGCCCTGTCGGCCTTTTTCAGCCTCATTGTGAATCTGGGCGTGCTGACGACCGCGATTTACGGCATGGGACTTGACCGCGACCGGGACCTTTCGGGGCGGGTTGAACCGTTCTTCCCGGCATACGCCTTGGCCATGAACCTCGTCCTCATCGCCGGAGATGCCTTTGGCTTCCTGTTTTCCTGGGAATTGATGTCGCTCACCTCATGGGTTCTCGTTGTCTCGCACCACCGGGACGCGGGCAACCGCCATGCGGGGCATGTCTATCTGGTGATGGCGGCAATTGGCACGGCTTCGCTGCTGTTTGCCTTCGGTGGGCTTGCCGGTGCTTCCGGAAATTACGCCTTCGACGCGATCCGTGCCGTTCCACCCGGGCCCCTGGTTTCCGGGCTCGTACTCGCCGGTGCCATTTTCGGGGCCGGCTCGAAGGCCGGCATCGCACCGCTCCACGCCTGGCTGCCGCTGGCACATCCGGCTGCCCCCAGCCATGTCTCTGCACTGATGAGCGGGGTCATGACCAAAGTTGCAATCTACGGCCTGATCCGCATCGTCTTCGACCTGCTGGGAACACCCGTCTGGTGGTGGGCCCTGCCCTTCCTGCTTCTCGGTGCCGCGACGGCGGTACTTGGTCTTCTCTACGCCGTCCTTGATCATGATTTAAAGCGCGTCCTTGCTTATTCTACGGTGGAGAATATCGGCATCATCTTCGTGGGCCTTGGCATGGCGCTGGCTTTCAGGGCCTCCGGCCTCACAGCGGCGGCTGCGGTGGCGATGGCCGCAACTCTGCTTCACTGCCTTAACCACTCGTGGTTTAAGTCACTGCTCTTTCTCGGTGCAGGGGCAGTGCTGCATGCCACGGGACGGCGCGATTTCGACGGGCTTGGCGGATTGATTCACCGCATGCCGGTCACAGCCGCCTTCTGGCTAGTTGGCGCCATGTCGATTTCGGCCCTGCCGCCGTTCAATGGCTTCGTTTCCGAGTGGTTGCTGTTTCAGGCCGTGCTCGCGGGGCCGCAATTTCCTGAACCTATTCTACGCTTCATGTCTCCCGCGGTTGGCGCCATGCTGGCTCTGGCCGCTGCCCTTGCCGCGGCTTGTTTCGTACGCGCTTTCGGCATTGTCTATCTTGGCCGTCCGCGCAGCAATGAGGCTGCCGGAGCCCATGAAACGGCACGGCCCCAGCAGGTGGCAATGGCGCTGTTAGCCGGTCTTTGCCTGCTAGGCGGATTATTCGGCGGGGTGATGGTTTCAGCAATCCAACCCTTGCTTCAAACGCTGGCCGGGGCGCCTCTCCCGGCAGTTGGGACAGGCCCCACTCCATTCTCACTGGTCGCGTTCGATGCTGCGCGCAGCATCTACGATGCGCCGACGATCACAATCTTCCTGCTAATCTCAGGTACATTGACAGTCATGCTGGTGCACCGCATCTCAAGCCGCCGCACCAGGCTTGGCCCCGCATGGGATTGCGGTTTCCCGGATCCTTCACCGCTCACGCAATACAGCGCCTCGAGCTTTTCGCAGCCTTTGCGGCGCGTCTATGGTTCGACGGTCTTTGGCGCTTCCGAAACAGTCGACATGCCGCAACCCGGCGACAACCGCGCCGCGCGCTTCACAGTCAGGCTGCATGACTATGCCTGGGAGCTGCTTTACGCCGCACCGGCACGGGCAGTGTTGAAAATGTCGGAACGGCTTAATGCCCTTCAGTTCCTGACAATCCGCACTTACCTCATGCTCATGTTCAGCGCGCTCATCGTGCTACTTCTCATTGCGGCGGTGTGGTTCTGATGCGCGATACAGTCATCCTGCTGTTTGGCCAGACGATCCAGATGTTCCTGGTGCTTTTGATTGCTCCCGGTATCGCGGGCATCACGCGGCGCGTGAAGGCTCGCTTCATGCGCAGGCAGGGGGCCCCCATCATTCAGCCGTACCGTGACCTGATCAAGCTTGTACGCAAGGAATCAGTCGTCGCCCAAAATGCTTCCTGGCTGTTCCGCTCCGCCCCCTATGCCATTCTGGCTTTTACCTGGGTGGCGGCTGCTCTGGTTCCGACCTTCGCTTCGGGACTCATGTTCAACTGGGCGGCCGATGCCTTGGCACTTGTCGCACTTCTCGGCGCGGCACGCGCCCTGTTGGCGCTCGCCGGCATGGATGTGGGCACGAGCTTCGGCGGCATCGGGTCGTCGCGCGAGATGATGATCGCCACGTTGGCTGAGCCCGCAATGCTGCTTGTTCTTCTGACCATGGCCCTGACAGCAGGAACAACGCGCCTGCCGGAGGTCGCGGAATTCCTGATATCGGCGCCCATCACGGTGCGCGTGTCCCTCGCGCTCGCCCTCGTGGCGCTGATCATTGTGGCGCTGGCCGAGAACGCCCGCATTCCGGTGGACAATCCGGCGACACACCTCGAACTCACCATGGTGCACGAAGCCATGGTTCTTGAATATTCCGGACGCCATCTCGCCATGATTGAGATGGCGGCACAGCTAAAGCTGGTTCTTTACATCTCGCTCATCGTCTGCCTGTTCCTGCCTTTTGGCATGGCGCCAGCCAACGCAGGGCCGGCTGCATGGCCCGTGGGCATGGCGGTCTATCTTGTTAAGCTCGTTCTGGGCGCGGCCCTACTGGGAGCCTGGGAGGTGAGCATCGCCAAGATGCGGGTGTTCCGCGTCGGGGAGTTTCTCGGGGGTGCCTTCGTCTTTGCGTTCCTTGCCATACTCCTCGCCTTCGTAACCCGGGAGGTGCTCAATTGAACCACGCCTATGATGTCTCGCATCTTCTCGCCGGGCTTATGATTGTCGCGAGTTTCGCTCTTCTCTATCAGGACCGCATTTTCGCCGTGCTCAACATCTTTGCCGCGCAGGCCATCCTGCTGTCGATGGCGGTAGGCTGGGAAGCCTGGACGCAGCAGCGCCCACATCTCTTTATCACCGCGGCCCTGGCGCTGGGTTTGAAGGGCATCATCATCCCAGTTGCACTTCACAAGATGATTGTGCGCCTTGGCGTGCACAGGGATATCGATCAGGTCGTGGGCGTCGGCAAGACACTGCTGATCGGTCTGGCACTCACTTCTCTGTCGCTCATGCTGGTCCTAAAAGTAACCGCGACGGCGGAGTCATTTACGCGCGAGGGGCTGGCGCTAGCGCTGGCCATTATTCTTCTCGGGTTCCTGATGATGATCACGCGGCGCAACGCCATCACCCAGATCGTTGGCTTTATGTCTCTGGAGAATGGCCTTATCCTCGCCGCAACGGGGGCACGCGGCATGCCACTGGTGGTCGAGGTCAGTGTGGCCTTCTCGGTGCTTATTGCGCTTTTTGTGTTTGCCGTCTTTGTGTTCCGTATCCGCGAACGTTTCGACAGCGTCGACATTGAAGCCCTCGAAGACGTCAGGGGCGACACTAAATGATGACATCGGTTGCATTGGTCATAGGCATTCCCTTCGTCTCGGCGGCAGTCCTGGTGCTAGTGCCGGGCTACCGGATCTCGGCGGCAGGCAATGTCCTGGCCATGTTTGCCACCTTCCTCGCCGGGGTGTCGCTGCTTTTCGTCGACGCCGGAGCGAGCAGCTACTTTATCATAGACGACATGAATATCCTGTTTATCATTCTGAATACGCTGGTTGGGTTTACCACCTCGGTGTTCAGTGCCAGCTACATCAGCCACGAGATCGAAACTGGGAAACTGACGCCTCAATTCGTCAGATTCTATCATGCCATGTTCCTCGGAATGATGGGAGCGATGAATGTGGCGCTCACTGCGAACAATATCGGCCTTATGTGGGTCGGACTGGAACTGTCGACACTGATAACTGTCGTCATGGTCGGGATTTACCGCACGCCCTCGGCCATCGAAGCGTCATGGAAGTATTTCATCCTCGCAAGCGTCGGCATCTCGCTTGCATTCTTCGGCACCATCCTGATCTATCTTGCTGGCCAGAAAGCCCTTGGCGAAGGGGCGCCCGCCATGACCTGGAACTTGCTGCAGGCCGCCGCTCCACAACTCGACGTCTCTCTTCTCAACCTCGCTTTTGTTTTCCTGCTGATTGGCTATGGCACCAAGGTTGGCCTGGCGCCGCTTCACGCCTGGCTGCCTGATGCCCATTCCGAAGGCCCGACTCCGATTTCGGCGGTTCTCTCGGGTCTGCTTCTCAATGTGGCACTTTACGCTCTGCTGCGCTTTAAGATGATCGTCTCAGCCCACCCGGACGCCATTCAGCCAGGGCCCATCATGATTGTCATGGGGCTGATCTCGCTGATTTTTGCGGCGTTCATGCTGTACCAGCGACGCGATATCAAACGGTTGTTTGCTTATTCATCCATCGAGCACATGGGCCTCATCACCTTCGCGTTTGGCATGGGCGGGCCCTTGGCCAATTTCGCTGGGCTCCTGCACATGGCCATGCACAGCCTGACCAAGTCAGCCATTTTCTTTGCGGTCGGTCATGTGGCGCAAGCAAAGGGAACGCAGCGCATTGCAGGCATACGGGGACTGAGCGTGACCCATCCCAGCCTAGCAATCGGCCTGGCGGTGGGGGTCTTCGCGATCTCGGGTCTTCCGCCCTTTGGCGTGTTCATGAGTGAGTTTCTGATTATCACTACTACCTTCGCGCGTGCGCCTTGGCTCGTTATATTCCCCGCATTTGGGCTCCTCGTAGCCTTCGGTGCGTTATTGTGGCGCTTGCAGGAGTTGCTGTTTGGCGAACCGACGGAGCCCTCACACAAAGTCAGCGCCTCTTCTGTTCCGCTTATCATTCATCTTGGGTTGGTTCTTATCGCTGGCATCTACTTGCCGCCGACGCTGGTAGGCTGGTTCGAACGCGCTGCGGAGCTGCTCAAGTGAAGCGGCCCGTACCAACCGCCGCTGCCGCGCTGGCCACCAAACTTAGGGCGGGGCCAGACGGCTTTATCCGTTTGCAGATTGATGAGCGGGACTGGATCGGCCTTGCCATGGGCTGTGCCCAGGGCTTGCAGGATCTCCTGGCACTCTGGGTAGACGATGATGCCGCCCACATGGGGCTCGGCGTTCCTGCACTCAAGTTGCGAATCATTGTGTCCGTGCCGCTGAAACGCGGCAGTTTCCCATCGGTAGCGAAAAATCACCCAGCCGCCTGCCGCCTCGAACGCAGCATTCGCGATCTCCATGGCGTTGAACCCAAAGGCCTGCCCGATCAACGCAACTGGATGGATCACGGCAAATGGCCATCCCCACCGCCAAGCCTGAAAAAGGACGCAGCCCGTCGAGACGCAGCTTATGCTTTCCTGGCTACGGAAGGCGAAGGGCTGCATCAGATTGCTGTTGGGCCGGTGCACGCCGGGATCATCGAACCCGGACATTTCCGCTTCTCTGTTAACGGTGAAGCGGTCGTTCGGCTCGAAGAGCGGTTCGGTTACACCCACAAGGGAATTGCAGCGTTGTGCAAGGGCGCCGATATCGCCACGGCAGCACGCATCGCGGCGCGAATTTCGGGCGATAGCACTGTAGCCTATTCCTATGCCTATGCGCTTGCCATCGAAGCCGCCCTCAAGTGGCGGCCTCCGCCGCGTGCCATCTTGCTGCGCGGCATCATGGCGGAGATTGAACGCCTGTCGCACCATGTCAATGATGTGGGCGCTATCTGCAACGATGCCAGCGTCGTGGTGCTCCATGCCCACTGCACATTGCTGCGCGAGGATATCTTGCGGACTGCCAACCAGTGTTTTGGCCACCGCATGATGATGGATCGCATAGTGCCGGGTGGTGTGGCCGCTGATCTTTCGGCTGCAGGGGCTGAGGCGATACAGGCGCTGCTTGCGCGCTGCGCCACGAATTTCGAAGCGGTCGTGAGAGTCTATGACGAAGCGCCATCATTGCAGGACCGCACGGTTTCGACAGGCAACGTCAGCGCAGAACTTGCCCGGCGCTTTGGAGCCGGCGGCCATGTCGGTCGTGCCTCGGGCCGGGCTTTCGACACGCGCCTGAATTTTCCCTATGGACCTTACGAAGCACTGGACTTCGCCATGGCACTTCACGCGGGAGGCGATGTCGACGCCCGGGTATGGGTCCGCATCGAAGAAGTCCGCTCAAGCATGGCGCTTATCCGGCAAATGCTGAAGCTGCTGGTTCCCGGCCCTCTTATGTCTGTCATGCCCCGAGCGCGCGCCAGCGAAGGCGCTGCAATGGTTGAGGGTTTCCGCGGTGATATATTTGTCACTGTTCGGCTGGACGACAGGGCAAGGCTGGTGAATTTCTATGCCCGCGACCCATCCTGCTTCCAGTGGCCCCTGCTTGAAGCCGCAATTGAAGGCAACATCGTTGCCGATTTCCCGCTCTGCAACAAATCATTCAACTGTTCCTATTCCGGACACGACATGTAGGACACCATGCGCTCACTTCTCTTCAAATCGCTACTTGAGGGCTCCGCCGTAATCGCGCCGCCGCAACCCGGCAGTGCAGCTGTGACTGAACTTGCTGAAGCGCTGGGCCAGCAGGCACACGCCCGCCTCGGCCGGTCCTTGGCGATCCGCGAGGTGGATGCCGGATCTTGCAATGGCTGCGAACTGGAAATTCACGCCATCAACAACCCGGTCTATGATGCGGAGCGGTTCGGTCTGAAGTTCGTAGCTTCGCCCCGCCATGCCGATGTGCTGCTGGTCACTGGCCCCGTGACTTGGAACATGCGTCAAGCGCTGGAACGCACCTATGCCGCCATGCCATCGCCGAAATGGGTGGTGGCGCTAGGCGATTGCGCTGCCAATTGCGGCGTTTTCACCGGCAGCTATGCCTGCGCCGGAGCCGTCAAGGATATCATCCCTGTGGATCTGCACATCGGGGGATGCCCGCCCCCGCCGCTTGAAATTCTCAAAGGTTTGTTGGCGCTGGTAAACGAGATGACGAAGTAGACGGTACTCCAATAACCAGGAAGATCTCATGCTTAATTTTTTTTCGCGTGGGTAATCGGGCAGCGAGAAATCAACTCCTTGGTTTTCTGCATAGCTAAGGAGTAATTTGACCACCTACGGCTGTCTTGGCTCGCTGGCCAACTCCGCCAAAAATCAGACGGCTGATCAACATGAAGGATGTGAAGTTACCGCAAATTTCCTTCACGTTGCAGGGTCATCTATAAACGCGGATGGATGGGCAACCTTGCGCAAGGCATCAATATCCTGGAGATGCACCGAGGAGCCATCGACTGAGACAGCATAGGCCGCAAGTGCCGCAAATGAGCGTGACAGGACTTCCGGCGCCATCCCAAGGCGTGCAGCGAGAACCTTCTTGTCAAAGGGCAAGGCAAACCGGCCCGACGCGCCAGTTTCAGTATTTCTGGCCAGCAACCAGTTTGCCAGCCGTTCGAGACTTGACCGGAGCTTCTGGTTCTTGAGTTCCTTGACAATGTCACGATAGGCGATTGCAAGTTCGATGCCCAGGGAGCGGGCGAAATGGACATCTCTTTCGAAATATTGCCTTACAGCTTCGGCAGGGATCATCAGGATGCGGGAAGGCGAAAGTGCGCGCGCTGACTTGAGGTAAACTCGATCCAGAAGCACTGCCGCCAAGATGAAGCTCTGGCCTGGCCCCAAAATACTGACGGTAGTTTCGCGCCGGTGATGACTCGCGTACACTTCCACTTGCCCGTCAATGATAAGGTGGAGGAAGTCAGCCGGTTCACCTTCGCGAGCCAATTCGACACGGGCAGGAAAGCGCTGAAGAAATGACGCCCGTAACATGCTTTCGACATAGCTTTCAGCCATCCCATCGAACAGGCGCAGCGTGCGCATTTGCTGAAGATCTTCTTGACGCATGGCGAAGGAACCTAAATTACAAGATCGTACAGCGCAATGATATTCTTGACTTTTATCAAGCCATTGACTGGCAAATGCTGCCAAATGACCTTAGCTTTTCCTGAAGCAAAATGACAGATGTCCTTATCTGTCTTGAACCACTTCGTTGACCACAAACGATTGATCTGAATCAAAGGAGGAAATATACCGTCCTCTTAAGACTCATCCCATTGTTCGGGAACGGCGCTTTTGATGCCAGGGGAGTGGGTATGTCCAAGACCGTGATTAGTCCGTCAGACCAAGGGCGCGCCCTCTGGCTATCCACAATCGCCTTCACCGTTTGTTTCGCGGTCTGGACGATTTTTGCCATTATCGGCATCCAGATAAAGACGGATCTCGGCCTTACGGACACAGAGTTTGGCCTCCTGGTCGGCACACCCATCCTGACTGGATCTCTTATTCGTCTCCTCCTCGGCATCTGGACGGACCAATATGGCGGGCGCACAGTTTACTCGCTCACCATGCTGAGCGCGGCCGTAATGACGGCGCTGCTCACTTATGCCTACGACTATCCCACCTTCCTTCTCGCCGCACTTGGCGTCGGCATTGCCGGCGGCTCATTCTCCGTCGGCATCGCCTATGTCGCAAAATGGTACCCCACCGAAAAACAGGGCACCGCCCTTGGGATCTTCGGCGCAGGCAACGTAGGCGCCGCGGTTACCAAATTCGCAGCGCCAGTCATTATGGTAGCCTATGGTTGGGAAACCGTTGCCCTCATCTGGGCGGCGGTCCTCGCGGCCATGGGGGTCATCTTTTTTCTCTTTGCCAAGGACGACCCTGACCTCGCAAAGCGGCGGGCAATCGGTGAGAAACCTGAGTCCCTTGCCGCCATGCTGGAGCCGCTCAAGAACATCCAGGTTTGGCGGTTTTCGCTCTATTATTTCTTCGTGTTCGGGGCATTCGTGGCACTGGCGCTGTGGCTGCCCCGTTATCTCATTGGGGTTTATGGTCTTGACATCACCACTGCGGGCATGATCGGGGCGGCGTACTCGATTCCCGCTTCCATTTTCCGGGCTTATGGCGGGCATCTCTCAGACAAGTTCGGCGCTCGACGCATTATGTACTGGACATTCGCGGTCTCGGTCGTGTGCACGTTCGTACTCTCTTATCCGCCAACGCAGTATGTGATGCAGGGCATCCGCGGGCCAGTGACGTTCAACACCGAAATGAGCATCACGGGTTTCGTCGTCGTGACCTTTATCCTGGGTTTCTTCATGAGCCTTGGCAAGGCGGCGGTCTACAAGCACATCCCGGTCTATTATCCGACACGTGTTGGTGCTGTTGGCGGTGTTGTTGGTCTTGTCGGTGGATTGGGCGGCTTCGTCCTGCCCATCGCCTTTGGCGCGCTCAATGACCTGACTGGCATATGGCAGAGTTGTTTCTGGCTATTGTTCATCGTCGTCTCCGTGGCGATGGCGTGGATGCACGTCGCAATTCGTCAAATGGAGCGTTCAGCTGTTGAGTCTGGAGTGCCCGTAAGGAGCCTGCCGGAATTGCCAGAAATGCAACCGATTCATGGCGCGGCGCAAAGGGGCGCTTTGGCGGCCCATGGCGCAATCGAAGACTGGCGCCCGGAGGACAAGACTTTCTGGGAGCATGGCGGACGCGCCATCGCCCGCCGCAACCTGTGGATCTCCGTACCCTGCCTCCTCCTTTCATTCGCGGTCTGGATGGTCTGGTCGGTCGTCGTAGCAAAGCTGCCCGGTGTTGGCTTTGCATTCACGACGGAGCAGCTCTTCTGGCTGGCTGCGCTGCCAGGGCTCTCGGGGGCCACGCTGCGCATCTTCTACAGTTTCATGCCGGGCATTTTTGGCGGCCGGCTGTGGACGACCCTGGCTACCTGGTCCCTACTTATTCCAGCTGTCGGCATGGGCTATGCGGTGCAGAATCCGGATGCGCCGTACTGGGTATTCCTCGCCCTGGCGCTGCTCTGTGGGTTCGGTGGCGGCAACTTCGCTTCTTCAATGGCCAATATCTCCTTCTTCTTTCCCAAGGCGGAAAAGGGACATGCACTCGCTATTAATGCCGGCCTCGGCAATCTTGGTGTAAGCGTGGTCCAGTTCGTGGTGCCAATTGTGATAACCGCCGGTGTTTTCGGCTGGTTTGGCGGCGATCCACAGACATCATCGGCCAATGGTGTGACGACTACCCTGTGGCTGCAAAACGCCGGCTATATTTTCGTTCCATTCATTGTGGCTTCGGCCTTCGCGGCATGGTTCGGGATGAATGACATAGCGACAATGAAGGCCTCTTTCGCCGACCAGGCGGTAATATTCCGGCGCACCCACAATTGGATCATGTGCTGGCTTTATACCGGCACCTTCGGCTCCTTCATCGGCTTTTCGGCGGCATTCCCGCTGCTCTCAAAAGTTCTGTTTCCAGAAATCAATGTGCTTCAGTATGCTTTCCTTGGGCCACTAGTCGGCGCGTTGTCGCGCGCCTTCTCGGGCAAGGCCTGCGACCGGATTGGCGGCGGGCGGATTACGTTCTGGGTCTTTATCGCGATGAGTGCCGGAGTAATCGGCGTCCTTTACGCGATAGGCATGAAGGGCAGCCCGACAGCCTTTCCCGTGTTCTTTGCCAGCTTCCTCTTCCTTTTTGCTGCGTCAGGCATTGGCAATGCTTCCACCTTTCAGATGATCCCCGCCATCATGCGCAAAGAGGTGGCACGTCTTTCGCCCAAGCTCGATGCGGGTCATCGGACCAAGCAATCCGACAAGGAAGCGGCAGCCATCATCGGTTTCACTTCTGCAATTGCGGCCTATGGCGCCTTCTTCATTCCGAAGAGCTTTGGCACCTCGCTTGCCCTGACGGGAGGAGCGGAGGCTGCGCTCTACTCCTTCCTCGCCTTCTATGTGAGCTGTATCGCCATCACCTGGTGGTTCTACACGCGGCGCGGCGGGCTGCTGTTTGATGTGGAAAGAAGCCCGGCTTCCATGGCAGTATCAAAGAGGAAGACGGCATGATGAGCGGCGGCGACCAGAACCCCGTTTACGCAAGTTCGGCCAAGCGCCCTCGATGGCTGTTAATTCTTGCAACCATCGCCATTGTGTTCGGGCTCGCCAGCATCGTGTCTGGCGGGCGCGTATTGTTTGGAGATCCCGAAACGCGAGCCGCCGCCGGCGACGTCGTGCTGTTTGTGCTATGGTTCAATTTTCTGACTGGTTTCGTCTACATCGCGGCGGGCATCGGCTTGATGCAATGGCGGCGCTGGGGTGGACAGCTCTCACTGCTGCTTGCCATTTCAATTCTCGTCACTTCCGCACTTTTTGCCAATCACGTGATGTCGGGGGGCGCCTATGAGATGCGTACAGCAATGGCCATGCTGCTGCGCTCTGTTCTCTGGGTCACAATCGCCATTTTGGCCTGTCTGAAACTGAATTGCCTGTGGCGCCGATCAACCCTCTCCGGAGACTCATTATGAGCCATTTTCTCAACCGCCTGACCTTCTTCAACAAGGTGTCAGAGCCATTTTCCAACGGCCACGGCATCACAACTTCCGAAGACCGCCGCTGGGAAGATGGCTACCGCAAGCGCTGGCAGCACGACAAGATCGTGCGTTCAACCCACGGCGCCAACTGCACGGGTTCATGCTCGTGGAAGATTTACGTCAAGGGCGGGATCGTCACCTGGGAGACACAGCAGACGGATTACCCGCGCACGCGGCCCGACCTGCCCAATCACGAGCCGCGTGGTTGTGCGCGCGGCGCGTCCTACAGCTGGTATCTCTATTCCGGCAACCGCGTGAAGTATCCCTTGATCCGGGCGCGGCTCCTGAAGTTGTGGCGTGAGGCGCGTGCCACAATGTCGCCGGTTGCCGCCTGGGCTTCCATCGTCGAGAGTCCGGACAAACGCGCGAGCTACACCAAAAAACGCGGCCATGGTGGTTTCGTGCGGGCGAACTGGGATGAAGCGACCGAGCTAATTGCGTCGGCAAATGCCTATACGGCCAAGACCTATGGACCCGACCGGGTCTTCGGTTTCTCGCCGATCCCCGCCATGTCGATGATCTCCTATGCCGCAGGTTCCCGCTACCTTTCACTGATCGGTGGCGTCTGCATGTCATTTTATGACTGGTATTGCGATCTGCCGCCAGCCTCGCCGCAAACCTGGGGCGAGCAAACCGATGTTCCTGAGAGTGCTGACTGGTACAATGCCGGCTTCATCATCCTCTGGGGTTCAAACGTGCCCCAGACACGTACACCCGACGCGCATTTCTACACTGAGGCGCGCTATCGCGGAATGAAGAGTGCCGTCATCTGCCCCGACTATTCGGAAGCCTCAAAATTTGGCGACATCTGGCTCTCCGTAAAGCAAGGCACGGACGCGGCGCTTGCCATGGCAATGGGACATGTGATCCTGAAAGAATATCACGTCAAACGGCAGGTTCCCTATTTCCAGGACTATGTTCGCCAGTACACTGACATGCCAATGCTGGTGAAACTGGTCAAGCAGGGCGATGCGCTCGTGCCGGACCGCTTCATCCGCGCCTCGGATTTCAGCAAATCGCTTGGGGAAAGCAACAATCCTGAATGGAAGACGGTCGCCTATGACGAAACCAGCGGCAAGATCGTTGTGCCTGGCGGCACTATTGGATTCCGCTGGGGCGAGGCCGGCAAGTGGAACCTGGAGGAGAAGGACTCAACCGGACAGCCAACCAAGCTCCGCCTGTCGCTGGCCGACATCAAGGATGACATGGCCGAGGTTGCCTTCCCCTATTTTGGCAACATCGAACACGAGCATTTTCAGTCGACTTCACATGCCAGCATCCTGAAGCGCCGGGTACCGGTGAAGAAGCTTAAGCTTGCCGATGGCCAGACACTGGTTGCCTCGGTGCATGACCTCTTCCTCGCCAACTACGGCGTTGATCGCGGCTTTGGCGGCGACAATGTCGCAAAGAGCCTTGACGATGATTCGCCCTACACGCCGGCCTGGGCCGAGAAAATTACTGGCGTCTCGCGCGACAAGATCATTCAGGTCGCGCGTGAGTTTGCAGCGAACGCCGAGAAGACCAACGGCCGCTCAATGATCATCATTGGGGCCGCGATGAACCACTGGTATCACGCCGATATGAATTATCGCGGCGTGATGAACATGCTCATCATGTGCGGTTGCGTGGGGCAGTCCGGCGGTGGCTGGGCGCATTATGTCGGCCAGGAGAAGTTGCGGCCACAAGCAGGATGGGCGCCGCTGGCCTTCGCGCTCGACTGGGGCCGTCCGCCGCGCCAGCAGAATTCAACCTCGGCCTTCTACGCCCACACCGACCAGTGGCGTTATGAGACGGTCAAGATCAACGAACTGCTTTCGCCAACCGCCCCTGCCGGTGACTGGGACGCGGCGACAATCGATTATAATATCCGCGCCGAGCGTATGGGCTGGCTGCCATCGGCGCCACAGCTGCAAACCAACCCGCTGCAAGTGGGCAAGGACGCCGCTGCCGCGGGAATGGATGCAAAGGATTATGTCGCCAAATCGCTCAAAGATGGCACGCTGAAGCTCTCCTGCGAGGATCCCGACAACCCCAAGAACTGGCCGCGCAACCTGTTTGTCTGGCGCTCGAACCTGCTCGGGTCATCGGGCAAAGGCCACGAATATTTCCTGAAACATCTTCTTGGAACCACCCATGGCGTCATGGGCAAGGATCTGGGCGAAGAAGGCCGGGCGCGGGCCAAGGAAGCTGTGTGGCATGACAAGGCGCCCGAAGGAAAACTCGACTTGCTGGTAACACTTGATTTTCGCATGTCGACAACCTGTGTCTATTCCGACGTCGTTCTGCCGACCGCGACGTGGTACGAAAAGAACGATCTCAATACTTCCGACATGCACCCTTTCATTCATCCCCTGACCGGCGCAGTTGACCCAGTCTGGGAAGCGCGTTCGGATTGGGAGATCTACAAGGGCATTGCCAAGGCGTTTTCCCGGGTTGCGCCGGAAGTGCTTGGCGTTGAAAAAGATGTCGTTCTCAATCCGATCAAGCACGACACAGCCAACGAGATCGCCCAGCCATTCGAACCGAAAGACTGGAAGAAAGGCGAATGCGACCCGATCCCGGGGAAAACCATGCCGATGGTGATCAGCGTCGAACGGGACTATCCGCACATCTATGAGCGCTTTACCGCGCTCGGGCCGCTGATGGATTCCGTCGGCAATGGCATCAAGGGCATGGCCTGGAAAACCGGCCATGAGGTCGAGCACCTCAAGGCATTGAACGGGGTGCATCTTGATGGCGCCAACAAGGGACTGGCCCGCATTGTCACTGACATCGACGCTGCAGAAACCA
Organism: Hyphomicrobiales bacterium; assembly: GCA_016792825.1. Taxonomy (GTDB): domain Bacteria; phylum Pseudomonadota; class Alphaproteobacteria; order Rhizobiales; family Aestuariivirgaceae; genus Aestuariivirga. The sequence continues at coordinate 24,681 of JAEUMI010000134.1, forward strand.
TCCTGATGCTGGCGCCGGAAACCAATGGTGAGGTTGCGGTGAAAGCCTGGGAGGCGTTGTCGAAGGCAACAGGCCGCGAACACGCCCATCTTGCCCTTCCAAAGGAGGATGAAAAGATCCGCTTTCGCGATGTTGTCGCCCAGCCGCGCAAGATCATCTCGGCGCCCACCTGGTCGGGCCTTGAAAGCGAGAAGGTCTGCTATAATGCCGGCTATACCAACGTCCATGAACTGATCCCATGGCGCACACTAACCGGCCGCCAGCAGCTTTATCAGGACCATTTGTGGATGAGGGCATTCGGCGCGTCGCTTTGCGTCTACCGGCCGCCCCTGGACCTCAAGGCGATCGCCCCGGTTCGCGGGCTAAAGCCAAATGGCGAAAAGGAGATTGTCCTCAATTTCATCACGCCGCACCAGAAATGGGGAATCCATTCCACTTACACGGACAACCTGCTGATGTTGACCCTGTCTCGCGGCGGGCCGATCGTCTGGCTGAGTGAAACGGATGCCGCCAAGGCGGGCATTGTCGACAATGACTGGGTCGAAGCGTTTAACGCCAATGGCGCGCTCGTTGCCCGCGCCGTCGTTTCACAACGCATGAAGGAGGGAACTCTCTTCATGTATCACGCCCAGGAAAAGATCGTGAATGTGCCGGGTTCCGAGATGACCGGAAACCGCGGCGGCATCCACAATTCCGTAACGCGCATCGTGATCAATCCGACCCACATGATCGGCGGCTATGTCCAGTTGGCCTATGACTTCAACTATTACGGAACGATCGGCACCAACCGCGACGAGTTTGTGGTGATCCGCAAACTGAAAACCGTCGATTGGCTGGAACGGCCCCATCCCGACGCCGCCAAGAATGTTTCCCTCATCCCGCAAGCTGCCGAGTAAGAAGGACCTCATCGATGAAAATTCGCGCGCAAATCGCCATGGTTCTCAATCTCGACAAATGCATCGGGTGCCATACCTGTTCGGTAACCTGCAAGAATGTGTGGACCAGCCGGGAAGGCATGGAATATGCCTGGTTCAACAATGTCGAAACAAAGCCCGGCATTGGCTATCCGAAGGATTGGGAAAATCAGGACCGCTGGAATGGCGGCTGGCGCAGAAAGCGCAACGGCAAGATTGAACCGAAGATTGGCGGCAAATGGCGCATTCTGGCAAACATCTTCGCCAATCCGAACATGCCGGAGATTGATGATTACTACGAGCCGTTCACTTTTGACTACGATCACCTGAAATCAGCACCAGAGATGGAAGCGTTCCCGACCGCGCGCCCACGTTCGCTCATCACGGGCGAGCGCATGGAAAAGATTGAATGGGGCCCGAACTGGGAGGAAATACTTGGCGGCGAATTTGCCAAACGCTCCATGGATGCCAATTTCGAGGGCGTCCAGAAGGATATTTACGGCCAGTTTGAAAACACCTTCATGATGTATTTGCCGCGGCTGTGCGAGCACTGCCTCAACCCAACCTGTGCCGCCGCCTGCCCATCTGGCGCGATTTACAAGCGCGAGGAAGATGGCATTGTTTTGATTGACCAGGACAAGTGCAGGGGCTGGCGCATGTGTGTTTCAGGCTGCCCCTACAAGAAGATCTATTTCAACTGGTCAAGCGGCAAGTCCGAAAAGTGCATCTTCTGCTATCCCCGCATCGAGGCCGGGCAACCCACCGTATGCTCGGAGACGTGCGTCGGCCGCATCCGCTATCTCGGTGTCATGTTGTATGATGCTGACCGCATTGAAGAAGCCGCAAGCGTTGCTGACGAGAAGGACCTCTATGGCGCGCAGATGGGTATTTTTCTCAATCCTGAAGACCCGTCCGTGATCGCCCAGGCGCGTGCCGACGGTGTGCCGGACGCGTGGCTGGAGGCAGCGCGGCATTCGCCGGTTTACAAGATGGCTATGGAGTGGAAGGTGGCTTTTCCGCTGCATCCTGAGTACCGCACGTTACCCATGGTCTGGTATGTCCCCCCGCTTTCGCCGATCACAGCAGCGGCGGAAGCTGGAAAAATGGGAACGGATGGCGCCATGCCGGACGTTCGCTCGCTCCGCATTCCATTGAGATATCTTGCGAACCTGCTGACTGCGGGCGACGAGGAGCCAGTAGCGAAGGGCCTTGAGCGCATGCTCGCCATGCGCAGCTATATGCGGGCGAAAACCATCGATGGGGTGATCGACGGGGCCATCGCCAAAAAGGTAGGACTTACGTCCAAGCAGATTGAGGAAATGTACCACATCATGGCAATTGCCAATTATGAGGACCGTTTCGTCATCCCGACAACGCACCGTGAAGCGACCGAAGACGCTTATGAGCTACGCGGCCAATGCGGCTTCACGTTTGGCGACGGCTGCATGCCTAGCGACAGCAAGGTGAATCTGTTTGGCGGCGTCAAACTCAAGAATGACAAGGCCAATACAGGAGCGTTGGGATGAAAACCCTCAAGGTTCTTTCCGCCCTCCTCTCCTATCCGACAGCCGATCTGATGGCTGCCCATGATGAGCTGTGCATGGTCCTTGAGCAGGAGGCGGTTCTGCCAAAGCCGCAGCGCAAGGCTTTGCAGAATCTGCTGGATGACCTTGCCAGCGGCGATCTGATGGATGCCCAGGAACGCTATATCCTGCTCTTTGACCGCACACGTTCTTTGTCGCTTCACCTGTTCGAACATGTGCACGGCGAGAGCCGAGACCGCGGCCAGGCAATGGTCGATCTGATCAAGGTCTATGAGGACGGCGGCTATAGCCCAACAACGGCTGAGCTTCCCGACTTCCTGCCGCTGTTTCTGGAGTATGCCTCAACCCTGTCACCAACCCAGGCCATCGAGCTCATTGGCCAGCCGTCACATGTTTTCGGCGCGTTGCGCGAGCGGCTTAAGAAACGCGGTTCCGTCTACGAGGCGGTTTTCGCTGCATTGATCCAGTTGAGCCAGGCCGAGCTCGACGAAGACATGATCGCGCGGCTTCTGGCGGAACCTGATCCCGAACCAGACGATCTTGAGGCGCTCGATGCCGCCTGGGCCGAGGAGGAAGTTCTTTTCGGGCCCGGTGCGGCGGCGGACTCCTGCGGCAAGGATGGCCTTTCCGCCAAGCTGCGCCAGGCTAGAAGGCCCGCTCCCGGACTTGAAATTGAGCCCGGAAGTGGACCGCGTACGACATTCGCCTATTCCAGCAACGCCAACCGGCCGGGAGACTGAACCATGCGTGACAGTATTTTTACCATTCTCTTCGTCTGGTATCCCTATGTCTGTCTCACCGTTTTCCTGGTGGGCAGCCTTATCCGCTACGACCGCGAACAATATTCATGGAAAGCGAGTTCAAGCCAGATCTTGCGCCGGAAGCAGTTGACATGGGGATCAAATCTTTTTCATTTTGGCATACTTTTTCTGCTCTTCGGGCATACGGTGGGGCTTCTCACGCCCACATCGATTTACACCCTGTTCATGACCGTTGAACTGAAACAACTGGTTGCCGTCATTGCAGGTGGCGTGGCTGGCGTGGTTTGCTTCATTGGCCTCTCGCTCCTCCTTCATCGCCGCTTGTTTGACGCTCGCATTCGAGCCACCAGCACGCGCATGGATATTGTTGTGCTGATCATCCTGTGGGTACAACTCACACTCGGTCTGGTTACCCTGCCCTATTCACTCGCCCATTCGGACGGCTCGGCCATGCTGATATTAGCACATTGGGCTCAGGGCATCCTGACGCTGCATCCAGTTGAAGCAAGTACATTGCAGGGGCTGGACTGGCCCTATCTGACGCACCTCGTGCTTGGCATGACGCTGTTCCTGGTGTTCCCATTCTCGCGTCTTGTTCATATCTGGTCAGCACCGGTTTGGTATCTTGGCCGCCGCGGCTATCAGGTGGTGCGCACCCGCCGGGCTTTGACGGGCCGAAGCGGTCCAAAATCAACACATCAGCCAGCGGAGTGATGGTCATGAATATGTCAGCGGGTTGCACGGTGAAGTCGACTATCGCTCCCAAACCGAAAGCAGTAACCGTCAATGGCATTGAGATTCCGCGGGCGGAGATCGCGCGGGAAACTCAAAATCATCCCGCCAAATCACCAATCGAAGCCTGGAAGGCTGCAGCTCAGGCACTTGCCATCCGCGAATTGCTGCTCCAGGAGGCAAAGCGGCTCAATATCGTGGCCCAACCAATGGGGGACGATGAAGGGCGCCGCGAGACGGAAGACGAGTCTTTGGTTCGACTGATGATAGAAAGCGAAATCACTACACCAAAAGCCAGTATTGAAGACTGCCAGCGCTACTACGCCCAGAACCTCCGGCGATTCCGCTCGCCAGCAATTTTCGAAGCCTCTCACATCCTGCTCATCGCTGCGCCGGGTGATGCGAAGGCGCGTGCGACCGCGCGTGGCCAGGCTACGCTGGTCATCGCAGAGCTGCAAGCCCACCCTGCTGCCTTCGCAGATTTGGCGAGACAGCATTCTGCTTGCCCATCCCGCGAAGTCGGCGGCAATCTTGGACAAATTGGCCCTGGCCAGACTGTGCCGGAATTCGAACAGGCACTGGGAACTCTTGCGGTCGGGGTTATTCACGGGGATCCGATCGAAAGCCGGTATGGATTTCACATCGTTCGGCTGGACCGCCGTGTGGATGGCAAGCAACTGCCTTTTGAAATGGTGCGTCCGCGCATTGCGGCCTATCTTGAAGAACATGTGAGGCGAACGGCAATCCGCCAATACATCAGCTTGCTTGCCGGCCGTGCAACCGTGAACGGCATTGATCTTGCCGCTTCCAATTCCGCCCTCCTGCAGTGAGTTGAAGCCATGCTGCTCGGTGCACTGATGACAGAACTGAAGGACGAAGCCGCAGCGAAAGCAACTCTCCTGTCACTTGGCGACATCATGCTTGTTAACGAAGTTGAGGCCGCGCGGCTCGCCCATGACGAGAGCCTTGGCGAATATGCGGCAGGTGCGGCCCAGCGCTTTGCGCACCTGGCATCAGATGAAGACTGGCTTAAACTGATGACAGCATTGGAAAATTCGAAATCCCCCGCCGCAACGTGTCTGGCCACGATGGTCAGGTGGTCCCTGCTACGTGATGCACGGGAGGCAGCTCCCGCCGATGCAGGAGCTGGCTGTTCCTGCGGAGCCGGCGGAACCGCCAGCCATGACAAGCCGTAGCTCCCTACCGAGCAACCAGAAGACCTTGCCGAGCGACAGGGGCAAATGGCTCATGCCTTTCATTGAGCAGATTCCAGACACTTTGTTGGATGAACCTCTTGAGTATATGTTCGCGGATCATTTTCGCCAAAGAGTTGCACTTACAATGCTGCAGCATTTTGCAGAGGAAGCTTCGGCGAGTCGGGCCGATGCTGATTCGATAGCAGCGTTTCTGACCCATGACTTGGTTCTTCATTATGCCGATGAAGAAGAGGATCTCTTTCCGCTTGTACGCCTGCGTGCGTTGCCAGAAGATGAGCTTGGCGCTCTGCTCGCGCATCTCGGCGAAGATCATCACCGCAGCAAGGCAATGGTTGAGGATATCACCAGTGCATTGATACAGCATCCGGCCGAAAAGACCGTTCATCTTAACACCAGCATCTGCAGCCTGATCCAGGGCTATGTTGTCAGTGAGAACCAGCACCTGACGGTTGAAAATGGTGTCCTTCTGGCAATTGCCCGTATTCGGCTGACGCCCATAGACCGAATGACGATCAGCCACGGGATGAAGATCCGTCGCGGGGTAATCCACTGATATCATGAAGTTTCCTGCAGAGTGGCGCTTGATCATTGTCAAGGCAGCTCACGGCCTGACCTGCTTTATTTCGACTCAGAATATGGAGACCGGAATGAACATCAAAGTTTGCCTCTTTGCCTGCGCAGCGATTGCCGTTTTTGTTTCGTCCGCCGCTGCTGGCGACGCGGCGCTCGGCCAAAAGGTTTTCAATAAATGCAAGGCTTGCCATGAGGTAGCAGAGCCCAAGAATAGGGTGGGGCCCTCGCTCAAGGGTCTATTTGGCCGTAGCGCTGGAAGCGTAGAAGGTTTTGCCTATTCCGAAGCCATGAAAAACTCAGGCATCGTCTGGTCCGAAGACACCCTGAAGGCCTATCTGGCAGACCCCAAGACCGTTGTACCAGGCACCAAAATGTCATTCACCGGACTGAAAAAACACGAAGAGATTGAGAATATTCTTGAATATCTTGAGGAAGCCACAAAGTAGCACCCGGCAATACTTTGCCCAGATCAGGGAGGGCTTCCAGCATAAGCTTATCAATACTCAAATATTCCACACCTTCCCGGATCCCGGCTTGATCTTGGTCAAGGAATTTCCCTGCCGACTCCTCGTAGCCTAGCACCAGGTTTTATCTTGCAGGAGGTTTCAATGGCTGAAAAGCCCAAGCCAGAAAGCGCTGCCGCTCCTCTTGAGCGAATTCCATTCATGCAGCGGCTGCTCGACAACCCATTCCTGCTGTTGTTCATCGGCGTTGTGGTTCCCACCGTCATCTACATTCTCTGGGGGGTAATGGAAATTACCCAGATTCCTTTGGCAAAATAGAGGTCCACCATGGCAATTTTTCCTCCGCAGACTCGAATCTGGTGGAATGAGCCAGTCGCCAAAGCTGAATTGGTCTGGATTTCTGTCGCATTTCTGTGGGGGCTTATCATGTTTTTCATGATGATCTACTGGCACATTTATGGCCAGCAGAACCTGTCCACGCAAGTTGGCCGAATTGATCCCGCAGTGTTTGAGCAGCGAACGAACGAGTTTGCCGAAAAATTCAGAATCCGGGACGAAGGTGACACCGGCGTGCCTGTTGTAAGGCCGCCGCCGGGTGGTGATGCCTACATGCTGGCACGCACTTTCGACTGGTGGCCGGTGCTTGAACTTGAAAAAGGGAAACCATACAAACTGCATATCTCATCTGTTGATTTGCAGCATGGATTTTCACTGCTGCCCATCAACATGAATATCCAGGTTCATCCTGGCCTTGAGCACATTATCACTATTACGCCGACCGAGGCAGGCACCTATGGAGTCGTCTGCAACGAATATTGCGGACTGGGGCACCACCAGATGACCGGTCGTATTTATGTCGTCGAGCCGGGCCAGGGAGGCTGATATGTCCACAGTTGCAACCGAATCTGATTACATTGGCAAATTGGCAGCGAAATTCCGCACCTGCCCCGCAACTGGCCTCAAGGTTGACCTCGCCGCGGAGCGCTTGATCAAGGCCAACGCCGTAGCAGCGGTTGTATTCCTGGCGATCGGAGGAACTTTCGGGCTCCTGGTCGCTTTGACGCGCTGGCCCGCGGTACACCTGCTGTCTTCCGATATGTTCTACCTCGTGCTGACGGCCCACGGCCTTGATGTATTGCTGCTCTGGATCATCTTTTTCGAAATGGCAATTCTCTATTTCGCATCCGCCGTCATACTCAGCAGTCGCATTGCTGCGCCGCGATGGGGTTGGGTAGGTTTTGCACTGATGGTCGTCGGCGGCCTGATGACCAATGTCGCCGTGCTCCAGGGCGATTCAAGCGTAATGTTCACCTCCTATGTGCCGTTGAAGGCCCAGCCGCATTTCTATCTGGGACTCATACTGTTTGCCGTTGGAGCACTCATCGGCTGTTTCATCTTCCTCGGAACTCTGGTGATTGCGAAAGAGGAGAAAACCTACGAAGGTTCCATCCCGCTTGTCACTTTCGGTGCTCTCACGGCCTGCATCATCGCTGTCTTCACTATCGCGTCTGGCGCAATCATCCTTGTTCCAACTTTCCTGTGGTCAGTCGGTTACATCGCCAACATCGATACCCTGACTTATAAACTCGTGTGGTGGGCGATGGGCCATTCATCGCAGCAGATCAACGTTTCGGCTCATGTGGCCGTCTGGTACCTGATTGCGGCTGTGACCGTCGGCGCAAAGCCGCTGTCTGAAAAGGTCAGCCGCACCGCCTTCCTCCTCTACATCTTCTTCCTTCAGCTTGCCTCTGCCCACCATCTTCTTGTTGAACCAGGCCTCAGTTCTGAGTGGAAAATAGTCAACACCTCCTACATGATGTATCTCGCTGTCCTGGGCAGCATGATCCACGGAATGACCGTGCCGGGCTCAATAGAGGCAGCCCAGCGCAAGAGCGGTTATACCCGCGGTGTATTCGAATGGCTGCGCAAGGCGCCTTGGGGCAACCCGGCCTTTGCCGGCATGTTCCTTTCGCTGGTGATGTTTGGCTTCCTCGGAGGCATCACGGGGGTGATACTCGGTACAGAGCAGCTTAACATCATTATGCACAATACCCTCTATGTGCCGGGGCATTTCCACGCCACGGTGGTGACCGGAACCACTCTTGCGTTCATGGCGGTTACTTATCTTGTCGTGCCGCTTATCTTCCAGCGCCAAATCATCTGGCCGAAACTGGCGAGATTGCAACCCTATCTGTTCGGTTTCGGGGCCGCCGGCATTTCGCTTTTCATGATGGGAGCGGGTACGTTGGGTGTTGCCCGGCGGCACTGGGATATCTCCTTCGCAGACGCACTGCTTCCCTATGGCTATCCGCCCATGGCGTCCCTGATGATGGGCCTGAACGGCCTGTCCGCCATTCTCGCGGCAACCGGAGGTGCGCTCTATGTCTTGATTACGGTCGGAAGCATTCTGTTTGGAAAGAAAGTGGACGAAACCAATGCTGTTGCCTCACTGGGACCCATGCCCAAGAAGGTAGTGCGGGAAGCCGTCACCAAGTATGGTAATGCAGGCACCTGGCATCTTCCCGGGACCTATGTCCTGGTTGGCATTTTCTTCACGACCTTCATTCTCTACTACTTCGTGAATTGGAAATATCTGTCCGAACTCTGGCCGATGCAGTGAGGAGTTGAGGCGATGACCACAGCCGCCGCCGTTCCACTCGTCAGGGATGTGCTGTCGATCTTCAAATTGCGGATCGGGGTGGCCATCATGATGAGTGCAGTCGGCGGGGTTGCAGTCACGCCCGGCATCATGCCTGACCTATGGCGCGTGACCATTCTTGCGTTAGCGGTATTCCTTGCCTCGGCCAGCGCAGGTGCCTTTAATCAGTGGGCTGAAGCCGATCTTGACCGCCAGATGAAGCGCACGGCATCGCGGCCCTTTGCTGCCGGACGTTTCCGGGCTGATGGTACATGGCTAACGGCGATTCTCGGGCTTCTCGCCATAGCAGTGATTATGGCCGCCTGGGCCGCCAACTGGTGGGCCGCATTCCACACTTTCATGGGTGCTTTCGTTTACGGCATAATTTACACTGTGTGGCTGAAGCGCCGAAGCTGGACCAACATCATTGTTGGCGGGCTGGCAGGCAGCTTTGCGGTCCTTGCCGGCGCCGCCGCTGTCCATCCCGGCTGGCAGGCGGAACCGGTCATCCTTTCGATCGTGCTGTTCTTGTGGACGCCGCCGCATTTCTGGAGCCTGGCTATTGCCGCGCACGACGACTACGCGGCCGCAAGCGTTCCGATGCTGCCGGTTATCACCAGCAATGCGCTGACTGCCAAGGTGATATTTGCCCACACTGCCCTTCTTGTCACGCTCTCATTGCTTCCGGCATTCTGGTCGATGGGCCAGCTCTATCTCGCAGGCGCCGCAGCAGGAGGGGCCCTTTTCCTCTGGACCAGCGCCCGGCTGGTGTTTGAACCGACGCGCAAGCGGGCCATTCAGAATTTTCTGGCTTCGCTGCTTCAACTTGTCTTGCTGTTGTCCGGGACGATTGCCGACCGCGCCATCGGACCTTTCTGATGCGACGCCTCCATGCCGCAGCATGGCTGTTCGCCATGGCCCTGTCGTCTCCCGCGCTGGCTGACACGCGGGTCGACACCGCTCTCGACGTTTCACAAGGCGCGATCGGCAGCAGTGTTCCGGATTTCACATTTCAAAGCGCGGACAGCGGCAAGATCGCGATCCGCGACCTGCGCGGGAAACCTTTGCTGATCACGTTGATCTATACGGGTTGCGCTGACGTTTGCCCCACCATCATTGAGAGCCTGGCGTCCTCCGCCGAGACAGCCGAGGCCGCGTTGGGCAAGGACAGTTTTAACATCATCGCAATCGGATTTGACACCCGCAACGACACCCCCGACCGCATGCGTTCATTTGCCCGCGCCCATAATGCGGGAGGCGACAATTGGCATTTTGCGAGTTCCGACGCTAAAACCATAAATCGCTTAAGCGAGGCGGTTGGCTTCAATTTCTTTCCATCGGCCGGTGGCTTTGACCACATGGCCCAGGTGACGATCCTCGACAAGAATGGCACAATCTATGAGCAGGTATACGGCAGCAGCTTTGAGCCGCCTGCCATTGTCGAGCCGCTGAAGCAATTGGTATTCGGCCATCAGCGCCCGGCATTCTCTCTTGCAGGATTGGGCGATCGGATCAGGCTTTTCTGCACTATCTACGACCGCAAGACTGGCCGCTATTATTTCAGCTATGCGTTGCCTCTTTCAATAATCATTGGCCTTGGATGCCTGCTCGGGATATTTGTGTTCCTCATGCGTGAGACTCGAAAATCCGCCAAAGCCGAGGGGCGATAGGCCCATGCATTTTGTTCGAAGGCCACTCCGCGCCGGATTTGATGCGGGTGAACGTCTTTTCGCGCTGGCGTTCCCTGCTAACGCAAACCCCCTGCTTAATCTTGGCGCGCTCGGTTTCTTTTTCTACTGGATCGTAACTGTCAGCGGCATCTACGTTTACATTTTTTTTGACACAGGAGTCACTCAGGCTTTCGCCTCAATCGAGTACATGACGAATGAGCAGTGGTATGCGGCAGGCCTCATGCGCAGCCTGCATCGCTATGCCTCAGATGCCCTGGTCGCCGTCGTGCTGCTCCACATCCTGCGCGAATTTTCGCGCGACCGTTATCGAGGTGTCCGATGGTTCAACTGGGTAACTGGAGTTCCCGTGTTGCTGTTCATCTACATAGCCGGCATCAGCGGCTACTGGCTGGTTTGGGACAATCTTGCCCAATATGTCGCGATCGTTTCGACCGAATGGCTGGATCATCTGCCGTTCTTCGGACAGCCAATTGCCCGCAATTTCCTGTCGCCCGAAACACTCGAAAGCCGCTTCTTCACACTGATGATTTTCATGCACATCGCAGTGCCACTGATCGCACTTATCGGTTTGTGGGTCCACCTTCAACGGGTAAGCAAGCCGCGGATCAATCCGCCTCGGGAATTGGCCATCGGAACCGCACTGGCGCTGCTGGCGCTTTCTGCCGTGTATCCAGCGACAAGCCAGGGCGCTGCAGACCTGGCCAAGGTTCCGGGCAGCATTGGCCTCGATTGGTTCTACCTTGGCGCCTATCCCCTGCTTGAAACTCTTCCGGGGCCGGTGACGTGGAGCACGGCCGTCACCCTGCTCATAATCATGGTGGCAATTCCCTGGCTTCCCCCGATGAAGCGGCAGCGCGCCGCCGTCGTAGATCTCGCCAACTGCAACGGCTGCACCCGTTGTATGAATGATTGCCCCTACAGCGCAATCACTATGCAAATCCGAAGTGACGGCAGGCCTTTTGAGGGCGAAGCAGTCGTTGATCCCAATCTCTGTGTTGCTTGCGGAATATGCGCGGGCGCTTGCCCCACATCGACTCCCTTCCGCCGCCTTTCTGACCTGATTCCCGGCATCGACCTGCCAGACCGTTCCATGGCGGCGATTCGCGCCGAAGTCGAAGACGAGGGGGCGCGAATCACTGGCCCAGCCCGCATCATGATTTTCGGCTGCATCAATGCTGGCGTGGCAATGTCGTGCCGTTCGGACAATGTGGGCGTCGTTTCATTGAACTGTACGGGGCAATTGCCACCATCCTTCATTGATTATGTCATCAGCCAGAAGTTCGCAGATGGTGTAATCATCGCAGGCTGCAGTGAAAACAGCTGCCACAACAGGTTCGGCACCAGATGGACTGCAGACCGGCTATCTGGCGCACGCGACCCGAATCTCCGGGCACGTGTGCCGCGCGAGCGGCTTGTGGTTGTCTGGGCTGGAAGGCTTGGAGTTTCCATGCTTCGCCGGGAGATTTCCACCCTTGCGGCACGACTTGCGATCCTTGGCCCGTTCAAACCCAAAATGTACAGCAGAGGCGCCATAGCTGAGGAAGAGAAGTCCGATGCCTAATTTGACGCAATACATTGGTCAGGCCCTCCTCTATGCGACATTTGCCGCAGCTATTGGGACCCTTGCATCATGGCCGAGCCACACTCAATTGCCCGCGAACTCGGCCCAGATCAAACTGGCTTTCAATCACGGCGGTGCGCGCGTTGAAGATTGCCGGAAGCTTACAGCACAGGAGCTTTCAAAGCTGCCGAGCAACAAGCGGAAACCCAACGACTGCTCACGTGAGCGTGTGCCTGTCACGATCCAGCTGATGGTCGACGGCAATTTGCTCTATGATGCCGTGTTGCTGCCAAGCGGCCTTTCCAGCGATGGGCAGGCCCGAACCTACCAGAAATTCACTGTACCCGCAGGCAAACATGTTATCCTGGCGCGGCTTCGAGACAGCAAACGGGCCGAAGGCTTCGACTATGAAAGCAAATTTGAAGGCGAGTTGTCTTCCCGGCAAAATCTCGCCATCGATTTCAAGGCCGAACAGGGAGGCTTCCTCTTCAGGTAGCGGATCAAAAATGTCACTCATTGAATGGCGGAAGGAATTTGAAACCGGCATACCCGATGTAGATCACGAGCATCAGGAACTTGTCGATATCATCAACCGGTTGCATGCGCACATAGTGGGCGGTGCCGACCGATCTCACATAACCAAGTTTCTCGGCGAAGTATTCGCCAAGATCGCGGCGCACTTCGCGCTTGAGGAATCGATCATGCGCAAGCATGCGTACGATGAATATGAGGCGCACAAAGCTGAACATGAACGGCTGCTTGACGAGATCCGGGATATCATGGACGCTCAGCAGGACAACCCAACTTCCGCCTATGGCGACAGCCTATCGTCGACGGTACGGGACTGGTTTGTCAATCACTTCAAATCGAAGGATGCCCGGCTGCACAAGAAACTGGGTGTGTAGCCCGGTTCCCAGTGCGGGCATCAACAGACACAGGACCTGCTGCAATCACGCCGTCAGCTGCCGCCGGCACGCCATTCTGTCGAACGCCTATCAATCCTTTTCCGGGCCCCCTTCAAAGTAGCGCCGCAACTTGCCAATATCGTCAATGATGGCAATGTTCTGTTCAATACTGACGCCGATCTGCTTGAGCTTTGCAAAGGCCCGGGAAAGACTCTCGGGCTGCAAGCCCAGACGTCCGGCAATCAAGGTCTTGTCGTAAGGCAAGTTCAACCGGCAAGTACCTGTCTGTTCCATGCACTGCGACGAGAGGAATTCTGCCACTCGCTGCGCCCCTGTATGGGCCTTGAGCTGTTCGATCTGCTGGACCAGCATATGGAGATGCATCGACGTCGATGCCAGCATGGCCAGACCGATTTCGGCGTTTTCGCGGATCAATCGGAGAAGATTGCCGCTATGGACGCACAACAAGCGGCCCTCGGTCACGGCCTCGCCGCTCGCTGGGAAGCGCCCGCCCACGAAGGCCGCTGCCTCGGCAAAGCTTTGCCCACGGGTAAAGACCGCAACGACAGTTTCCCCGCCCGATGGCGCTATCCTGTATATTTTGACCCAGCCTTCAAGCACCACAAAGAAGTAGCTGACTGGATCGCCTTGCACAAAGAGGAGTTCGCCCCGCGATACCACTCTCACCGTTGCGCCAGTGAGCAACATTTCGAACGTTGGCTGGGGCAGACCCGAAAAAATCGGTGCCGCCCGCACAATAGCCTTGTCAGAATTTTCGATCAGAAATGACACATCGCCCTCGTCACTCCCCTTATTGCCCTGAACTCCCTTGAGATCAATGTATTAGTATCGAACGGCGATGTCGGAGTGGCACTTGCCTTAACCGTCGGGGCTCAAACGCGCTATCGCCTTACTCCCGATGATTTCGCGTGAGCGCGATCAGGAGCTTATAACTCTTCTAATGTATTGATTTAGTGCGATCTTTTTACACATCGCGCGCCTTCCAAACCGAGCATATAGAGTTATCCGACTAATTAAGTCGGATTATTTGATTGCATTCGGAACGGACCGTCCGACCGTCTCAAGTGATCAGTAGGAGGAACTCATTCATGCGTAGATTCACTCTCGTTCTTGCTGTCCTGGCTCTTGATGCGGGCTGGGCGATCGCCAAGGAAATCCCGATCGATAAGCCGCGGGCCGCCTCGGGGATGGAGATCGCCGCCGTCTATCTTCAGCCAATCGAAATGGATCCGCCTGGCATGATGCGCGATGCCAAGGACTCCGATATCCATCTGGAAGCTGACATCAAGGCGGCGAAGGACAACAGCAACGGTTTCGCGGAGGGTGACTGGATACCCTATCTCAGCATCGCTTACGAACTGGTGCATCTCGAAGGCGGGGAGACGCAAAAGGGTAGCTTCATGCCGATGGTCGCCAATGATGGACCGCACTACGGCGACAATTTGAAACTCGCAGGGCTTGGAAAATACCAGCTTAAATTGACGGTGGCGCCGCCATCCGCCAGTTCCCATGCGCATTTCGGACGGCACACCGACAAGGAAACGGGCGTTGGTGAATGGTTCGAACCGTTCACGGTGGAGTATCACTTCGTCTATGCCGGAGTTGGCAAGAAGGGGAGTTACTGAGCGGAATGATGTCGCCCCGAAATCAAACACTCCCGCTTCTGCTCGGAATCCTCGCACTGGCCGCCACGGCCTTTCCGGCATTGGCTGGCGACGAGCCGACCTTCCGGATCGAGTTCCGGAATGGGCATATTTCCCCGGGCCGTATTGAGGTTCCAGCGAAGACGCGATTCCGCCTGGAGCTGGTGAACACAGGCGAAATGCCGGCGGAATTCGAGAGCCTTGAACTGCGCAAAGAGAAGGTGATTGCGCCGGGATCCGAAACAGTAATGGTGATCCGCACTCTCGATCCTGGTGAATATTCGTTTTTCGATGATTTCCAGCCCGGGTCTCCGCCGGCAATCCTGACTGCGAAATAGCGCCGCGCATGACACCAAACCCTGGCATCATATCTGTCATCTGGCGGGAGAGCACCGAAGCGCTGCTGATCATCGGGATTCTCAACGCCTGGCTCACTCATCGCCCATCGCTGGAGCGCGTGGCCGCGCAGCGATGGCTTTGGTGTGGAGCAGGTGCCGGCTTGCTCGGAGCAGTTGGCCTTGCGGCTGTTTTGATACAGGTGGGCGATGCGTTAAGCGATGAGGCACAGGAGTATTTCCAGATGGGTGTCGTATTCGTGGCGGCGGCGCTTATCGTTCAGATGATATTCTGGATGCGGCGAAATGGCCGCACCATACAAGCCGACCTTCATGGCGCGCTTGAAGGAGCCGCCAGGAAATCAAAGTGGTTCGCCGTCTTCTGCCTGGCTGCGCTTGCTGTACTTCGTGAAGGCAGCGAAACGGCGATTTTCCTTTACGGAACCATGGCGGGCATTCCTGGCGGCAGCTTTGCTCCAATGCTGTCTGTGGCACTCGGTTTGCTGGCGGGACTCGGCACCTATTGGCTTCTCCAGGTCAGTGGCCGAATCTTCTCCTGGCGGTTTTTCTTCCGCGTCACGGAAGTCATGCTGCTGTTCCTTGCGGCTTCGCTTGTCATGGCCGGGCTGGACCATCTTGTTTCGCTTGGCATGCTGCCCTCGCCGTCAGTTGGCCTGTGGGACACATCGCAATTCCTGCCCGACAGCGGGATGTTCGGCAGCATGATTGCCGGCCTTACGGGTTACCGCTCGAAGCCTCTCTTGGTTGAAGTTTGTGTATACGCCGCCTACTGGGTGCTCATCCTATGGTTTCTCAACCGTCCACGCGCAGGCGTCAGATCCCGATACGCATGAGCCGCTCCGCCAGTCCCAACTTGCCCGTCGCGCGTATCGGCGAATGGCTGCGCGAACATCAGCAAGCGATAAGACGCTTGCAGTGGGCTGTGGTCGTTTTCTATGTGCTCCTGCTGGTAGTTCCCGCCCTGGTGCCGATGCCAGACCGGCAATCGCACATCTGGTCCAATGTGGTGCTCTTTGCCCAGTTCATATTCTGGGGAATTTGGTGGCCGTTCGTCCTGTTGAGCATGGTGCTGGTTGGGCGCTCTTGGTGCGGGCTGTTCTGCCCGGAAGGGGCGCTCGCGGAAGCGGCAAGCCGGTTCGGCCTCGGCCGGGCAACACCGGGATGGATCAAGTGGAAGGGATGGCCGTTCACAGCATTCGCCTGCACCACGATCTATGGCCAGATGGTGAGTGTCTATCAATATCCAGCGCCAGCCCTCGTCGTTCTCGGGGGCTCCACCCTGGCGGCCATCGCGGTGGGCTTGAGAATGGGGCGCGGGAAGCGCGTTTGGTGCCGGTATCTTTGTCCTGTCAGCGGCGTGTTTGGCCTCCTGTCAAAACTCGCACCGTTGCACTATCGCGTGGATCAGGCAGCGTGGCGCGGCTGGGGAAGCGAAGCCGGTCGGCGGGCACCGGCAGTCAATTGCGCCCCTCTTGTGCCCATTCGCACCATGCGCGGCGCTTCCGCCTGCCACATGTGCGGCCGCTGCGCAGGATTCAAGGGCGCAGTCGCATTGGAAGTGCGCTCACCATCACGCGAAATCGTTGAGGTCGCGGGGGCTGATCCCAGGCCTTGGGAAACCGTTCTCATCGTCTTCGGACTCATGGGGCTTGCCGCGGGCGCCTTTCAGTGGACGGCAAACCCTCTGTATGTCATGGCGAAACTGGCGATTGCGGAGTGGCTTATCGATCATGGCGCAACCATGCTGATGGAGCCGCGGTGGCCTTGGTGGATACTCACAAACTATCCCGATCAGAGCGACATGATGAGCCCATTGGATGGCGGGCTCATGATTGCATACATCCTGGCTACGGCACTGGTTACCGGATTGGCTGTGAGTGCGGCACTTGCTGTGGCGGCCCGTTCCCTTGGCCGCTTTGAAACGAGAAAATTTCACCACCTGGCCCAATGCCTCATCCCGATTGCCGGAGGTGGGGTCTTCCTCGGCCTGTCGGCCTTGACGGTGACGATGCTGCGCGCCGAAGGCCTGGCGCTTGATTTCGTGGGCGTCATGCGCGCCTGCCTGCTTGCGGGCGCCGCGGCGTGGTCCCTATGGCTTTCGTGGCTGGTATGCCGTCATTATGGGGCGTCACTGCCGCGCCGGATTGCTTCGGTGGCGGCAGTGGCCTGTGCCGTCATGGTGGGCACGGTGAATTGGATCGCGCTATTCTGGATTTGGTGAAATCCCTCCGTTCGCTCCAACCTAAAACATCATGCCGTGCGCCCCGAGAGCCGCACCTCCAACCGTTACGGTCGCAAGGGCCAACAGGATCCGGTGCGCCCGCAGCATCAGGGAAAATGTGGCGTCAGGATCGCGGTCCGCCATTCGTGCAACCTTCGCATGGAGGAAGAGTGGCTCTGCGGCGAACAGCATGAAGGTGAAGATCGCCCAGACCAGCACCATAGCATGCATCCACCAGTAACCGGGATCCAGAAAGCGCTCCCACGCAACCAGGCCATGGACCATATAGAGACCGGTCAATCCAGCCACCGTCACCGAAACCTTCGCTTGTCCCGCGAAGCGTTCCTCTATGGCAAGAAAAGTTTCAAGTTTCCGCTCCTGCGGCATCCGCATGATACCCGGAAGGATGACGAGCGTAACCATCGCCAAACCGCCGATCCAGTGTACGATGGCGATAAGGTGAAGGGCACGTGTGATGGTGATCCAATCCATATCGCTCCTACCTCAACTGCTGGCTAGGACCGGTGACTTGATATTTTGGCCTTCCCTCCTCGCAGGATAAGCGCAATCGGCGAGCGTTGAGCGGTCGAGTTCGCCATAAAAAGCCTGGCGTGCCGCTGCCAGCTTTCCCTTCAGCCGGCAGTCTGGTGTCAGCCGGCATTGGCCTCCATCCGCCTGGAAGCACTCGACCAGTGCATGGCGCTGCTCAAGAAGCCGGACAAGCCCGCCGAGAGGTATCTCTTCCGGGGACTTGCTCAGCCTGAAGCCGCCGCCGACCCCGCGCAGGGTTACGACAATTCCGGCTTTGGCAAGATTATGTATGATTTTCATCAGATGGTTCCGTGAAATTGCAAATTCATTGGCAATTTCATCGGTCGTAAAAACGCGCTCGGGCTCGGCTGCCAGCCGCATCAGGGCGCGGAGGCCAAAGTCGGTAAATTCAGTCAGGCGCACGAGTTTTCTCCGGTATCCAGGCAAAATTGCATTTGCAATATACATCACAAATTCGTAAAGTGGTATTCGTAATATGTATTAAGAATTGACCATTGGCAGGCCGTCCCGTGAGGTCAACAAAGCCTTGCGGAACTGCCGGGAAGGATAGATGTCATGACCATTGAAACGAAGCAGGCCAATTGGGTTCCACAGCTTGCGGCTCTGAACGTGGCAGCACTCATTGACCATATCGTGTCGCACTATCACGAGATTCACCGGCAAGAATTGCCTGAGCTCCTAGCTCTTGCCCGCAAAGTCGAGCGCGTTCATCATGATTTGCCCGAGGCGCCGCTCGGTCTGGCTGATGTTCTTGAGCGTCTGTCCGACGAATTGAACACACACATGCGCAAGGAAGAATTTGTCCTGTTTCCGGCGATGCGGCAGGGCGTCAACGAAGGCCTTGCGCAGCCGATCACCATGATGCGCCACGAACATGAGGATCACGCAGGCACTATCTGCCGACTGGAGGAACTGGCCAGGGGATTCGCAGTGCCTGAAGGCGCTTGCGGCTCATGGCAGAGGCTTTATGCCGGCCTGAAAAAGCTTTGTGAGGATATTCGCGCTCACATTCGGGTCGAAAACGATGTCCTGTTCCCGCGTTTCGAACTGACAGCCAAGTCTGGCTGCATATGCGCCCATGGCTGAGGAGAATCTCAAGGATCTGAAGCTTCCAGTGGTGATCGGCAAGCTCTTGGCGCCATTACCCCTGTTCCCCCTGCAATTCATTCTGTCGCGGATGGTCAAGGGCATCACCCAACGCCGCCCGGAGTTCTTCGCGCGTCTTGGACCTCATATCGGTTCATCCTATGCCCTCGACGTAACTGAGTTGCCCTTTGTGTTGCTGCTGAAACCAAATCCGCAGAAACCGGAAATGACGGCTCATCGCAGATCTGAGAAAATCGCAAGTGATGCTTCAATCTCCGGACCCTTCATGGATTTATTCAAGGTCCTTGACGGACGCGGCGATTCCGATGCCATGTTCTTTTCTGGAAACATCAAGGTGAGTGGCAATACCGAAGCCGCGGTATGCCTAAGGTACGCGCTCGATGATCTCGAAGGCAGCGTGATTGAGGATCTGCTTCACATGGGAGGCCCTGTCCTGATGCCGGCCCATCTCCTGCTCCAGCGATTGCGCCGGCTGGAGATACAGACATGAGCAACCAGACTGATCTGCTGAAAGCAAAGCCGGAACTTGTCTGCCCGGCCGGGACGCCCGCCGCCTTGCGCGCTGCCGTCGATTCAGGCGCTGACGCGGTCTATTGCGGACTGGCTAACGAAACCAATGCCCGCAACTTCGCCGGCTTGAACTTCACGCCTGATCTGCTCGAACAGGGCATTGCTTATGCACGCGGGCACGGCACCAAGGTGCTGCTGGCGGTGAATTCCTTTGCCACGGCACCCCGGACGCAGCTTTGGTTTGACGCCATCGATACGGCCGCACGGCTGGGCGTGGATGCCGTCATTGTTGCGGACATCGGCGTGGCTTCCTACGCCGCGGAGCGTCATCCGCAATTGCGGCTGCATCTTTCAGTCCAGGCTGGCGCCTCTTCGCCAGAGGCAATCCGCTACTATTGCTCCGAATTCAATGTGAAGCGGGTTGTTCTCCCTCGCATTCTCACCGTCACCGAGATCGCCGCCATTCACCGCGAGATCCCTTGCGAGATCGAAGCCTTCGTATTTGGAAATATCGGCATGATGTCGGAAGGGCGGTGCAGCCTGACCAACTATGTGACTGGCACCTCAACCAATATGGATGGCGTGTGCTCACCGGCAAATGCGGTCCATTACATGGATCTTCCCGATGGCAGCAAGACCGCCGAGCTTGGTGATTTTGAGATCGACTGCTTTGCCCCCGGCGAACACGCAGGCTATCCGACGATCTGCAAAGGCCGCTATCTTTCCCCGGTGCGGAAGGAGCCCTATTATGCATTTGAAGAGCCAGTCAGTCTCAATCTCTCGTCTCTGCTGCCAGATCTCATTGCGGCTGGAGTCACGGCATTGAAAATTGAAGGCCGCCAGCGCTCACGTTCCTATGTACAAGCCGTCGTTTCAGCCTACCGCCGTGCCGTTGACGATATCGTGGCAGGCCGCTGGCACGATCTCTCGGGACTTGTGGCGCTCACTGAAGGCGGCAAGGAAACCCAAGGCGCATTCCAGACCAAGAAGTGGAGATAGCAGCAGTGACCTCCGAACTCACCATGGGCCCGCTGCTGTTTCATTGGCCAGCAGAAACCAGACGCGATTTCTGGTTCCGCGTTGCTGACGAAGCGCCGGTTGATACAGTCTATCTCGGTGAAACCGTGTGCTCGAAACGCGAGCCGTTCTTTAATCCTCATATTGAAGAAGTGTCTGAACGCCTGACGCGGGCTGGCAAGCGCGTTGTCTGGTCATCGTTGGCGCAAGTCGTCACCGCTATTGACCGCAGGGCCTCAACCGGTATCGCCGAATTCGAGGCTGCGGACATCGAAGCCAATGATGCATCCCTCCTCCCGTTGCTTCGTCGCAAGCCGCATCGCATCGGCCAGTATCTGAACGTCTACAACGAGGCCACGATCACCCATCTCGCCTCCAATGGCGCCTATCATTTCAGCCTGCAGCCGGAACTTCCGGCAGAAACGATCTCCCGCTTGACTGAAGCAGCGGAAGCGGCTGGCGCCACGACCGAAGTACAGGTATTTGGCCGTGTCACTTTGGCCCTGTCGGCGCGCTGCTATCACGCCCGCGCCCATGGCCGCACCAAGGACAATTGCCTTTTCGTTTGCGAGAGCGACGCGGATGGCATGGAACTGCAAACCCGTTCGCATCACAAATTCCTGGCAATCAACGGCATCCAAACTTTGTCGCACCGCTATCTTGAGCTTTCGGCCGAAATTCCCTTACTTGTCGCCATGGGCGTCTCCGCCTTTCGCCTCTCGCCCCATAGCCTCGACATGATAGAAGTCGCACGTGCTTACAGACAGTTACTCGATGGCCGGATTTCCACAGATGAGACCTTTGCAAAGCTGGCCGGATTGGGAATGCCGCAACCGGTAATGAATGGTTTCTTCCACCGCAAACCTGGCTACCTTCATGTGGGCGCGCAACCCGAATTGAGCTGAGGAGGCGAAAGTGGCCACATCAGCGCAGCAGATTCGGGCCTGGCAGGGGCTTGCGGTTCTTGGTTACGGCTTCCGCCCGTTTTTTCTGGGAGCAGCCGCTTTCGCTGCTATGGCTATGGCCGTTTGGATCGGAGCGCTTTCGGGCACCTGGAGCATTCCATCCGCTTATGGCCCGGTGGAATGGCATGCCCATGAGTTCATGTGGGGATATCTTCCCGCGGTTATTGCCGGCTTTCTCTTCACCGCAATTCCAAATTGGACCGGCCGCCTGCCGATTGTTGGCGTGCCTCTGGCAGTCCTCTGGTGTTTCTGGTTCTCCGGACGCCTCGCCATGTTCGTCTCCGGCTCTATGCCAATTGTGCTTGCGGCGGCGATCGATCTGTCATTCCTGACGGTGCTGCTGGCTGTCGTGGCCAGGGAAATCGTAGCGGGCCGCAACTGGAAAAATCTTAAAGTGCTGGCCGTTGTCGCGATTCTGGCAGCAGGCAATCTCGTGTTCCACATCGAGGCCATCACCGGCGGCAGCGCGGCAAGTGGCGTCGGCGTCCGCATCGGCGTGGCCGCAGCCATCATGTTGATTGCAATTATTGGCGGCAGGATTGTGCCCAGTTTCACGCGGAATTGGCTTGCCAGGCGTGGTCCAGGCGCGCTGCCAGCCCAGTTTGATTGGACAGACCAGGCAGTCCTTGCCGTGACCGCCCTGGCTCTTCTCCTATGGACCGCGTTTCCGGCGTCCGGCGGTTCCGGCGCCATTGCACTGCTGGCCGGTGCATTGAATCTGTTCAGGCTGGCGCGCTGGACCGGGTGGCGCTGCCTTGCGGAACCGCTTGTCGCCATTCTTCATGCGGGGTTCCTTTTCATACCTGCGGGATTCCTGCTGACCGGGGCAGCCGCACTTTGGCCCGAAATCGTTCCGCCCGCCGCCGCCCAACACGCCTGGATGGCGGGCGCAATAGCGGTCATGACGCTCGCGGTGATGACCCGGGCAAGCCTGGGTCACTCGGGCAAGGCGCTTGCCGCAGGAAAAGGTACAACGGCAATCTATGGCCTTGCAATCACTGCCGTCATTGCGCGCGTCGTATCCGGAATTGTTCCGGCCATCCCCTTGCTCCTTGAAATTGCTGGCGCCGCCTGGATCATGGCCTTTCTCGGCTTCGTCATCGTTTACGCGCCGCTGCTGCTCCTGCGCCGCGCCGCATAAAAAATTACCATTGTTGAGGCAAAGTGAGGACTGGTTCACGACCGCTTGGCACCTAATCATGTAATGGCTAGTAGCAAGTGCGGTGCATCGGTAATTTACCTGCATTTACAATCCCTTGACGTGCGACTCTTTCGTGCTTGATGAACCATAAAACACTATGGAATTATGTTGACTGAACTTCCATTCAATATCAAATCTGGAGTTGGCCATGCGGAGATCAGCGGCGAGATTGCGAATGGCAGCGCAGACTTCGGAGCCAGAGGACCGGGGCCTGCACCATGGCCCAACTGCCCCATACAGTCTGCTGACTGAACAGCAGCTTGAAGAGGTATTCGCCGCCGCCCTCACCTTGCTGGCAGAAACTGGCGTTGTCTTTGAGCCTGGCACCGAGGCCGATGCGATGTTCCGCAATGCTGGCTGCAGCATCAGCCAAGACGGCATTGTCCGCATTCCCGCTGAAATCACAAGACGGGCACTGGATGCCACGGCCCGCAGCGCCAAACTGTGGAACCGTGACGGCACCAAGGCAATTGAGATTGACTGCAACCACACATGGTTTTTCCCGGGAATGACATGCATCAAAATTTTCGATTTCGAAACCGGGGAAGCGCGGGCAAGCACGCGCAACGATCTGGCGATGATCACGCGGCTGGCGGACGGGCTTGCGAATATCGATGGGGTGTGCGTGGCCTGCAAGAACGTCTCCCGCACTGACGAATTTGGAGAAATCGACGAATTCACGTGTATGATCGAAAATACGACAAAGCCGCTCGAGTATCTCTGCGAGAATGCGCGGTCGCTTGCAGCGGTAATCGAAATGGCGGCCACGATTCGTGGTGGACACGAGAAACTGCGGCAAAAGCCCTACTTCCTACAAATCGTCACACCCCTGCCGCTCAACTACGCAGCGACCCACATTGAGCAGATCATCATGGCGGCCCGCGCGGGAGTGCCGGTGAGCACCGGAACACTACCCATCGGCGGCGCGTCTTCACCGGTAACGATCGCTGGCTGCATGGCGCATAGCCTTGCCACTGACTTCGCCGGCATGATGCTGGCGCAACTCGCCAGCCCGGGTGCATTCTGCATTGGAAGTTCCGACGTTTGCTTCATGGAGCCAGCTACAGGCGCCATCGGCAGCTTCGCACTGGCCTCGCTTGCGGACATGGCGATGTGTCAGATACGCCGCAAACTGGGCCTTCCATCGCTGACCGGCATTGGCGGCCATTCAGTGGCCAGGCGTTTTA
This sequence comes from Hyphomicrobiales bacterium, assembly GCA_016792825.1. Lineage (GTDB taxonomy): Bacteria > Pseudomonadota > Alphaproteobacteria > Rhizobiales > Aestuariivirgaceae > Aestuariivirga. The sequence continues at coordinate 48,461 of JAEUMI010000134.1, forward strand.
ATCAAGATGCGGTCTGGGAGATTTCCTCCAACATGACCCAAGCGTTCTATAGCCGGCCAGCAACCTGTGATTATCTTGGTTCACTCGATCAAGGCATGACCTACTCACCCCACGCCTTGCTTCTGTGCAATGAACTTGCCGGGCTCCTTCGAAATCTCTGGCGTGGAATTCCTGTTAACGAAGAGCAACTGGCGCTTGGCCTCGCAAAAGAAGTGGGACCTCGCGGCAATTATCTGGCTCATCGCCATACTGCGGTGAATTGCCGGGCACAGGTCTGGAACTCGCGCTATTTCGGAGCGAATATTCCATTGAGCAATAGCGCAAAGCTAGACCAGGATTTGTTCGACCGCATTGATGCCGATCTTCGTGAACACCTGGAAAATCATGTTCCCGCTGGATTGGCACCTCATATCCAGGTTAAATTAAAGATGATTCAGCAGCGCTATGAACGCGCCGGCTGTGGCCAAGGCTGAAGCCATGCGCCGAATTTTTCCAGATTTGGTGGGTAGAGGATCGTAGTCCCGATGAAGTTTGGCCGAGTCAAGGGATTGAGCAGGTCCGCTACTGGGTTGGCACGGGCACACCTTTGACCAAGCCGGTTGCCTGCTTCATTCGCTCCAGCGGCCGGCCATCCAGCCCGGGTTGATCAACCGGCCTTCGGGCCGGCCAATCCTGGAAATTGCCGCCATGTCACCGGGCGAAAGTTCAAATTCGAGGGATGCCAGGTTTGACAGCGCATTCTCACGTTTCGTGGTCATGGGCATGGCAACCACGTCCTGCTGGGTGATCCAGCGCAATACGACTTCAGAGGGTGGCCTTCCGATGCGCCTGGCAATATCCTGAATTGAATCCGGTTTCAGCGCTGCCCCCCGCCCCAGAGGACTGTAGGCCGACAGCACAACGCCAAGTTTCCGCGCCTCGGCCAGCAGCGCGCTCTGGTCAAGCAAGGGGTGGAACTCCACCTGATTGTTGATGATTTTCCCGCCTGCCCGTTCATAAGCGCGGCGCATCATGTTTGGCGTGAAGTTGCTTACACCAATGTGGCGGGTCATTCCCTTTTGCATTTCCAGAACCAGACGCTCAACGGCGCCGTCAAATTCCTCTGCCGCCGGGGGCCAGTGAATGAGCAGCAAATCCGGCGGCCCGCCAAGATCATCCATTGAACGGGTCACGGAAGCGGCGAACCGGTCCGCAGGCAGGTTGTCCGGGTCAACCTTGGTGACAACGTAGAGATCTTCCCTGGGTACTCCGCAATCACGGAGAGCCCGGCCGACATCGGCTTCATTGCCATACATCTGCGCCGTGTCGATATGACGAATGCCAAGATCGATTGCGGTGCGGACGGTGCGGTAGGCTTCCTCGCCCTTCAGCGGAAAGGTTCCGCAACCGAGAATGGGTATTCCGTTCAGCGTTTTCATCTTCCGCACTCCCCTGACCATTCCAGCCCGTTGACGGTATCACATATTGCACCATCTGGTTACTTATAGTAACCTTCCGCCTGATGCAACGGGAGAAGCGAATGAACAAGATCACGCGGCGGAAATTTGGGCGGACCGGGCTCATGGTCACGGACATGGGCTTTGGCGCGGCCCCCATCGGCAATTTTCTCAAGCCCATTCCGGAAGAGGTCGCCGCTGCGATGGTGGAACACGCGTGGATTTCCGGGATGCGCTACTTTGATACCGCTCCGCTTTATGGTCACGGGCTTTCGGAACTGCGTCTTGGGCAGAACCTGCGCTGGAAGCCGCGAGACGAATTTGTCCTCTCCTCGAAGGTGGGCCGGCTCCTGACGCCAGCACCGCGGGCAAGCATCAGTTTCGCCCCGTGGGTCAACGCGGCACCATTCACGTTCCGCTTTGACTATTCTTACGACGGTGCGATGCGCTCAGTTGAGGACACCTTGCAGCGCACGGCGCTTGAACGGATTGACATCGCCTTCATTCACGATTGCGATGTGTTCACCCACGGCGCAGCGCAACAGGCGATCTATTTCAAGCAGGCGATGGATGGAGCCTACAAGGCGCTTCTCAAGATGCGCGAGGAAGGCGTGGTCAAGGCCATCGGGTTTGGCGTCAATGAATGGCAGGTTTGCCATGAGGCCCTGAAGCAAGGGGATTTCGATGGTTTCCTGCTTGCGGGGCGCTATACGCTGCTTGAACAGGACTCGCTCGATGAGTTCCTGCCACTGTGCGAAAAGCGCAATGCCGCGGTCGTAATAGGCGGCGGCCTCAACAGCGGAATCCTGGCGACAGGCGCGGTCCCCGGCGCCAAGTACAACTATTCTCCCGCACCGCCCCACATCCTGGAGAAGGTGAAGAAGATTGAAGCAGTCTGCACCGAACACAAAGTGCCGCTGCCTGCGGCAGCGCTTCAATTCCTGCTGGCACACCCGGCCATCGCCTCGCATGTGCCGGGAACGCGGACCGTTGAACAAATGGAACAGAACATCGCCTGGATCAGCCATCCGATCCCGAAGGATTTCTGGCAGGACCTGAAGCACAAGGGCCTCCTCAGAAAGGATGCCCCCGTCCCTACTTGATGACGAGCACCTTGGCGCGGTCCATGGTCACTGCCACGGCAGCCACGAGAATGAAGCCGAAGACGATTTGCTGGGCAAAGACCGATACGCCCATGAACGTCATGCCGATCCGCACGACCTGAACAATGAGGGCGCCCACGAAGGTGCGCCAGATAGAACCCACGCCGCCGGTAATGGCTGTGCCCCCCACCACGATGCAGGCAATTGCCGGCAGAAGAAACTCATTGGCCAGTGTGGGAGAGCCTGATCCCAGGCGGGCCGCCATGACGACGCCCGCGACACCCGCCATGGTGCCTGACAGGGTAAAGGCGGCGATCTTGGTGCGGTCCACATTGATACCGGAGGCAATCACCGCGCGCTCCTGGGCGCCGATTCCGCGGACAAGGCGGCCAAATGGCGTAAGCCCCAACACGGCACTCATTATGACAAGGAAGGCTGCCCCCACCCAGATTTCATTCGGTACGCCCAAGGCTTCGCCAATGGCCCAGTCGAGATAAGTGGCGCTCAGGTCGCCGGGGATATTCACGGACCTGGTCTGGGAAAACCAATTGCCGGCGCTGATCACCACCCCACTGACAGCGAGGGTTGCGATGAAGGACGGGATGCGGAACTTGGTCGACGCCAGGCCGCCAATGAATCCTGCGAGGGCGCCACCCAAAACAGCAAGCGGAATTGCCAGAAAGCCCAATTGCTGGAGATAGGCCGCGAGGATGCAACTGGCCATCGAGGCAACGGCCTGCACCGACAGGTCAATGCCGCCCATCATGATGACGAGCGTTACCCCCGAGGCCATGAGGAACAGGGTCATCGTATCGGCCGTCACTGACAGGAAATTTCTGGCGGAGAAGAATCGGGGGTCATAAATGCCGACAATGAGAATGAGAACCGCAAGAACGATCAGCGGAAGCCAGGTTTGCAGGCGGGTTCGTTGCTCCTGTGTCATATCACACCATATGCCGCACGAGTTCCACCTGGGTCGGTTTTCCGCCAGGGGGCGCTTCAAAGCGCGCAGTAATTTCGCCGTCACGCATGACGAGGATCCGGTTGGACAGGCCAATCACTTCATCCAGCGTGTCGCCCAGTAGAATTACCGCAAGTCCTTCGGCGGTCATGTCGCGCACCAGTTCATAGACGTCTTCCTTTGAGCCCACGTCAATGCCGCGCGTGGGATGATCCAGGATCAGGACACGGACGCCGGCGATGCGCCACTTGGCGAGGACGACCTTTTGCTGGTTGCCGCCCGATAGGCTTCCAGCCGAAGTCGCTGTGGACGGCGTCTTGATCTTGAGTCTTGAAACCCAGTCGGCCGCCACCGCTTTTTCTGAAGAAAAACTGATAATGCCGCCTGATACGAATTTTGGAAGGGCGGCAAGCGTCATGTTCTCCGCCACACTGAAGGGGGCGACAAGGCCCTCCACCTTCCGTTCACTCGGTACAAGGCCAACGCCCTTGGCCGTTGCGTCATAGGCCGCTCCGAAGTGCACGGCGGTTCCATTGACCAGCAAGTTGCCGCCGTCAGGAGAGGTATGCCCGGCGAGACAGCGTGCCAGGTCTTCACGGCCAGAACCAATCACGCCGGCAATGCCCAGAACTTCGCCCTCATGAAGTTCAAAGCTGATGTTGGAAAAAGCTCCATCCCGGTTCAAATCCACGCATTCAAGCACGGTTTTTGCTGAGGGCGTGGCCTGGCGCGCCTCACGGTAGTATTCGTGATGCAGCTGGCGTCCCACCATGTGCTGGTGCAGTTCCTTGACGGTGGCATCCTTTGCGGCCAGCTCCTGGACAATCTGGCCGTCCCGCATGACATAGACACGGTCCGAGATTTCAAGCACCTCCTCGAGACGGTGCGAAATGAATACGATGGAAGCCCGCTGCTTCAGATCGCCGATGATCCTGAAGAGCAGTTCGATTTCCTTTTGCTCAAGGACTGACGTGGGTTCGTCAAGGAGGATCGTAACATCTGTCTTGATGCGGCTGTCGAGAGAAAGCGCCTTGGCGATCTCGATCATCTGCCTGTCGGCAAAGGAGAGATCGGCGCAGCGCATGGCGGGATGGGTGCTGAGATGGACCTTCTTCAATTCCTCTGCCGCTGCCGCATTCATACGCGATTTGGAGATGAGGCCAAAGCGCAGGAACTCCTCTTCGCGGCCGAGGAAGATGTTTTCCGCAACGGTCAGGGTGGGCAGGATCGACTGCTCCTGGAAGACCATAGCAATGCCGGAATCAAAGGCATGGCGCGGCGAAGTGATGATAATTTCCCGGCCGTCTACCAGGACTTTCCCTTCGTCAGGCTGATAAATGCCATTCAGAACCTTGAGCAAGGAGGATTTTCCAGCACCGTTTTCCCCAATGAGGCCCACGACTTCGCCCTTGTTGATATGGAAGCTGACATTATCCAGCGCCTTCACGCCGGGGAAGGATTTCGAGACATTGCGGACTTCAAGGACTGGCTGCATCATTTCACCACATCAAGGCGCGAACGATCGAGGGCCAGCGCCACGGCGGCAATGATCAGCAGGCCCTGCACGCCTTGCTGCACATAAGGCTCGACCCCCATCAGAACCAGGCCATTGGCCAGCACAACGACGATGAAAACGCCAATGACCGAATTGATTACGGAGCCAACGCCGCCGGAGAGCGCCGTTCCGCCGACAACAACGGCGGTAATCGTGGTGAAGAGCCGGCCCTGACTGATCAGGGCATGGCCCTGGCCAAATTGCGCCGCGGCAAGCACCCCGCCCAGGCCATAAAACAGGCCGGCAATGCCGAAAATGAGGATCCGTGTGCGTTCGATGGGAATGCCGGCGTGGCGCGCCGTCATTTCATCCGTGCCGATGGCATAAAGCCAGCGCCCCAGGCGCGTGCGTTCCTGAATGACATAGGCAACCGCCACTGCAACGGCGGCAATCCATACGGCCATCGGGATTTCCAATACGCGGCCAAGGGAGAGAAAGCGAAAGGTCGGGTCTGATATACGGACTGTGGTGCCGCCCAGAATCGTCGTGGCGACACCAACTCCAGCGAAGCCCACACCAAGCGTTGTCATGAAGGATGGAGTTTTCAGTTTTATGTGGAGAACGCCGTTGAGCAGCCCCATCATACCGCCCACAGCCACGGCAATGGGCACGGCCCAGAGGCTGAGCGCATAGGGCGATATATCGTTCAGAACCAGGAGGCTCACAATCACGGCAGTCAGCGCCACCACACCTTCAATGGACAGATCAATGCTACCCATGAGAATGATGAACGTAGCCCCCATGCAAAGCACGATGGGAATCGCGGCCGAGTTCAGCAGCCGGATGAAGTTGCCGAAGGTGAGGAAATTACCGTTGAACAGGCTGATGAGAATGCACAGCGCAAGCAGCACCACGACCGGCGCCCATCTGCGCCAATGCCCAAGGAGATTTCCGTTTGACACTGAAACCGGCTTCACAGCGTTCTCCCGCCCTTAAGGGACCAATAGATTAGCCGGGTGCCAGGCACCCGGCCATAGGTCATTGCGGAAGTTCAGCTGCGATACTGGATCTGGCCGGTCGCCTTGCCCCAGAGATCGTTGTAGTCCACCTTGGGAGGATTGTTCTTGTAGTCCGCCACCGTATCCTTGGACACGATTATGCCGGTGCCATAGAATTCGCGGTGTTCGCGGGGTTCCTTGGTGATGTCGATCTTGCCTGTGGCGTGGGCATAGGGAATGGCAAGGCCCATGCCGCCAGTCCAAATGGGATCCCAGGCAACCGTGCCCGCGAATTCACCTGCTTCGATGGCCGTGACGGCAGCGTCAATGCCGTCAATTCCAACGACCGGCACTTTACCTGCCAGGCCGTTCTGGCGAAGGGCTTCGAGAGCGCCCATGCCCATGCCGTCATTGGCGGCGAACACGCCCTTGACCTGATCGCCAAAGCGCGTGAGCCAGGCCTGGGTAATGTCGAAGGCCTTTTGCTCGTTCCAGTCGGCAGGCTGGAAGTCAAGGAGAGTCACCTTGCCGTTGGTCTTGGCAATGGCGTTGTCGAGGCCGAGCTTGCGCTCGATCGCGGGGACGTTGGACAGAATTCCGCCCAGCGCCACGATGCCGCCCTCGCCGCCGAATGCCTTGAACAGCTCGTTGGCGATGGCCTCAGCCGTCGGCACGCCGTCAAAGGACATGTGGGCCACATAATTCGGGTCGAAGTCCCAGGGATGCAAATCGTCGGGCTTATTCCACTGGGTGACGACGAAGCCACCTGCCTTTTTCACTTCTTCCACGATTACCCGGGCGTCAGGCGAGTCATTGGGATCGACGTTGAGGATCAGTTTTCCGCCGGTGCGCTGGAGAAGCGCCCTGATATCCGAGACGCCCTTTTCAGAGTTTCCTTCGGTGGCCAGCGTTTCATAGGTGGCGCCAATGGACTTGGCGAAATCCGCGCCGCCCTTGGCGAAGCTGGCGTGATAGGGATTTGCCACAGAGCGCATGGAATTGGCGAGTGTCCAGGTGGTTTCCTGGGCAATCGCCGGCATGGGGAACGAACTTCCGAACACGCCAAGCGCGGCAGCGCCTTTCAGAATCGTGCGGCGGTTCAGGCGGGCATTCACGTTAACGGTTTCAGTCTTCTTGCTAGCCATTTTTAATCCTCCCGATTTTTTGGCCTTTACTGCACTAACTAGTTACTTCATTATACGGAATAGTCAAGTACCCCGGGAGGGGGCCGGGCAAAGGAAGGCTTGCGATTGCCGGGCAATTCGGGAAGTTAAAAGAATGACCGTTGCACCATCAGCCGAGTCGGCAGCGCCTGCGAAGCCAAATGGCGGCATTCGCCGTGATGCCGAGATGACGCGAAAGCGGATTCTTGCCGCCGCAACGGTCGAGTTTGCGCGCAAGGGATTGGGGGGGGCGCGCGTCGACGAAATCGCGGTACGCTCAAAGTCGAACAAGCGCATGATCTATCATTATTTCGGCAGCAAGGAGAAGTTGTTCACCGCGGTGCTTGAAGCGGCCTATCTGGGAATCCGCACCGCAGAGCAAACGCTTCACCTCACCGAACTCGAGCCAGAAGATGCAATTGTAACGCTGGTCCGCTTCACCTGGAAATACTATCTCGATCATCCGGAGTTCCTCACCCTGGTCAACAGCGAGAACCTGCACCGTGCAAGGCACCTCAAAACATCGGAAGTGATCCGCAGCTCGAGCGGGAAATTCGTGCAGATGGTGAAGGCCATTCTTGATCGCGGCGTTGCCAAGGGCGTGTTCCGGAAAGGAGTTGATCCGGTGCAGCTGAATATTACCATCGCTGCCATCGGCTACTACTATCTGAACAACCGATTCACCGGATCCATCGTTTTTGAACGTGATTACATGTCGCCGGAAAACCTCGATGCACGCCTGGCCTTCAATGTGGATACGATCCTCAGGCTGGTGAGAAAAGCACCATGAGCAACGCGTCAAATTTTCATCTTCCCGTGCCCAGGCTGCCGGCGGATATTTACAGCCACATCCATGATACGGCCCGGCGCTTTGCCAGCGACCGGGTACGCCCCCGCGCCGCCGAGCTTGATGAAACGGAGGCCTTTCCCGCCGAGCTCTACGAGGAAATGGCGCAACTCGGCCTTTTCGGGATCACGGTTCCGGAGGACTTCGGCGGCGCAGGGCTTGATGCCCTCTCCTATTCCCTTGTCATGGAAGAGCTTTCGCGCGGCTATGCCTCGGTGGCCGACCAATGCGGCCTCGTGGAGCTGATCGGCACGCTTCTCTCGGTGCATGGAACCAAGACCCAGCGCGAGATGTATCTTTCCGACGTCCTCGCCGTGCGCAAGCGGGTGAGCTATTGCATCACCGAGGCTGAGGCCGGCACGGATGTTTCGGGCGTAAAAACCACCGCCCGGCGGGACGGCCCGGACTGGCGTCTTTCCGGCTCCAAAATATGGATCCACAACGCTCCCATCGCCGATTATGGCTATGTCCTTGCCCGCACCGATCCCGATGCAGGCAACCGTGGAATGTCGATCTTCATCGTCGATCTCTCCGCCGAAGGGGTATCGCGCGGCAAGAAAGAAAAGAAAATGGGCCAGCGCGCATCGCCGGTTGGCGCGCTGCATTTCGAAGATGTGCGATTGAGCGCCGATGCACTACTGGGCCCAATCAACCGCGGCTTTCATATTATGATGAGCGTTCTCGACAAGGGCCGCATCGGCATCGGGGCACTGGCTGTCGGCATTGCCCAGGCGGGGCTTGACGCGGCCCTCGACTATTCCAAGGCCCGCAAGCAATTCGGCAAGCCCATCGCCGAAAACCAGGGCCTGCAGTGGATGATGGCCGACATGAAGAAGGACATCACGGCGGCACGCGCGCTGGTGCACCGCGCGGCGATGACGATGGATGCGGGCTTGCCTGCGACCATGGACTGCTCGATCGCCAAATGCTTTGCCAGCGACACGGCGGTACAGCACACGGCAAACGCGGTTCAGATCTTTGGCGGTTCGGGATATATCCGCGGGTTTGAGGTCGAAAGGCTCTATCGCGATGCCAAAATCACCCAGATCTACGAGGGCGCCAACCAGATTCAACGCAGCATCATCGCCCGCGAACTGCTCAAGGCCTAACGCAAATGGCTGAATTCCAGACTGACATCATCGGATTGACAGCGACCTTCCGGAAAACCGTTTCCGAAAGCGACGTCTATCTCTTTGCCGGCATCACCGGCGATTTCTCGCCCAACCATGTGGATGAAGAATTCATGCGCGGGACCCAGTATGGGGGGCGCATTGCCCATGGCGCGCTGCTGGTAGGCTACATGTCGCGGGCCTCGACGATGATTGTGGAGAAATGCGTCAGTGTAACTTCTTCGACCTATCCCGTATCAATCGGCTATGACAGGACCAGGTTCCTGAAGCCGGTTTACATCGGCGACACGATCACCGTGACCTATGTCATGGCAGCCTATGATGAAGCGCGGAGCCGCTCATCGGCCACTATTGAAATCACCAAGGGTAGTAGCGAAGTCGTGGCTTCGGCGATCCATCTGATGAAATGGCTCAACAGGTAGCCTTTATTCAATCCACACGAAAGACCCAAGCAGATAACGCGGGGCAATTTGCCCTTCCTGCATTTGGGCGAGAAGTGCCGCCTCCGAAACATGAGCCTGCAAACCAGTCAAAGTCAATGCGCTGTCTATGCCAAAGGTTGCGGCACCAATTACATCGTGTTCAAGGCTGTCGCCGATCGCAACGATCCGCGCCTTGTCGGGATGGCCGCACAAGGCGTGGGCATGGCGGTAGATGTCCACATAGGGCTTACCGATGCGGGTGACCTTGCCGCCCATCTCTTCATATAGCGCAGCAATGGTTCCGGCGGCAGGAAGAAGCGTTTCGCCTACAAGCTTGTGAACATCAGGGTTGGTACAGATGCATGGCACGCCCCTTTTTGCCGCGGGGAGCAGGAGAGCGCGATAGGACGCAAGCGGGATACGCTCGGTTTCGCTGCCGGAGATGATGACCAGATCGGCTTCTTCGGCAGTATCCACGCTGGAGAAACCCAGATTGTCGGCGAGAGAACGGTCCTCGCCACTTGCTATCGTCAGGCAGCGAGTGCTTTTGCTTCTCTCAATGGGGAGCAGACCAGATTCCAGCAAGGCGGGTGCAACGTCGCCAGAGGTGACGAAGCGATCGAATGAGCTGCTGTCGAAGCCGAGTTTCGCCAGGCGGGAGATGTTGTAAGGGCCGCTGCGGCCGGAATTGGACAGAATGACGATGGTCTTGCCCTGGGCTTTCAGGTGGACCAAAGCCTGGCTTGCTCCTGCATAAGCGACTTCCCCGCCGCGCAGCACGCCGAACTGATCGATGAAGAACACATCATAGAGTGCACTGAGTTCGTTCAGCGTAACAGTGGGTGGCATTTTCATTGTGACAGGCTTCGTTCTCTTATGACCAGGGAGGCCACCCCGGCGGCGGCATCCTCGGAAATTGAATCCAGAAACGGTACGCCGAGCTTCCGTTGCCGGATTTCACGCCAGGGCAGATTACGGGCGCCGCCACCAACCGTGCGCACACTGCGCAGTTGCGGGGCGCCGAGCTTTGCCAGTTGACGATAGCCAAGTTCCTCGACTGCCGCGATCCCCTCCAGAACGCCTTGGAAGAACACGACGTCATCCGCCGGACGAGGCGTGAGACGGGGAGCATGGTTGGGGTCGTTGATTGGAAAGCGTTCTCCCGGCCGCAACAGCGGATAGTAGTCAAGGCCGGTGGGCTGGCTGGCATCTATCCTCCGCGTCAGATCATCCAGCTGCGCATCGCCAAAAAGACTGCGGATGACCGCACCGCCGGTATTCGATGCGCCGCCGGCAAGCCAAAGATTGCCCACGCGGTGGCTGTAGATGCCAAACAGGGGAGCACTGATGGGGCGGTCCGAGGCGATTTTCACCACCAATGTGGATCCCAGTGAGGTCACAGCATCGCCGATCTGATGCGCGCCTGTTGCCAGAAATGCGGCGCAGCCATCCGTTGTGCCTGCATGGAGGCGGGTGTTCTCGGCCAGGCCAAGGGCCCTTCCGGCGTTTCCGATTCCGCCGATTGCGGCACCGGCCCGGGCGACTTTCGGCAGCAGGCGCCGGTCCATGCCAACACTATCCAGCCACTCCGGCCAGCGCTCCGTGCCAAGATCATAGCCGGTTTTCAATGCGTTATTTTCGTCGGAGATGGCCTCACCATGGCCAAGGCGCATGGCAATCCAATCAGCCTGGTGGACAATGCGATGGACGCCGCTGCCCCGCGAAAGCTTAATGGCGCGGCCCAGCGCAGTGGTGGCGCCCAGCGCCGGGCTGGTTGCGGGAGCAGCCGCGGCGATGGCAGCCACAATATCGGGATCATCGCAGGTGTCATTGTAGAGGCTTGCGGCGCCAAGCGGGGCATTGCCGGCATCGAGGGCCACAAGCGTGCCGGAGGTTCCATCGACGGCTATGCCTTCGATGCTGCCAAGCGCGCATTTTCCCGAAAGGTCATTGAGGCAATTTTCCACAGCGGCCCACCAGGCGGAAGGGATTCGCTTGTCGTCTGCCGCCTGATACGCAAATACAGATGCGGCGACCGGGCGACCTTCGCCATCAACGGCAACAGCGCGCACCCCTGAAGTGCCGATATCGATACCAAGGGCGCAGGCATGGCAGAGAGGCTTAAGATTCATTTCGGAGTCTTCTCATCGAGATCAAAGTTTGCCGGCGGTTTCATCGAGCTTGTTGATGGCCTCGACATTTGCAGCGGATGCGCCTTTCGGGTCAAATTCCGAGGCCAGCCAGGTGTCGACGATAGCCTTGGCGAGTTCCGGGCCGATGACGCGGGCTCCCATGGTGATGATCTGGGCATTGTTGGATTTGGCGGCGCGCTCGGCCGAATAGGTGTCGTGGGTGAGTGCCGCGCGGATGCCCGGCACCTTGTTGGCGGAAATGGAAACACCGATCCCCGTTCCGCAGCACAGGATGGCGCGCTCGTATTTGCCGGCCTTTACAGCCTTGGCAATGGTGGCGGAAAGGTCGGCGTAGAAGCCGGGCTGGCTGAGATTGGTCACTTCATGGCCGGCCTTCGATTTGAGGTGAGCCTCGATTACGTCGATCAGAGGCTTTCCGGCGCTGTCGCCGCCCAATGCGATTCTCATGATGGTTCTCCTAAATCTGAAATGACGGCCTCGACTATGCCGATGAAGCCAGCAGCATTCCACGCGGCGCGGCCAATGAAAAGCCCATCGATGTGGGGCTGGCGGGCCAGGGCGCAACAATTCTGCGGGTTGACGCTGCCGCCGTAAAGAATGGGCAGCGCCGCGCCTGTTTCGGCAAGGGTGACCGCCTTGATGCGCCGTTGCTGCTCGTTGGCGAAATCCGGATCGGCGGGAACGCCGCCTTCGCCGATGGACCAGACGGGCTCATAGGCGAGAATGACTTTGCTGGCGGAAGATTTGCCCACAAGGCTCAAGGCGGCGCGGGTCTGGCGTTCCAGAACTTCGGCTGTTCGCCCCGCGTCATATTCGGCTTTCGTGTCGCCGATGCAGACGAGAGCCAGAAGGCCATGCTTCACTGCGGCTTTCACCTTGAGCGCCACGGTCTCGTCGGTTTCGTTGAAAAAACTGCGGCGCTCGCTGTGGCCGAGTTCCACCATGGTGGCACCGCAGTCCTTCACCATCGGGGCAGAGATTTCCCCGGTCCAGGGGCCCTGCTCTTCCCAATGCATGTTCTGTGCGCCGACTTTCACGCGCGTGCCCTTCAGGATATCGGCCACCTCGGCGATATAGGGAAATGGCGGAAGCACAAATGTCTGGGCCAATGGGGTGTTGGCAATGGCTGAGTCCCTCAGCGTCGTGGCAAAACCAAGCGCATCGGCACGGAGCTTGTTCATTTTCCAGCCCGTGCCGATCCACGGAATTTTCTGAGCCATCAATTAGGACCTGTCGTGACGATCTGGAGCATATCCGAAAAAAATTGCTTCTCAAGCTACACTTGAAGGGCTTTTATCTGCCGTAACTGCAGTGCTAATCCTTGCGAGATCCCACAATGACTGAATTCCCGGCCCTGAAAAAACTTTCGGCCCGTGTCGGCTCCGATCCCCTGCTGGTGCAGGCGGCGGGGGGCAATACGTCGCTGAAGCAGAAGGGCGTGATGTGGATCAAGGCCTCCGGCACTTGGCTTCGGGATGCCGGGACCCTCGACATTTTTGTTCCGGTTCAGCACGAGGCCTTATTGGCCGCACTGGCAAGGAATGACCCGGCCTGCGAGTCTTGCACGGATTTTGTGATGGCTGATCTTAATGCAACGGGCTTGCGGCCATCGATAGAGACCACCGTGCATGCGCTGATGCCGCAGCGGGTCGTCGTGCATGTGCATTGCGTCAACACCATCGCGTGGGCCATCCGCGGCGATGCGGAACAGCGTTTGACGGAAAAACTGAAAGGCTTCAATTGGGCTTTCATCCCCTATGCGCGGCCTGGGCTGCCGCTCGCAAACGCCATTGCCGCCCGGCTCAGACCGGGAATCGACGTTCTCATTCTTGGCAACCACGGCCTGGTGGTGGCTGCCGAAAGTGTCGCCGAGGCGGAAAAGCTCCTGGGCCGGGTGGTGAATGTGCTCACCAGGCCGGTTCGGGCGGCTGTCCCGCCGGATCTCATGACACTCGGCCAGCTTTGCTTGGGAACGGACTATGTTCCATCCAGCGACACCGAAACCCATGCGCTGGCCACGGACGGGCTCGCCCTGGAGCGAGGCAAGAATGCCGTCTTCTATCCCGACCACGTGGTATTTCTCGGGATCGGGGTTGCCACGGAAATTGAAAGCGCGGCTCCGCTTGTTGCAATTCCGGGCAAGGGCGTGCTGCTGCGGCGTGATGCAAAGCCCGCGATCGAACCCATGGGGCGGTGCCTGGCGGATGTCATGCGCCGGATCGAGACAGATGACCCGCTGACCGCGCTGGATGGCGAGGCCATCGACCGGCTGGTCAACTGGGACGCGGAAAAATACCGGCAAAGCCTTGATAAGAGGACGTGAGACCTATTTTTCCAGCAAATGACCGGCGAGTTCGGCAAAGCCCTGGCCGCCGGAACGCGTGGTTATCCAGGTGGGCGCCGCCGGCAGGCTGCCCTTGAAATGCATTACATTGGCAACGCCAACCGAGTTTGGAAAATAACCAAACATGGGAGCATCATTGGGGCTGTCTCCGGCAAAGACAACTGTTTCGCGATTCGTTGCTGCATCAAGCCCAAATTCGTCGGCCAGCAGGCGGAGGCTGGTCGTCAGCTTGTCATAGCCGCCGAACCAGCCATTCACGTGAATGGACGACACCTTCGCGGTGGCACCCTGCTGTTCAAACAATTCGACGATTTTTTTGACCGCAGCCGGGGGCAGCGCGGGGACATCCTCGGCGAAGTCAATGGCAAGGTCGGCTTCGCGGTACGCCTGATCGCTGGCAATGGCCGCGCCGGGAACCAATTTGATGATATGGGCCTGCAGGGCGTTGAGCCGCTCGCGGTCAGTGGCGCGCTCAGCGGGGGGCTTCATGTATTTGCGGATCATGCGGCTCTCCGCCTGCTTGTAGCGAAAATAGAACGCGCCGTTTTCCCCTACCACGCCGTCCACAGGCCATTGGCGCGCAATCATGTCACACCAGCCGGCCGGGCGGCCTGTTACCGGAATGACCAACAATCCTGCCTCGTGAAGGCTCTCAAGAGCCTGATAGGCAATGGCTGGAAGACGCCCGTTTTCGGTCAGGGTATCATCGATGTCGGTCAGCACCGCCCGCACCCTGCGCCTGTCTGCGGCTGGGAAATCTTCAATCGGCTGAAACCCTGGCCGCATGCCGGACGAAGAATTCATAGGCGGTACTCCGATTGAGCGTGTGGAACGACGGGAGCAAAAAACATCGTTGACACGATTATCTATTAGTTCTTTACTCCCTTGAACACTTGTAACAAAAAAAAACAAAAGTTCAAATGGGAGGTTCAAAGCGTGATTGATGTGCACATAGTTACGCCTTGCCGCCT
The DNA here is from genome assembly GCA_016792825.1 of Hyphomicrobiales bacterium. Lineage (GTDB taxonomy): Bacteria > Pseudomonadota > Alphaproteobacteria > Rhizobiales > Aestuariivirgaceae > Aestuariivirga. Next base: position 63,484 of record JAEUMI010000134.1, read on the forward strand.
CTGCTCGGGGCCCCGCACCAATACATGAGCGCAGCAGCAGCAAAAACAAGATTATTGCCTCGGTGGATGGTGTCCGAACATCCGTTACCCTGGCTGCTGCCCGCCTCGGCGCTAATGGTGGTTTTCGGCCTTTATCCCCTGCTCTATGCAATCTGGCTTTCGCTGCAGCGCAAGCATCCGGTCACCCGAAAGCTCTCGTTCGCGCCATCCTACAACTGGTCAAAACTTTTGGGCGACGAGCGTGTCTGGAACGCCCTTGGAAACACCCTGGTCTACACCAGCGCGGCGCTTCTGCTGCAGCTAGTCCTCGGAATGCTGATTGCGCTGCTGCTTGATTCGGACCGCAAGGGCTACGGGCTCCTGCGCGCCATGATGACCTTGCCGCTGGTGATCCCGCCCGCCGTCACCGCCATGATGTTCCTGCTCATGCTCAATGGCTCGTTCGGGGTTCTGGCGCGGGGAATCATCGCCACCGGGCTGCTGCCGACGGGTTTTTCCATTCTGGGCACTGCTAACACCGCCATGGCCGGCGTGCTATTGGCCGAAGTCTGGCAATGGACGCCGTTCATGGTGCTGATCATGCTGGCGGGACTGCGCTCACTGCCCAAGGAACCCTTCGAGGCCGCCGCTATCGATGGCGCGACGGCCATACAGGTGTTCTTCAAACTGACGCTTCCGATGATGTCCAAGGTCATCGCCATCGCGGTGCTGATTCGCGGCATCGACCTGTTCCGCGCCTTTGACTACGTAAAAGTGATGACGGATTCTGGCCCGGGTACGGCGACCGAAACGCTGACCTCCTATGCGGGGCGCATCTATTTCGGCAACGCCGACTTCCCCTACGCCTCCACCATCGCGCTGATGACACTTATCCTCGTCATCTTCGTTTCATTTGTCTTCATGAAAGTCTGCAAGGTGAAGCTCTGATGGAACAGCCCCGGCACCTCCGCATCCTGCGCGACATCGCCGCGGTGTTCGTGACCTTTGTTTTCATGTTCCCCATCCTGTGGTGGGCGCTGACCTCGATCAAGCCGATCTCCGCGGTGTTCGACAAGGATCGCGTGGTGTTCTTCGACTTCGTGCCGACGCTGATCAACTATGCCGTCACCCTGTTCGGCCTGTCGCGCTCCGGCATCGCCATTGACCAGGGCATCGGCATGGGCGTGGGGGGGGCGGAAGCCTATGACTCGCGCCGCGCCATTCTTGATTCGGTCGTGGTCTCAATCGGCGCCACGGCGGTAACCATGGCGGTCGCGGTCTTCGCGGCCTATGCCCTGTCGCGCATGGCGTTCAGGGGCCGTGCCGCCTATCTCAACTGGGTGCTGGGCCAGCGCTTCATGCCGCCCATCGCCATCCTGATTCCGCTGGTGACGATTTACAAGGATGCGGGCCTGCGTGACAACGACAGCCTTTACGGCGGCTATCTCGGCCTGATGATGATCTACGCACTGATGAACCTGCCCATCGCCCTTCTGCTGATGAAGTCGTTCTTTGACGACGTCCCCAAGGATGTGGACGAGGCGGCGATGATCGACGGGGCCACGCGCTGGCAATCGTTCAGCAAGGTGGTGCTGCCGATGGTGCGCGGCGGTGTTGCGGCCTCAGCCGTGCTGGTATTCATATTCTCGTGGACCGAATTCCTGCTGTCGCTGTTCCTGACGACGAGCATCCGGACGGTTCCGGTCAAAATTCAGACATTCGTGACTTCGACGGGCAATGAATGGGGCTTTATCGCAGCGCTGGGAACAGCCGCAGCGATTCCAAGCTTCATCTTCATCCTGCTCGTCCAACGCCATCTGGTCCGCGGCCTCACTCTGGGATCCCTGAAAGAGTGAGTCTGTGAACGAGATTAGAAACGACAACCCAATGGGAGGACTGAAATGAGCTTTAGAGACCACGACAAAAAGACCTTTATTGCCGATACCGCACGTGATTTCGCCGCAAGACGCATCTCCAAGCGCGATTTCCTCAAGAAGCTGGGCATGGCCGGAGTGGGCCTCTCGGCCTTCTCGGCAGGCATGCTCGGAAACCCCCGCGGCTTCCGTGGCGACACAAGCCTGATCGGCAGCGAAGCCTTCGCCCAGGATGCCAACGTCACGCAATGGCTCAAGGACGTGAGCGGCCCTTTCAAGGGCACCAAAATCCGCTACACCTCCGAAGCAACACCTCCGACCGTGGTGCTCGACAAGCTCAAGGGCGAATTCACCGACGCCACCGGCATTGAAGTCGAAATCGAGATCGTGCCGCTCGAGCAGGTTCTCGCCAAGGCGACGCAGGACGTACAGGGCCAGCTCGGTTCCTATGACGTTTACTATCTTGACCAGTCCTGGGTCGCGACCTTCAGCCAGGACACCATCGACCCCGTGCAGTACTACAAGGACAAGCCTGACCTGGCCATGCCGGGCTTCGACTTCGAGGACTTCTCAAAGCCGCTGGTGCAGGGCCTTGCCGAGTATGAAGGCAAGTGGGTCGGCATTCCTTTCGACATTCCGATCTTCATGCTGATGTACCGTCAGGACATCCTCGACAAGCATGGCATCAAGGTTCCGACCACGCCGGAAGAATTCACGGCGGCAATCAAGCAGATCACCGAAGCTGAAAAAGCCAACGGCATGTTCGGCACCGGCCTCCAGGCCAAGTCGGGCCACTACTCGCTGAACTGCGACTGGACCCAGATGGTGTGGAACGAAGGCGGCTCGATCTTCGGTTCGGACAAGAAGTTCAAGGGCAATGACGAGGCCGCCGTCCGCGGCCTGCAGATGTACCAGGAATGGGCCAAGAACGCCCCGGCGGAATCGCTGAACTCCACCTGGGACGGCCAGTGGCAGATCATGGCCTCCGGCCAGTGCGCCCTCGTCCAGTCCTGGGATGAGTTCTTCCCGGGCCTCGACGCTGACGACTCCAAGGTCAAGGGCCTGTGGATGCCGGCCAAGCCGCTTGTCGGCAAGCCGCTCCGCGCGCAGTCTGACGTGGGCTTCGGTGAAATTCCGGGCTACGCCCACCAAGGCGGCTCGGTGCTTGGCCTGTCCAAGTACTCGAAGAACCTCGATGCAGCCTGGCTGTTCACGCAGTGGGCCTGCTCGAAGGACGTGATGACGCGCTGCACCCTGCTGGGTGGCTTCGCGCCGATGCGCCTCTCTTCGTTCGCCGACGAGCGGGTGAAGGCCAAGGCCGTTGTCGGACCCGGAACCACGCGCCATCTCGAAATGGTGAAGTGGATCATCGACAACAACATCGCGTCAGAACCCGACATGCCGCTGTGGGCTGGCTTCTCGAACAACGAGATCCCGGTCAACCTCGGCAAGCTGCTGACGGGCCAGGACTTCGGCGGCGACGCCAAGAAGTGCATGGACACCATCGCCGGGCTCATTGACGCGCAAGTCGCAGATGCGGGCCTGCTTTAATCACCAGAAAGGCGGGAGGCAGCCTCGTGCTGCCTCCCTTTTTTGTCACCCATGAAAACCGATCTCGTCATAGGCCTCGATTCATCGACGACTACAACCAAGGCCATCGCCTGGGACCGGCGCGGACGCGCGGTTGCCGAAGGCCGGGCCGGCGTGCCCATGAGCAATCCGAAGCCCGGCTGGTTTGAGCAGGATGTGGGCGACTGGACGAACGGCGCGGCAAAGGCACTTAAGCAACTCTCGAAGAAAATTGACATGGCGCGGGTGGGCGCAATCGCCATTTCCAACCAGCGTGAATCCTTCGCGCAATTCGATTCTGCCAACAGACCCCTGCGCCCCGGCACCTTGTGGCTGGATGAGCGGGCCCATGCAGAAGCCAAAGAACTGGCGCAGTTGATCGGAGCCGAAGAACTGCACCGCATTTCCGGCAAGCCCAGCGATGTCACGCCCTGCATCTCGCGCTGCCTGTGGCTGGCCAAATCCATGCCCGGCCTCTGGAAGAAGACGGCCATGACGGCTGAAGTGCATGGAATACTGGTGCATTTTCTCACCGGCCAGTGGCACACATCAACGGCCTCGGCCGATCCGATGGGGCTGATCGACATGGAGCAATATGACTGGTCCGATGAACTTCTCGCCGCGGCCCGGTTGAGCCGGTCGCAATTGCCCAAGCTGTTCCGTCCCGGAGAGGTCATGGGCGAAGTGACCCCAGCCGCAGCCCGGCTCACGGGCCTGAAAGCGGGAACCTTGGTCGTGGCCGGCGGCGGAGATGGGCAATGCGCCGGCACGGGAGCCAATACCTTTGTTGCCGGCCGTGCCTATCTCAATCTCGGCACAGCGGTCGTATCAGGCAGTTTCGGCAAGGCCTATGCCCACAACCCCGTGTTCAGGACCATGTCCGCCGTAGCTGAAGAGGGTTATTCCTACGAAACCGCCATTCGCACCGGAACATTCCTGGTGAACTGGATGGTCGAGCGACTATTCAATGTGAAGGCCAGCAAGAACCCGGGGATATTCGCGGCCCTTGAGCGGGAGGCAAAGGCATCGCCCCCGGGCAGCCGCGGCGTGATGCTGGTGCCCTACTGGCTTGGCTGCATGACTCCCTATTGGAGTCCGAAAGCCAGGGGCGTCATTGCCGGACTATCGGGCAATCACTCACGCGGCGATATTTACCGCGCCGTCCTCGAGGGCATTGCCCTTGAGCAGGTGATGATGACGGATGGTGTTGCAGCTGCCACGCAGGCCATTGACCATATTGTTGTCATGGGCGGCGGGGCGCAGTCGGACTTATGGTGCCAGATCGTGGCCGATGCGGGGAGCCGTGACGTGAGGCGGCTGGAAACGGTTGAAGCCTCTTCGCTTGGAGCTGCCATGGCCGCCGCCAAGGGCGCCGGATGGTTCAAGAACATTCCTGCCGCTTCCGAAAGCATGTCCGGCAAGCCTTCCAGGACATTCCGCCCGCGGGCCAGGGAAAACAAGGCTTACCGCGAACTGATGGCAGTATACCGCGACTTGTGGCCAACGCTTTCGCAATGGAATGCGCGGCTGCAAGCCATTTCTGGAGACACCTGATGACGGACTGGAACGCACTCATACGCGATGTCGTGAAGGGTGACTGGCCGGATCCGGAAACCGGAAAGCCTGCCAATGTTCCCTTTGAAACCATCCGCATCGAGGAAACCCTCGAGGGGGGTGCAGCCGATCTCGTGGCGCCATTGCGCATAGGCAAGCGCATTGCCGTGGTCAGCGACGTCAACACCCATGAAGCCTTGGGCCGGCGTGTCGCCAAGGAGCTGAGGGGCCTCGGCAGCATCGATGAAGTGGTCATGCCCGGTGACACGCACTGCGATGAGCCGACGGTTGCACGGGTGCAGGAACTTACGCGCCATGCCGATGGCATCGTCGTCGTGGGTTCGGGTTCGCTCTCGGACAGCTGCAAGTTCGCGACCTTCAAGGACGGCCGCAAATATGCCTGCTTCGGCACGGCCAACACGATGAACGGCTATGCGGCATCCACCGCTTCGGTGACCCTGAACAATGGCTACAAGACTTCCCTACCCGCCCACGCTCCCCGCGGCATCTTCATTGACCTCAAGGTGTGCGCGGATGCGCCTACCCGGCTTTCCGCCGCAGGCCTTGGTGACAGTCTTTGCCGGCCAACCGCGCAGATCGACTGGTGGGCCTCGCATCGCCTGTTCGGCACCTTCTATTCCGCCACGCCCTATGCGCTGATGGCGGAAGATGAGCCCAAAATGATTGCCACGGCGGGTGACCTTGCAAAGCACGACGTTGCCGCCAATGGCCATCTGCAACGCGTGCTGATGCTGTGCGGCTTCGGGGTTTGCTTCACCGGCGTTTCGCACCATGGCTCAATGGGCGAACACCAGGTATCCCACTGGATCGACATGTTTGCCGGCAAAGACCATCCGGGCACCAAGCATGGCCAGCAAGTCGGCGTGGCTTCGCTTGCCATTGCACGCCTGCAAAATGAAATCCTGAGAATGGACAAGCCGCCGAAGATCCGCGCCACCCACATTGTGGAAGCCGAGTTCATTGGCCGCTACGGCAAGGCCATCGGATCGATGTGCTATGGCGAGGCGAAAAAGAAGGCCTTCGACGCGCCGGGTGCCGCTGCCTTTAATGACAAGCTTGCAGGCCTATGGCCGGAACTGCGTCAGGAATTGCAGGGCTTCGTCATGGACCCGGCAAAAATGGCCGCAACCCTCAAGGCGGCGGGCGGTGCAACAACTGCAACCGAGCTGGGGCTTCCGGTAAGCCTTTGGCGCCAATCCATGAAATATGCCCGCGACGTGCGCAACCGCTGGTCGTTCCTCGATCTCGCGGATGACGCGGGCCTGCTGGACGAATTTCTCGCGCGTGATCCGCAATGAAAAGGGCATGACATGGCATCGGTAACCCTGAAAAACATCTTCAAGAAATATGGCGACATCGAAGTTGTCCACGGCGTTGACCTGACCATCGAGGACGGGAGTTTCGTGGTCCTGCTCGGGCCTTCGGGCTGCGGCAAATCCACCTTGCTGCGCATGATCGCAGGGCTTGAATCGGTTACCTCGGGCGATGTGGAGATTGCCGGCAAACGGGTGAACGACAAGCACCCCAAGGACCGCGACATCGCCATGGTCTTCCAGAATTATGCGCTCTATGCCCACATGACGGTGAAAGACAACATGAGCTTTTCTCTGGTCCTGGCCAAGCGCCCGCAACTCGAAATCGACGAGAAAACCCAATGGGCGGCGAAGATCCTCAATCTGGAGCCTTACCTCAAGCGGTATCCGCGGGAGCTTTCCGGCGGCCAGCGCCAGCGCGTGGCGATGGGTCGCGCCATTGTTCGCGATCCGGCGGTCTTCCTGTTTGATGAACCCCTGTCAAATCTCGACGCCAAGCTCCGGGTGCAGATGCGCACCGAAATAAAAGACCTGCATGAGCGGCTGAAGACGACCACGGTTTATGTCACCCACGACCAGATTGAAGCCATGACCATGGCGGACAAGATTGTCATCCTGCGCGATGGCATCATCGAACAAATGGGAACGCCGCTGGAGGTCTATGACCATCCCGTCAATCTGTTCGTGGCCCAGTTCATCGGGTCTCCGACGATGAACATGATCAAGGGAATTGCGGAAAAGACCCATGTGATCACGGCAGATGGCGTGAAGCTGCCGTTGCCAAAATCCCACAAGGCCAAGGCGGGACAGGAAGTCATCTACGGCATTCGCCCCGAGGATCTGGATGTTGGAACGGGCTTTCCGGCCAAGATCTCGGTGACTGAGCCGACAGGACCTGAAATCCATATCTATGCTGACCTGGGAGACGACGAGATTTGCGCCATTGTGCGCGAACGCCAGGAATTCAAGCGTGACAGCATCGTAGAATTCGCGCCGCGGCTCGACAAGGTTCACCTGTTCGATGCCAAAACGACAATGGCGATAAGATGAAAACTGTCACCATCCTGGGCGCCGGAGTCATGGGATCGGCCATGACGCTGCCCTTTGCCGATCGTGGGTTCGAGGTGCGGCTGGTGGGCACGCATCTGGATGGTGAGATCATTGAAAGCGTAAGAGCGAGCCTGCTTCATCCCAAGCTCAATGTGACGCTGCCGGTGCAGGTCAAAAGCTTCACCTACGACCAGTTTGCCCAGGCGGTGGGAACTGACACAGACCTGATTCTGCTTGGCGTATCCTCGGCCGGGGTCATGTGGGCAATTGAACGGCTCTCTGAAACGCTGGGGAAGCCCATACCCGTATTGATGATTACCAAGGGCATGCACCCGGAGGCTGCGAGCCTTGCAACATTGCCGGATCTGGTCGCCAAATCGCTTAAGCAGAATTTGGGATTTGATGTGCCCGTGGCTGCCATCGGCGGCCCCTGCATTGCCGGCGAACTCGCGGTGCGCCGCCTGACGGGCACGGTCATCGTTTCGCATGACGCAGCATTGGCAGCGCAGCTCTGTGCCGCCCTTGAAACGAATTATTATCACCCACGGCCCTCGCTGGACATGGTGGGGGTTGAAACCTGTGCGGCCTTCAAGAACTTCTTTGCCATTGCGGTGGGCTGGGCCCATGGCGCCTTGGCGCGCATGCAGCCTGCGGAAAACAAGGCGCAAAACAACAATGCCGCAGCGGTGATTTTTGACCAGTCGGTGCGGGAGATGATGGCGCTTACCAGGGCGCTGGGCGGCAGTGCGGAAAGCGTTTGGGGCATGCCGGGGGTTGGCGACCTCTATGTCACCTGCCAGGCGGGGCGCAATTCCCGGCTCGGCAACAATCTGGGACGCGGCCTCACCTACAGCGAAGCCCGGAATGGGCCGATGAAAGGCGACACCATCGAAGGCGCGGAACTTGGCGTGGCAACGGCCAGTTCGCTCCGCGCCATGATGGCCGACGGGGTGCTGGATGATAGCGCCATGCCGCTGGCAAGCGCCCTGTTGAAGACGCTGGTTTCGGACGCGCCGCTTGAAATTCCGTGGAAGGTTCTACACCGGGCAGGAAACACATGAGATCAGGAGTCGTGGAAATCGATCTGCCGAGTACGGAGGACCTTTCAGGATTCGATCCTGAGGAGCAGCTCGCCACGCGGGCAGCCTGGCTCTATTTTGTTGGCAGCAATACGCAGGCGGAAATCGGCAAGAAACTGGGGCTCACCCGGGTGCGCATCAACCGCCTGCTAGCCCTGGCGCGCGAACAGGGCCTGGTCCAGGTCAATGTCACAGGCCGGCTGGCGGACTGCGTCGCCCTGGAGGAAATGCTCAAGGAGCGGTTCAAGCTGCAACACGCCGTCGTCGTTCCCACGCCGCTTAACCGAAGCCAGCTTCCCTATGTCATTGGAAATGCGGCGGGGCACTATCTGGGATCGCAGCTCAAGGACGGCATGTCGGTGGGGGTGGGCTGGGGGCGCACGCTGCGCTATTCGCTGCGTTCGGTTCCACGGCGGCTGTACAGCAATCTATCCGTCGTTTCGCTGATGGGCGGACTCACGCAGGCCTCGCTGGTCAATCCGCATGAAACAGCCTCGCATCTGGCCGATATCGTTGGCGCGCAATGCTATTACATTGCCGCTCCGGCGCTCACGGATTCAGAGGCAACGCGGGACATATTCCTGGAACAGTCCATGGTCCGGGATGTGTTCGAACGCGGCTCAAAGGTCGACCTGGCGCTTCTCTCGGTTGGCGAACTCACTCATCCCAATACGGTGACGCAGGTTGGCCTGATCTCCAATGCGGAAGCGACCAGCCTGATGAAAGCAGGTGCAGTCGGCGACATCAGCTTGCACTGGATCGATGCGGCCGGCGAAGTCATTGACCACCCGCTCAACCAGCGCGTCATTGCCCTGTCGCCCAGCAAGCTGAAGAATATTCCCTGCGTGGTCCTTGCTTCCGGCGGCCGCAGCAAGGTCACGGTCCTGCATGGCGCGCTGTATGCGGGATTTGCGAATGTCCTGGTGACCGATGAACAGACGGCGCGGGGCGTTCTGGACCGGGCCGATGGCCGGCGCCAGCCGCTTCAGGCGCGCACGCCGCGCAAGCTGATGCCTTGAGCTTAACCCTGTTGCGGGCTGCCTAAGGGACCTGCAACTGGGAAGCCACATCAATCGAGCGCGAAACAACGCGCCGCAGCCAAGGAACGTCGGGCGCCTCCCAATTGGGATCCTGGCCGCAGACAAGATCGAAAAACGCCACGGCCATGGTCGGGCTTTCCAGGGCGTTTTCGCGGAAGGAATCCCAGAAGCGGGGATCGTCGGTCTTTTCGGCCAGAACCGGCTCCGCATCGCCCATTTCCTTGAGGATGGCGGCGGCGACGGAAAGGCAAAAACTGGTATAGGCATAGCCTTCCGGCCAGCGCTTCAGCCGGTGATCGATCCCGATCGGCAGGACGGAAAGCTTCCCCTCTTTTCCTTCGACAGCCTTCAGCGGCGAAGCGGCAATGAGCTCCTTGAGCATGAGGCCTGCCGCATAGATGACGAAGTCGCGGCGGTCGGCGCTGGCCAGGTATTTGGAATTGTCAAAGGCCAGGCGCCAGCGGGAAAAGGCCTCGGCCAGCGCCACGTGGTCAACCTGGGCGGTGAGCCCCGTGTCCTTGAATAACAGGTCCATGTTGCGTTCGAAGGACCACAGGATGGTCCGGAAGCGGCGCGCCTCGTGGCTCAGGTCGTCGACTTTGAGAATTTCGGATTTCAGGGGTGTCAGCATTTCAGTTCCGCCTTAGCAGCAGTTCGCGCGCCGTTGCCTCGTTGGTGATCAGGACATTGCAGTTCACCAGCTTTATGGCGCCAAGGATCGGCTCGACTTTTTCGTGGCCGCCGGAGGCGATGACGCGCAAGGGCACGCCGCGCAACTGCTCTAGAGGGATGGACATCACGCGCTGGTTAATCGGATGGTCAACAAGCGTTCCGGCACTGTCATAGAAATTGTAAAGCAGGTCGCCTACGGCGCCCAGGCGGATCAAAGCGGTGCGTTCCTCCTCGGAACTGAAGCCAAAGCGGAAGGCGGTTGAATCCGGCGCCATGGTGCCGACGCTGAGCAGCGCCATATCTATTCTTTCGGCGCGGCGCAGCACATCGCGCAAGCCGCAGCGCTCGATCAGCGCTTCCTTGGTTTCGGGTGAGTCGACAACGGCGGGGGCCGCAAGAAGATAGCAGTCGGCGCCAACGATCCGGGCAAACTGCCAGGCGAATTCCGAGGGGTTATAGCGCCTGGCCTGCACGATGCCGCCCAGGAGTGAGACGACCTGAACGTTTTCCAGCTCGCGGGGCGTCAGGGTTTGAAGCGATTCATAGAGAGTGGCGCCCCAGCCCACGCCAATCGACATGTCGTCGGTGAGGCTGTCAGTGATGTACATGCCGGCCGCCACGCCAATGGCCTTGGTCACATTGGCCGGACTGGTGGGCTCGGGCACAACGATGGCTTCGCGCAGGCCAAAGGCCTTCTTCAACTGCACCTCAAGCTCAAAGCATTCGGCAATTTCGCCCTCGATCCAGATTTTCACTTCGCGTTGCTTGAGCGCCTCGTTGATATTGCGCACCACGGTCACCCGGCCGATGCCAAGCTTGTCGGCAATCTCGTTCTGGGTCAGGCCTTCGACATAATACATCCAGGCAATGCGCAGCCGGTTGCGCGCCACGCGCCCGGCGCCGCGGTCGCCTTCACCGGCGGATTTGCCTTTCCTGGAAGTGGTCTTTTCTAGCATCCTGACATCTGGCCTCGCTAAACTGCGGGTTGGTCAATCGACTCTCTATATCGGTCGCCGATAGATACAAAAATAGAAAACAGGCAACTTTTGTACATTCACCTCGACGGTAGAAAATAGGCATAAAATCGGAACCAATCAAGAATATTATGTTCGTGCGACGAGCCAACTCGCAAACATGTGACTTCAAACAGTTAATTTTGCTATTCTATAACGAAACATTTGCATTTTTAAAATGAATTAAGTACTATAATGCCTACTCTGCAATTGAATCCGGTTGGCGAACCAGACCAACGATAACACCGGGCAAGGGAGAAGCAGGAGTTGAGTGAAAAAACGCCAGATTTCCATTCTTCGATGCGCGCCTTGCGCCGTGCCAGCTTTTCCGCAACCGATCATCACACCAGCAAAAAAGACACAAAGAACTTGCGTGCATTCAGGCCTGACGGCATGCAAAACCCAATTATGAGCAGGCCAACCAATGGAGGAAACGACAGATGCTGAAGAAAAAATCCGGCCTTATCACGCGCAGGTCGCTGCTGAAATCAAGTGCCGCGGCAAGCGCCGCCCTGGTTTCGGGCGTGGGCGGCGTATCACTGTTCAACGTCACCGGCGCCCTAGCCGCGATGGCGAACCCGGCCGATGTTTTGGCTGGCATCAATGTCGGAAAATACGTGAAGAAGGAATACCGCGACCAGTACAAGCTGGGCGACAATGATGAATTGTGGGATCCGAACAAGGACTGGATCCGCACCGTGGACTGGGAAGCGGTGCGCAAGGAACATGCGGGCAAGACGGTTCGCTTCGCCATTGGCGCCGCAGACCGTGAATCGGCCCAGGATGGCATCAAGCCGTTCCTTGAACTCTCCGGCATCAATGTTGAACTGGTGGCCATTCCCGATGACTCGATGTACGACAAGGTCGTGGCCGAGTTCCTCTCGGGCAATGCCAGCTTCGATGCGCTGCAGTTCTTCTCGCCATGGCTTGGCGATTTCGCGGCCCAGGGCTTCCTCAAGCCGCTGGATGAATATGCCGCCAAGTGGAAATTGCCGGTCGATGATTTCTACGAAACCTATCTGATGAATTACGGCCATTGGGGCGACAAGGGCCTAATGGGCATTCCGTTCGATTGCGATATCCAGATGGTTCACATCCGGCCGTCGATCTTCAAGAAAGTCCTTGGCGGGGATGTGGACCGGGTAAAGTCCATTCCATCTTATGATGAAATGATCCGCCTTGCGCCGGAACTGAACAAGGCAGAACCCGGGGTGAATGCCATCGGCATGATGTGCGGCCGCGGCTTCTGGGCAACATATACCTGGCAGCATGTCGCGGCCCAGTATGGCCTCGAGCTGTTCGACGACAAGTGGGAACCCATTTTCAACGGCGATGCCGGCGTCAAGGGCCTCGAGACCATCGTGGCACTATCGAAGCACGCTATTGAAGGCGTGGCCGCGGCCGACTGGCCGACCAACCGCGCCGCCTGGCTCGGCGGCCAGGTCGCCTGCAACATCTCGTGGCAGGATTCGGGCACCCAAGCCACGCGTCCCGACCAGAGCAAGGTCGGCGATGACGTCCTGACGATCTATGAACCACGCGTTGAAGGCGGCCGCTTTGCCCCGCCCAACATCGCAGGCTCAACGTCTTGCGTCACCTCCACCTCGCCGGAGCCGGAAGCCGCATTTCTCATGCTGGCCTTCCTGACCTCAGCTTCGATCATGGCTATGAACGAAGCCAACGCCAATGGCGTTGCGCCGGGCTACAAGTCAGTGCTGACCAATGAAAAGCTGCGTGCGGTTTCACAGCCGGCCAAAATCTGGTCTGAAGAGCTGGAGCACGCCTGGTGCGCGCCGCGCTTGCCAAACGCCTTCCAGATGGACCAGGAAATCGGCTTCCTGATCAACAAGGTGGTTGTGGGCGAAATGCAGCCGAAAGCCGCCCTTGATGAAGCGGCGGCCAAGGTCAAGGCGATCATGGAGAAGAGCGGCTTCTACAAGGGCGCCGACCCGGTATCCTATGCTTCGATGGCCCCTGGCACGTGGGTTGGCAAGGACAAGAAGCTGCCGTTCTAAACTCTGCAGCGCGAAAATGGCCGGGGCGACCCGGCCATTTTTTCATTCCTTAACGATGCGAGGCATGTAAACACTTTCCATGGCTGACGTGGCGCTCCCCCTACATCCAGCGAAGCGGACCCTGGTCCGCCGCAGCCCTTTCATGCGCAAGGCATTTCCTTATCTGCTATTAGGCCCGGCCGTCGTTTATCTGCTGGGCATCACGCTTTATCCCGGCATTTACGCGGTTTACCGCAGCCTGATGACCGGCAAGTTCAAACTTGAATATGCCGGTTTGCAGAATTACCGCGAGCTTCTGGTCGACAATGCCTTCTGGACCAGCCTGAGCAATACACTCATTCTTGGCGTGATCACCCTGGCGCTTGAATTCGTCATCGCCCTGTCGCTGGCGGCGCTGGTTTACCGTGACCGCTGGGTGAAGGCCTGGCGCATCCTGTTCCTGCTGCCCATGCTGTTCATGCCGTCTGCCGTTTCATTTCTGTGGAAACTCCTGTTCAACGATGGCCGGGTGATCAGCGACCTGCTGACCCGCGTTGGATTCGGCGCTGGCAATATCGACTTCATGGGTTCCACCGCCCTCGCCCGCCTTGTTCTGGTGGTGACCGACGTATGGCAATGGACGCCCTTCCTGTTCATCATTTTTGTGGCCGCGCTGCAGGGCATGGACAAGGAAGTGGAGGAAGCCGCCCGTCTTGACGGGGCTTCCTGGCGCAAGATTTTCTTCAATATTTCGCTGCCGATGATGCGGCCGGTGATTGCCATAGCACTGGTGCTGCGCGGCATCGACATTCTCACCATGTTCGCCTCGGTGCATATCATCACCCAGGGCACGCCGGGCGGAAACACCGAAACCCTGAGCTACTTCATTTACCGAACGGCCTTCAAGAGTTTTGAACAGGGCTATGCTTCGGCGGCCTCTGTCCTGCTGCTGATCGCCACGATCATTCTGGCGCAGACGCTGGTGCGGCGCTTCTTCAAGTCAGGGGTTGAGTGATGGCAGCGAAACCTGAGAAAGGCATCTGGCTCCGCAAGCTGGTCCTCGCGATCTGGGGGATCCTGTGCTTTCTTCCCATCCTGTTCTTTGCGACAATCGCGTTACGGCCGCGCAACGAGATCATTGCTCCTCAGCCCATCTATTTTCCCACGCTGACAATCGAGACATGGGCAAAGATTTTGGAGGAATGGCCCCTCCTCACCTATTTCAAGAACTCGGTGATGGCGATCGGCGGCAGCGTATTCATCTGCCTGCTGCTTGGAATCCCCGCAGCCTACGCGCTGGCGCGCTACAAATTCAGGGGCCGCGAAGACATCGGGTTCTACATCCTCTCGACCAAGATGATGGCGCCAGCCGCGGTTGCCATTCCAATCTTTGTCCTGTTCGGGCAATTCCGCATTCTCGATACGGTCTGGGCCCTCATGCTGGTTTACGCGGCGATGAACCTGTCCATCGTGGTGTGGATCATCCGCTCCTACATGCTCGATATCCCGCCGGAAATTGAGGACGCGGCACGCACCGATGGCGCCTCTGACCTCCGCATCCTGTGGTCTATCATCATTCCCATGTGCCTGCCGGGCATTGTGACCGCTGCCGTCATCGCCGCCATTTTTGCCATGAACGAATACCTCTTCACGCTCATCATTGCCTCCAGGAATGCCTATCCCCTGTCCGTTGCGCTGGCCAACTTCTCCGGCGGGTCGGACGGCATCATCTACAACGCCATTGCGCTGGTTTCCTTCATGGCTTTCTTCCCGATTCTGCTTCTGGTAATCCTGATTCAGAATCACCTGTCGCGCGGCTTGACGATGGGCGCGGTTAAGGGTTGAATTGGCCGATGAAGATTGAATTCCAGACCGCCAATACCCTGGCCGCCCACGCCGTATGCGTTGCCGCCGGCACGCGCGATGGCTTGCGGACAGCCCAGTTCTATGTGCGTGACATGTCGCGCGCCGACAGCGGCAATGGCAGGCGGAATGTTGCCTTCCTGTCGGCGCTTGTTGCCCGCGGCGCGCGCCTGGCGGACCGCTTCATGACCTGGAGCGCAAATCTGGCAATTGCGCTTTTCCTTCCGAGCTGGCGCAAGCTGCCGTCGCCATTCGCGCCGGGCATGATGAATGAAGTGGCTGATGCCATCCGGAAGAACAGCCTGGTTCACAATCCGCTGTTCAACGCCTATTTCTTCCGCGCCGCAATCCACATCATCAAGCGCTATTCTGAGCCGCCCTATCTGCTGCTTGAGCACCGGGTTGACGCGGCGCGGCGGCAACTGGCCACCAGCGAAGAAAGTGCCCTGCCCGTGACCGAAACGGGTTTTCTGGCGCGCACACTTTTGGCCCTGGTTGAAACCGCGCCAGTGGCGCGCGTCGGAAAGGCCCTGGGGCCGGTGCGCCTGTTTGAGGACAGCGAATCCAACATCGCGGTGTTCGCAATTGCCTGCGTCACGCTTCTGTTCGCCGAGGAAGGCAAGCCCATTGCCATCCAGGACGAGGATGAATTCTTCACCATTGTCGGGGCCCTTATACTGCCAAGGCTGAAGGCCATCTCACTGCTCATCGCAAGTCGTGATGTGGCCGGGCTTTCCAGGGAACTGGCAGAGATCAAGGCGATGTACTGAGCCCTAGGCTCTAACCTTCGTCGTCTTCATGAAGTTCAGCGTGTGCTCGAAGGATTCGACGCCGGCCTGCGAGCCGAGACCGGTTGCGTTAAGGGCTGAAGTCGCCTGGGCAAAGCGCACGGTTGTTTCGGGATCAAAACCCTTGTTGAGCCCAACGGCAAAGCCCGCATTGAAGGCATCGCCGCAGCCGCAGGTGCATTTCACCGCGATATCGAAGGCCGGAATCCTGAAAACGGTGCCATCGGCATGATGATAATAGGCGCCCTCGCCGCCCAGCGTAAACACGCAGCACTTCACGCCGAGATCAATAAAATGCCTGGCGATGTCCCCCATGTCCGCAAGGCCGGTCAGGGCCTGGGCTTCCTCTATGGAGGGAATGAAATAGTCGGTGTAAGGCAGCACCATGGCCACGGCGGGCATGTCGTCCTTCGAACCGGCAAAGATATCCACCGTCGTCACCGCGCCATTCTTCTTGGCGCGCTTCATCAGCTCGGCATTGCGGCCCTGGTCCATTTTCCGCATCAGGCCAATGCCGCCGATATGCACCACCTTGGCGCCGGTTACCTGGCCCATCATGGCGTCATCGACATAGAAGTCCGCGGTTGCTCCTCTCATGTGCAGCGCGGGGCGCGAGCCATCCCGGCGTGTGGTGACGATTGACGAAGAGGTTTTCCAGCCCTGCTGCTGTTGCATGGTGGAGGTATCGACGCCGAAGTGCTGCAGCCGCTTCAGCACCCAGTCGCCCATCAGGTCATGGCCCACCCCGCCTACGGCCAGGGTTTTCAGACCCATCTTCGAAGCGGCGATTGCCGCAGTTCCGGCCGCTCCGGACACGGCCAGGGTGAGTTCATCGATGAAATTTGTGCCGCCGCCCGGTGGAACTTCGGTGAACGGCCAGCCCAGGCAGTCGAAAGTGTAGAAGCCAATCGACGCGTAATCATAGCGCATGGGTTTTCGTCTCCGTTCAAAGAAACAATACTATTGCATGGGTCAGGCCAGCATCAAGGCCGGTTCTTCGATGAAAGTTTTGAATGCTGCCAGCAATTGCGCGCCAAGCGCCCCGTCCACGGCACGGTGATCGCAGGAGAGGGCGCAGGTCATCTGGGTGCGCAATACCGACTGACCTTTCACGGGCACGAAACGCTCCAAGCCGGCGCCAACGGCGAGGATTGTCGCCTGGGGCGGATTGATGATGGCGGTGAACTGCTCAATGCCAAACATGCCGAGATTGGAAATGGTCGTCGTGCCCCCCTGGTATTCCGAAGGCAACAATTTGCGGGCGCGGGCACGGGCGGCCAGATCCTTCATCTCCATCGAAATCTGTGGCAGTGACTTGCTCTCGGCAGCCCTTACGACCGGGGTAAACAAGCCTCCCTCCACGGCAACGGCCACGCCTACATCGCAACTGTGATACTTGTGAATGGCCTCGTCGGCCCATGTAACATTGGCATCGGGCACCTGCCTGAGGGCCGAGGCCATGGCCTTGATGATGAAATCATTGATCGACAGTTTCCATACCGGGAGTTTCCTCTCGTCGCGAGGTGCGTGGGCGTTGAGCCGTTCACGAATTTCCGAAAGCCTTGTCAGGTCGCAGTTTACGGTGAGATAGAAATGCGGAACCGTCTGCTTGGACAGCGTCAGGCGCTGGGCAATGGTGCGGCGCATCCCGTCCAGTGGAGTCACTTGATAGCTGCCGGGCTCCGCATGCTGCGGGGCTGCCGGCCTGGCAAGAGCGCCGTGAACGTCGGCTGCTGATATGCGCCCGCGCGGACCGCTTCCGGCGATACTCTCAAGGGCTAATCCGCCCTGTTTCGCCAGCCGCCGGGCAAGCGGGGTTGCAGGAAAACGTCCAGATGCGGAGGCTGCAGGGAGAACAGCTGTTGGTACCGCATCTGGACGAGGTGCCGGTGTAATGGGCTTCACCGGGGGTAAGGGTTCCGGAGCGGCAGGTGCCGCAGCGGACTCGCCGTCCTGATAGATAAGAGCCACGGTTTGTCCGACGGGGATTATCGCCCCTTCGGCGGCGGTGATATTGCGGATGATGCCGTCGCCTGGCGCATCGATTTCCATCGCCGCCTTGTCGGTTTCAATCTCAAAGAGCAATGCGCCTTTCCTGACGGCATCGCCATCCTTCACATGCCATTTGGCAATCTTGCCGGTGGCCATGTCCATGTCGACCTTGGGCAGTATGACCTCGATGGGCATGGGTCAAATCCTGCCCTTCACGAGATTGCGAACCTGCTCGATGATCCCGGGGGTTTGCGGCACGGCGGCTTTTTCCAGAACCGGATTGTAGGGAATGGGCGAGTCAACGCCGCCAAGCCTGAGGATTGGCGCGTCGAGATAATCAAAGGCTTCGCTTTCGGCAATGAGTGCGCTGATCTCGGCGCCTATTCCCAAGGTCTTCACCCCTTCATAGACGCACGCCAGCCGGGTTGTCTTCTTGACGCTTTCGATGATGGTGGCGGTATCGAGGGGGCGCAAGGTACGGAGGTCAATGACCTCAACCTCAATGCCCTCGCCCGCCAATACTTCGGCAGCTTCGAGAGCTCGGTGCACCATGATGGAGGTGGCAACAATCGTGGCATGGCGGCCTTCGCGCCGGACGGCGGCCTTGCCGATGGGAACGCGGTAAGCATCCTCGGGCACTTCGCCCTTCATTTTGTAGAGCAGCTTGTGCTCAAAAACCATCACCGGATCGGGATCGTCGATGGCCGCGAGGAGCAGGCCCTTGGCGTCATGCGGGGTCGAGGGCTGGACAACTTTCAGGCCCGGAACATGAGCAAGCCAGGCTTCCAGCGATTGGCTGTGCTGGGCGGCGGCTCCGGTGCCAGAGCCGGACGGCAAACGCATGACGAGCGGCACCGAAACCTTGCCGCCAAGCATGAAACGCATTTTTGCCGCCTGGTTGACGATCTGCTCCATGGCAAGCGTGGCAAAGTCCGAAAACTGAAATTCCAGGATCGGCCGGCTGCCGGCAAGGGCAGCACCAACGGCAATTCCCGCCGCGCCAAGTTCGGAAATCGGCGTGTCCATGACACGATCCTCACCGAAGCGGTGGACAAGATCACCGGTGACCTGAAAAGCCCCGCCATAAACACCGATGTCTTCGCCCATGATGAAGACACGCTTGTCAGCCTCCATGGCAGTGGCCAGCGCTTCCTGGATGGCTTGCGCGTAGGTCAGTTCGCGGAGGGGCGCGTTCATGAAGGATTTCCTGGCGTATAGACACCGCGCGTCACATCATTTGGCGAAGGGTCGGTGCCATTGCGCGCAAAATCAATGCCTGCAGCGATTTCCGCATCAGCAGCAGCGGAAATCGCCGCTATTTCATCGGCGGTCGCAATGCCGTTGGCAACAAGCTCCGTTTCGAAATGGCCAATGGGATCGCGCAGCTTCCATTCCTCGATCTCTTCCTTGGTGCGGTAGCGGTTGCGGTCGCTGCGGGAATGGCCGCGGGTGCGGTAGGTCTTGCATTCAACCAGGGTTGGGCCCTGCCCTTCGCGGGCACGGGCAATGGCGGTCGTTACCGCTTCGGCCACGTCTTCAATCCGGTTGCCATCGGCGATGACGCCCGGCATGTTATAGGCGCTGGCGCGGTCGGCCACATTCGCAACAGCCATGGACCTTTCGGTCGAGACCGACATGCCATATTTGTTGTTCTCGCAGACAAATACAACCGGCAGCTTCCAGATCGACGCCATGTTGAGCGCCTCGTGGAAAGCGCCTTCATTTGTGGCGCCGTCGCCAAAGAAGCAGAGGGCTACGTCGTCGCGCTTCTGCTGCTTGATTGCAAGTGCCGCACCCACGGCAATGGGAATGCCGCCGGCCACAATGCCGTTGGCGCCGAGGTTGCCGCTTTCGACATCGGCGATGTGCATGGAGCCGCCACGGCCGCGGCAATAGCCCTCTTCCTTGCCGAAGAATTCGGCGAACATCAGCTTCGGATCGGCCCCCTTGCCGATGCAGTGGCCGTGGCCGCGATGGGTTGAGGTGATGTAATCGGTTTTGCGCAGCGCCATGGTGGCGCCCACGGCGCTTGCCTCCTGCCCAATCGAGAGATGCATGGTGCCGTGAATGAGGCCGCGCATGTAAGCCTCCTCGGCGCCTTCTTCAAAACGCCGGATGAGGCACATGCGGCGCAGCGCCTCTTTCAATTGTTCAGGGGTGAACTGCTTATAGAACGGACGCTGATTGCTGGCCGCCTCACTCTTTGCCGCTGCAACAGGCTTGGCCATCAGCCGTTCCCCGCAAGCAGGTCGTCCTGCCTTTTGCGCAGCGCCACGATGCGCGAGTCCTGATCGACAGTTGCATTGCTGTATGTAATCAATTCGCCCTTCCTGATTGATTTGGTCACTTTGCCATTCTCAAGGAGCCCGCAGGGAATGGCCTGGGCCGCGGCGGCGCCTTCATAGGTCATGATCCAGGCGCGGTAGGCGTATTCACCGATGGAGTCGAGCGTGTCGCCAGGCCGCAAATCCTTCTTGGCAACAGCGCAGACCTCCGACGAGGGATGTGGCAATGGCTGCATATCGGCAGTGCCGTAAAGCACGGCGCGGGCGCAGGACAAAGGCACTTCAAGGCTGGTCAGATGATAAGGCCGGTAGAAGGTGTAATAGGGCCCCTTGCCGAGTTTCAAATCATGCATGCGTTCGCGCACGCGGGGGTGGGCCATCTCGGCCACCACGAACACCCCGGGGGCCACGCCCTTGCCGATGGAATAATCGACAACGCCTTTGCGCGACAGCACGCCGCCATCGGCCGCGGGGCACAGGACGGATTCAAGCTGTTCGAGGGTTGCGGCGGGGCCGTGCATTCCCGGGCAATCGGGCACCAGCCCGGTCGCATTGGAAATGGCGGCCATTTCCACCATGGTCTTGGAGCCGTCGACGAATTCAACCAGCATGCGCGGATTCATGTTCCGCCGTTTGGCCTCAACCATGTATTGATCAGGCGTTGCATCGATGTTCAGCGGATTGTTCTTGCCCTTGCCCGCAGCCACGATCGGATAGCCCAAGCCGATGACGAAGTTGACAAGCTCCATGCAGGAACTGGGTTCATCGCCCGCGCCCAGCGTGTAAACAACGCCGAGCCGCTTGGCTTCGTGCTGGAGATAAGCGCCGATGGTGACATCCGCCTCGACATTCATCATGACCAGATGCTTGCCATGCTCCATGGCGACGAGGCCGATTTCGGCCCCGACGGCAGGCCTTCCCGTGGCATCGATGATGACGTCGATCTGGTTATTGGTACACACCGCCTGGGCATCAGTGGTGATGGCGGTCATGCCGCCTTCAAGTGCCGCATCAAAGGCACGCCTTGAATCAGCAACCACATAACTCTCAGGCGGCCTTCCGGAAATCCTTAAGGCCTTCTTGGCCGCATCGATGTTGATCTCTGCGATGGCGGCGACCGTAATTCCGGTCATCTGGTCGCATTGGGTGACGATGTCGGTGCCCATTTCGCCGGAACCCACCAGGCCGATGCGAATGGGCCTCCCTGTCTTCCGCAGGCGGCTGGCAAGATCGGTCGCAAGACCGCTGGCAGGACCAATGGCCCGCGGGCCATCGTGCCGCGTTCTCTTAACCGCACCTGCCATCGGCAAACCTCATCCTGTCTTCGCAATTTTCAATAAAGATACTTTTATGCTCCAAAATGTCAATATGTAATATGACGAAACAAATTGAATAACGCCCCTTTTCTGTGCGGGCGTCTTTCATTTTGAGCGGGATAACTCCCAATCTGGACAGAACTGATGCTTCAAATGTTTGTTGTTTGTTAAAAATGTTGCATTTATCAACGGCACGTATATCACTGCTGATGTTCTACGGACGATTGTCTGTGTGTTATCAAACGCCGAATTGACATTCAGGAAGGCACATGGCCGAGATCAAACTTCGCGGGATCAGCAGATCATGGGGCTCATTCGTGGGCGTCGATGCCATTGACCTTGAAGTCCGAGACAAGGAATTCATGGTTTTTCTCGGGCCCTCGGGCTGCGGCAAGACCACCACCATGCGGATGATCGCCGGGCTGGAAGAGCCAAGCGCCGGGGAAATTGAAATCGACGGCGAGCTGGTGACCGATGTTGACGCGCGCGACCGCGACGTGGCCATGGTTTTCCAGAGCTATGCGCTTTATCCCAACATGACGATCTACGAGAACATCCGGTTTCCGCTGCGCATGCGGGGCGTTCCCAAGGCTGACCATGACCGCCTGGTACGCAAGGCCGCTGACATGGTTGAGCTTGGCGAGTATCTCGACCGCAAACCCCGGGCGCTTTCCGGCGGACAGCGCCAGCGCGCCGCACTTGCCCGCGCCATCGTGCGCCAGCCGCAAGTGTTCCTGATGGACGAGCCGCTGTCCAACCTTGATGCCAAGCTCCGCCTCACCATGCGGGCGCAGCTCAAGCACATCCAGCGCGACCTGGAGACCACCACCATTTATGTGACCCATGACCAGATCGAGGCGATGACGCTGGCGGACCGCATCGCCATCATGAACAAGGGCAAGATCCAGCAGCTCGGCACGCCGGATGAAGTCTACAACGACCCCAATCATATCTTTGTCGCAAGCTTCATCGGCTCGCCGCCGATGAACCTGATCAAGGGATCTCTGGCGAAGGGAACCTTCACCGGACCCAACACCCAGGTCAAAAACCTGGGCAAGGCAACGCACAAGAACGTTGTCCTGGGCATCCGCCCGGAAGACATGGAAGTCAGCTCGGCAAAGGGCGGCAATTTTCTATCGAAGATCTATTCGCTTGAACCGACGGGAGACCAGACCCTGGTTGCCGCATGGGCGGGCGAACAGCTTGTGGTGGCCAAGGGGCACCGGACGTTCCGCCAGGCCATCGACACGCCGATTGCCTTCACCTTCCTCAAGGACCGCATCTATTTATTCGATGGCGAAACCGGCGAACGATTGCGTTACTAGTCGCCCCTGCTCAACGAGCACGGTCTAGTGAAAATCCCGCGACTTCGGCACGGTTCGCACGTTGCGGGGATGGCGGCTTTTAGCGGCCTGGGCACGGAAGGATGGCGCTTCCGTCACATCTTCCGACAGGCGCTCCAGTTCATGTGAGCGGTCGAAGAAACGTTCGGCCACGAGGTGGACTACGCCTTCCAGACTGCGCTGCACCCTGCCCTCGACCAGCAGCAGCCTTCCGCCCATGATCTCGCGGCGGAAGGCTTCCACCAGTTTCGGCCAGACCACGACATTGGCAATGCCCGCCTCGTCGCTCAGGGTCATGAAGACCACGCCGGAATCGCCCGGCATCTGGCGCACCAGCACGATGCCGGCGCAGGAGGCGGGCGTGCCGTCCTTGGCCCCGGAGATTTCGGCGCAATCCCAAACCCCTTCACTGCGGAACATATCGCGCAGGAAAAACATCAGGTGGGCGCGAAGCGAGAGGCGCAGCAACTGGTAATCGGCCAGGACATGCTCGCTCAGCGGCATTGTCGGCAATGGCGCGATTTCCTCCTCCGCCTGCTCTTCAACATATTGCGCGGCGAAAAGCGGCAAGGCATCGTCGTCGGCAATGCGGCGCACGGCCCAAAGGATTTCGCGGCGGTCCATGCTGATCGACTGGAAGCTGTCAGCCTCTGCCAGAATGATGAAGGCGCGTTTCGGCAGGCGCACCCGGCGGGCAACCTCGCTCACCGCGCGGTAGCCATTGGCGCGCGAGGCAAGCAGGGTTTTCGCCCAGTCCTCGCGGAAGCCGCTGACCTGGCGGAAACCGAGGCGGAGCGCCAGGCCGCCCTCGCATGGTTCCAGCGTATTGTCCCAGTCGCTGAAATTCACGTCGACATGGCGCACCTCGACGCCGTGCTCGCGGGCATCACGGACGATTTCGGCGGGCGCATAAAAGCCCATGGGCTGCGAATTCAGCAGGGCGCAAGCGAAGGCATCGGGATGGAATTTCTTGATCCAGGCGGAGATGTAGACGAGATGGGCGAAGCTTGCGGCGTGGCTTTCGGGAAAACCATAAGAGCCGAAACCCTCGATCTGCTTGAAGCAGCGTTCGGCGAATTCCGGCTCGTAGCCGCGGCCCACCATGCGGCCCACGAATTTTTCCTTGAAATTGTTGATGGTGCCGACGTGGCGGAAGGTTGCCATGGCGCGACGCAGGCCATTGGCTTCATCGGGGGTGAATTTCGCCGCCACGATGGCCAGCTTCATGGCCTGTTCCTGAAACAGCGGAACGCCCATGGTCTTGTCGAGGACGCCGACGAGTTCGTCTTTTGCCGCGGGATCCAGCAACGGAGAAGGATATTCGAATTTTTTCGTGCCCTTTGATTCCCGGTGCTCCTTCCGCCGCTGGAGATAGGGATGGACCATGCCGCCCTGGATGGGGCCGGGGCGCACGATGGCCACTTCAATGACGAGATCATAGAACTCCCTGGGCTGCAGGCGCGGCAGCATGCTCATCTGGGCCCGGCTTTCGACCTGGAACACGCCGATGGCATCGGCCTTCTGCAGCATGTCATAAACCCGGGGATCTTCGCGCTTTACGGTGGCCAGATCATAGGACTCGCCCTTGTGGATGCGGATGAGGTCAAAGGCCTTGCGGATGCAGGTGAGCATGCCGAGCGCCAGGACATCGACCTTCATCATGCGCAAGGCATCGATATCATCCTTGTCCCATTCAATGAAGTGCCGGTCCTCCATCGTCGCGGGGCCAACGGGCACGATCTCGTCAAGCCGGTCGCGGGTGAGCACGAAACCGCCGACATGCTGGGAAAGATGACGCGGGAAACCGATGAGGTCATTGGCGGCCTCGACCGCGCGCTTGATGATGCGGTTGAAGGGATCAAGCCTGCCCTGCCGCACCTGGCCTTCCTTCAGTTCGCTGCCCCAGCTTCCCCAGACGCCGCTGGCGAGGTTTGCGGTCACGTCCTCGGTGAGGCCGAAGACTTTTCCCGTCTCGCGGATGGCGCTGCGCGGGCGGTAGCAGATGACGGTGGCGGTCAGCGCCGCGTTGTGATGGCCGTAGCGCCTGTAGACATGCTGGATGACTTCCTCGCGCCGCTCGTGCTCGAAATCGACGTCGATGTCGGGTGGCTCC
>JAEUMI010000139.1 GCA_016792825.1 Hyphomicrobiales bacterium
ACGTGATGATTGTGGACCGAGCGGGAAAGATCATTGCCCATGCCGAATAAGCGGATACTTGTGCTTGGCGGCACGTCCGATGCGAATGTCCTGGCCAAGGAGCTTCTGAAGGCTGGGCATCACGTCGTTACATCCTTTGCCGGGGTTACTGAAAACCCGGTGCTGCCGGAAGGCGAAATCCGTATTGGCGGATTTGGCGGCGAAGACGGCCTCTTTGATTATCTCAAAACGGGAGAGTTCGCGGCCCTGGCCGATGCGACGCATCCCTTCGCGGCGCAAATTGCTCGGCACGGCGTCAACGCGGCGGCGCGAGCCGGCCTTCCCTATCTGAGGCTGGAGCGGGCGGCCTGGACGCCATTGCCGGCGGACAACTGGATCAGTGTGCCCACGACCGAGGCTGCCGTCGCGGTGTTCCCCGATGCGGCACGGGTGTTCCTTACGATCGGCCGCAAGGAAATTGCGGCCTTCCTGGCGCGGGAAGATTTGGGCGGGGTGGCCCGCATGATCGAGAAGCTGCCGTTTGAACCGCCATCGAGATGGGCCCTGGTGCTGGCGCGGGCTCCGTTCAGCGTGGAGGCGGAAAGAGAACTTCTTGTCCAGCACAAGATTACCCACCTCGTCACCAAGAACGCCGGGGGCAAACTCACCGTGGCAAAGCTCATCGCGGCCCGTGGCCTCCGCATCCCGGTGGTGATGATTGCGCGCCCGCCAAAACCCCCAGCCCAGACGTTTGGTTCGGCGCCCGCGCTGGTCGCGGCATTGGCCTGAAGCGGCCTGCAACTTGTGGCGCTACCAGAGCGCTGCCTGCAATTCGGCTTGACCCCCCGGCCATTTCCGGCTTGTCTAGGGCCAGTGAGGTGATAAAAATCAAAGACACCTCTAAAGGGAGACGACGACGACAGTAACTGCGGACGATCGCCAGGGATTTCTATCGCGAGAACCTTCAGGCGTGGTCCGCTCATTTCAAAAGGAAGGTATAATATGAAACGTAAACTTATGGGTTGGGCGCTCGCTGCCACAGCAAGCTTGATTGCAGCAACTGCTGCCACGGCCGGCACGCTGGATGACGTCAAGGCCAAGGGCTTTGTCCAATGCGGCGTGAGCCAGGGTCTGATCGGCTTCTCAAATCCCGATGCGCAAAATAATTGGACAGGTATGGACGTTGACTTCTGTCGCGCCGTTGCCGCCGCCGTTTTTAACGATCCGCAAAAAGTGAAGTTCACGCCGCTCACCGCCAAGGACCGTTTCACGGCTTTGCAGTCCGGTGAAATTGACATCCTGTCGCGCAACACCACCTGGACGATGAGCCGTGACACGTCGCTTGGCCTCAAGTTTGCGGGCGTCATGTATTATGACGGCCAGGGCTTCCTGGTGAAATCATCGCTGGGTGTTGACAGTGCGCTTAAGCTGAGCGGCGCTGCCGTCTGCACACAGACCGGCACGACAACCGAATTGAACTTGGCCGACTATTTCAAAGCCAACAAGATGGACTACAAGGTCGTTGCGTTCGAGAAGAACGAAGAAGTTCTGGCAGCCTATCAGGATGGCCGCTGTGACGTGTTCACGACGGACCAGTCCGGCCTTTATGCCGACAAGCTGAAGTTCGCAAATCCGGATGAACATGTGGTTCTGCCTGAAATCATT
>JAEUMI010000014.1 GCA_016792825.1 Hyphomicrobiales bacterium
CCTCAGTTGCGCCGCGAGGGCTGCCAATGACAGGGTTTCACGTGGCCCATAGCTGCGCCGCAACTGGCCCGCTTCGAGGATGATGTCGCCAACTGCGCAATTCAGGAGAAGGCCGGCCTCATTTAGTATCCGGGCTTTGAGAGCTTCTGCCGCCAGCCGAATGGCTTCACCGCAGATGTATGTCATCCGGCTGGCACGGGTGCCGAGTTCATAGCTGCAAATATCAGTGTCCGCAGCGCAGATATCGATCTGGCTTGGCGGGATCGTCAAGACTTCCGCTGCAATCTGGGCCAGCGTCGTATTGGCGCCACAACCCAAATCATGCAGTGCACAGACGAGATCGATCCGGTTATCTGGCTTAAGCCGCAATGTTGCGGTTGTAGCCTCGTGAAAACCGGGAAAGCAGCCATTAATATGGGCGGCACAGGCCATGCCCACACCAATACGTTTGCGGCCTGATTGTGGAAGCCGCGACCGGTGCTCGTTCCAGTGGAACCTCTTAACGCCGAGTTTCACGCAGTCGCGTATGCGCGCGTTGCCGACATCGAGCTGCGTGTAGGGTTCAATGGAACCTGGCCGCACAAGGTTCTTGAGGCGTAGTTGCACTGGGTCCAGTTTCAGCTTTCGCGCAGCGAAATCGAGGTTGATTTCGGCGATGGTGTGGATTTGGGGCGAGCCATAACCACGGAATGCACCGGTTGGAGTTGTATTGGTGTAAACCGCCCGGCCCCGGTAATTTTCGTTTTCCACCTCGTAAAGACGAACTAGTCGCTGAAGCATGGAGCCCGGAAGATAGTTGCCGCCTGTGCAGTAAGCCCCGACATCCACGAGCGTTTCGGTTTCTCGGCCAAGAATGCGGCCATCGCCTCGAAGGGCGGTGCGGATGCGGCCAATCACCCGCGACCGGATGCGGGTGGCGATGCAAGTTTCCTGCCGCCCGTAGCGGATCAGCACTGGGCGTTTCAGGCGTTGAGCAAAGAAAGCGCAGAGGGGATCAAGAATGGGCTCGGCCTTTCCGCCGAACGAACCGCCAATGGGCGTTTTGATCACACGAATTGCGTCAGCCGGCATATTGAGAGCTTTGGCGGTAACCACCTGTACCGCAAATATGCTCTGGCATGGTGACAGGATCAGGATACGCCCGCCGGGTTCCGGCATGGCAATGCAGGCATGGGTTTCGATGGCGCAGTGATGGGTTTTCGGCGTAGTGATCCGGCTTTCAACGATGATGTCGGCCGAGGCAAAGGCCGCCGCTGTGTCACCGCACCCGAAGGACAGATCGTCAATGGGATTGCTGAACGTGGGCTCTCCCGTTTCGTCAATCACGGGCCCGCACTGCGCGAGACTCTCTTCCGGATCGAAGACGGCCGGCAGGTCGGCGTATTCAACCACGATAAGCTTCGCGGCACGTTCGGCGATTTCCATCGATTCGGCTACAACCGCCGCAACGCGATCACCGATGTGGCGCACTACTGGCGGGAACATCCGTTCATCGTCGAGCGCTTCCTGCCCCTCATACCAGATCGAACTATTGTAGCGGTTCTGCGGCGTGTTGGCGTGCCAGAAAATAGCGATAACGCCAGAGATGGCTTCTGCCGGCTCCGTTGCCACACGCATGACGCGGGCATGGGGCCTGGAGCTGAGCACGAGTTTGGTGTGGAGCAAGCCCGCAATCTTCATATCCGCTGTAAAGCGCAGTGTGCCGGTGACCTTTTCCGGACCGTCCAGCATCGGCAGCGGATGGGATACATAATTCATCGCAGGGCATCCTCAATAGCCTTGTCCGTCTGGACGATGCCCGTGACTTGTTCCAGAAGATCGAGGCCCAAGCCCATGATAGCGCGGCGCTTGTATTCCAGCGAAGCCCGGCCGGGGATTGCGCGGTCAACGGCAGCGACCAGAGTTTCGAGAAAGGCGCGAACGGTCACAGTGGTGAGGGTCATACCGCGCAGACTGTCTTCGACGCCGCCAAGGCGCATGGGCACCGGGGCAATGGCCCCCGCGACGAGCCACACGGCCCCGAATTTCCGCAGGCCGTCCTGATACTCCGCCTGCATGGCCAAGTTGAGCCGCGAAACCGTCAAGTCCGCCCGCCGCCCGAGTTTGACAAAACCACTAAGGGGCAGGATGTTTGATTGGGGAATGGCAATCTCGGTGATCAGGTCGCCGTGCGTCAGCGCGGTATTTCCGGATCCGAGGAGCAGTTCGTCGAAGGCCAGGCGCCTCTCGCGGTGGTCAATTCCCAACACCGTGAAGAAGGCGTTGGCGCTTTTCAGCACGGGCAGGAGATCGCCGGCGGGAGAGGCGTTGGCGACGTTGCCGCCTATTGTGGCGCGGTTGCGGATCTGCGCCGATCCAAACTGCCCGGCCGCCCGGGCGAGCGACCGGAGCAGCTTCGACACCGTCTCGTCACGGGCCAGCGCCGCGAGGCTGGTCGCAGCGCCAATACGCAACCAGCCACTGTCATGATGAACATAGGAAAGGCCGTCGATCCCGGAGATATCGACCAGCAATCCCTCATCAGGCAGCATCCGTGGCGCAACCAGCAGGTCAGTGCCGCCCGAGATGTAATGGACAGGCCCTATCGCGCCGGCAAGCAAGGACTTAAGGGCCGTGAGATCGCGGGGTGCTGCGCCTTGCAGCGCGGTCATGGCGCCGTTTCCGCAGGCGTGCCGGAAGCCCGCGAGCGCACGGCGCGAACGATATTGAGAAAACCGGTGCAGCGGCAGATGTTGCCTGCGAGCGCATGGCGGATTTGTGCCTCGTCAGGATCGGAATTCTCGCGCAAGAGGCCTTCTGTGGCGAGAATCATGCCCGGCGTGCAGTAGCCGCACTGCACAGCCCCGTGATCGACAAATGCCTGTTGGAGGGCCGACATGCCGCCATCATTGCCGGCCAAGCCTTCAATCGTCGTGAGCGTGCAACCGTCGGCCTGAAACGCCAGCATAAGACAGGAATTGACCGGCTTGCCATCAAGCAGCACCGTGCAGGCGCCACATTCACCTTCGCAGCAGCCCTCCTTGACGCCGGTGAGGTCGAGCGCTTCGCGGAGAAAATGGGACAGACGGCACTGCGGATCAACGTCGTTGGTTCGCAAAGAGCCGTTGACTGTGAGCGTGATCCGCATGCTTGTTCCTCCAGCGCGCTCCAAGTTCGATGCGAAAAATGCTGAACGAGAACATTAGTAACACTAATGAGGAGCTATGCTTTGATTTTAATCAATCACTTATCAAGTCCTGTACAAGGACAAAAAAGCGTCCGTGTACGCCAGGCACCTCCGTTCCGGCGGTGATCATGAGATCCCATCATGCACAAGTTGTGGTATTTTATGCAGGGCCGGTCAGCCGGTCTTATCGCCTGCGCAACAAAAGCTCTCTTCAACCTGGAGCGCCGCGTTTCATTGCAATGCCATTTCTGATCGCCGCAATCAAGCTAGAAATGGCAATTTCCAGGCGATCGCTGGTATCCGAATTCACCTATCTGCCAAACCCAGAAGTGCAGAACCCTGCCTGCAATTACAAAAGCGAGTGAGGGGCCAACCATTGAAACTGTGAGGCGTTTTGCAACTAAAGCGTGTGAGTGGAGGCTGGTGACTTGCCCAGGAATTGAGGACCGTATGATAGAGCAGCATCAGTATGTGATTGAGCCCAGGATTGCCATCTCCGTGCGCCCAATTCAAATAATTTCAGTCTGAAATCTATTCTAACCGGGGCTCTCCAAAACTAGACGGACCCATTCAGTTCTAACTCTTAACCCGCAGAGCACTAGCATCGTACCAGGGCTTAAGCTGGGCACGAACTGGGTAGCGTTTCCAGGCAATTTCGATTTCCAATGGCAGTGCGGATAGATAAGCATCATCCACACCACCATCATTTTCAACATACCCCATTCCGAGCGAGGCACCAATTCTGTGGCCATAGGCGCCGGAAGTAATTGAACCTATGATTTTGTTGCCACGCCAGATCGGTTCCTGGTGATAAAGCAGGGGAGCATCGGCTTCGGTAAGCGCGAATTGGACGAGCCTCCTGTTTGGGACACCCAGTTCCTTCTGCTTCAGGAGAGCATCGCGGCCAATAAAACCACCTGGCTTGTCATAAGCTACCGCAAAGGACAGGCCAGCCTGAATGGGCGTGTCCTCCTCTCCGATGTCATGCCCCCAGTGACGATATCCTTTTTCCATCCGCAGGGAATTGAGTGCAAAAAAGCCGCCGTGACGGAGCCCGAATGGCTCTCCGGCTTCGGTCAAACGATCAAAGACATGAGCAGCGAATTCTGCTGGCATATAGATTTCCCAGCCAAGTTCGCCGACAAATGTCACGCGACTGGCCCGTACCCGGGCATAGCCGAGGTCGATTTCTTTGCTTGTGCCGAAGGGAAAGGCCTCATTCGAGAAATCAGCCGGTGAAGCAGCTTGCAGCAATGCACGGGACTTTGGTCCCATAAGCGCCAGCATTGGCAATCCAGAGGACATGTCACGGATGAATACTTTGGCGTCTGCGGGAACATGCCGGCGCAACCACGCAAAATCCCGCCGTTGCGAGGTACTTATCGTCACGACGAGATAGGAGGTTTCAGTCAGTCTCGTTACAGTGACATCAGCTTCAATTCCACCATTCCCGTTTAACCATTGCGTATAGACTATTTTGCCAAGCGGTACGTCAACATCGTTTGCACACACATGATTGAGAACCGTGCAAGCATCAGGGCCATCCACGGCAAATTTGACAAAGCAACTGTGATCGAAAAGCGTAACGTTTTCCGCCGTGTTCTTGCACTCATTTGCACAAGCATCGAACCAGTTCTGGCGTCCGTAGGAATATTCAATTTCAGGCTTTATGCCTGCCGGTGCAAAGAAACCCGGTCGCTCAAATCCCGCAGCTTCCGTCATGCAGGCGCCTGCTGAGACAAGCCTGTCGTGGAACTGGCTGCGGCGGACATTGCGCGCAGTGGTGAACTGCCTATATGGCCAGTGCATGTCGAACAATAGGCCGAGCGTTTCGGTTGTGCGGTCGAATAGATATTTCTTGTTCGACTGGAACGACATTGTGCGGCGCACATCCACATCCATCAGTTCCACCGGCGGCCGTCCATCACGGATCCACTCCGAAAGTGCCTTGCCTACCCCTCCGGAAGACAGGATCCCTATTGAGTTGAACCCGCATGCGCAGAAAAGGCCGTCTACCTCAGCCGTCTCGCCAAGCAGATAGCGGTCATCAGGGGTAAAGCTTTCAGGCCCGTTGAAAAAGAGCTGAATTCCCGCATTTGCCAGAAGCGGAACCCGCTTGGTTGCCATGTCGAGGATGGGTTCAAAGTGCCCGAAGTCCTCTGGCAGGGAATCAAAGCTGAAATCAGTCGGAATGCCGTTATGGCCCCAGGGTTTTGCCACTGGTTCGAAACATCCCAATAGCAA
>JAEUMI010000017.1 GCA_016792825.1 Hyphomicrobiales bacterium
TCGGGATAGGCGGCATAGGCGGCGGAGGTTTCCGCCACGGATTTCAGCGTCAGGGCGCCGCCGGCATTCTCAAAGAAAACGCGCGGGCCGTCAAAGGGGCAGGTGTCGACATGGGCGAAACGCTCGCGGATTTCGTTCATCAGTTGGGAAGCAAAGGCGGGCATGAGATTTCTCTGATTGGGTGTTGATAGGAGGAGCGGCGAGGGAAGTTTCAGCCCGGGCTGTAAACCCGTGTCGCCTCGGGATCGCCTGCTTCGTAGGGAAGGGCCATGAGCTCATCCCAGGCGGCTTGCGGAATGGGGAAGCGAGCCCATTCGATGGTCTGGGTGATGCGTTCGGGTTTGCTGACGCCGCAGACGGTGGATGCCACGCGCGGGTCGCGCATGGAAAACTGCAAAGCGGCGGCGCCGGGCGGAATGCCATGCTTGGCGCAGATGCGTTCCACCCGGGCAACCGGCTCAAGGGTTTCGGCCGAGGCCACCTGATAGACATAGCGCTTGTGCGTCGCCGAGCCCTTGGCAAGGACGCCGCCGGCATAGGGGGCGGCGTTGAGAACGGCGATGCCCTTGGCTGTCGCGTAGTCCATCATCTCCTCGGCATTGCGGTTGACGAGGGTGAAGCGGTTGTGGGTGATCAGCGCATCGAAGTCCCAATCCTTGAGAAGCGGCAGCATGATGTCGACGCGGCCGGCGGCGAGCCCCACCGCATCGGCCAGGCCTTCCTCCTTCATGCGGAAGAGTTCGGCAAGCGCGCCTTTCGGGCCGGTGACATCGGAGAGCGACGAGGCGTATTCGGGATCATGCACATGGAGGAGCTGTATCTTGCTGACATTGAGCGTCTTGAGGCTTTCCTCGAGTGAACGGCGCGCCCTTGCGCCATCGAACTTGGTGGTCTCCATGTCGCGGTCAAGCTTGCTGGAAATGACGAAGCCCTCGGGAATTCCGCCGCGCTCGCGGATCACTTCGCCGATGCGCTCCTCGCTGCGGCCGAAACCATAATTGCGCGAGGTATCGAGAAAATTGACCGGGCTGTCGAAAACGGCGCGCACGGTTTCGCGGCCGCGCTCAGCGTCCACCTTGTAGCCATAGGTATCGGGCATATCGCCTATTGGCCCGAGGCCGAAACACAGCCGGCTGACGGACAGGCCGGTTTTTCCGAGGGCCACTTTTTCAATTGGATCAATCTTCATTTTCTCTCCCGCACTCTTCTACCTAACATTCCGGTCCACGGCACACCATCTTGCGTTAGGACAGGCTTTACCTGAGTGTATCTTGAAAGTTGAGTGAAAACGACATGGTCGACCTAGCGGTTCTTGATTTGGCCCCGGTTTCAGAGGGAAAGACGCCTGCCGATGCTTTCAGGAGCGCGCGCGACCTGGCCCGGCATGTGGAGCGCCTGGGCTACAAGCGCTACTGGGTGGCCGAGCATCACAACATGGTTGGCATCGCCAGTGCGGCCACCTCGGTGGTGATCGGCTATATCGCCGGCAGCACCAGCACGATCAGGGTGGGAGCCGGCGGCGTCATGCTGCCCAACCATTCGCCGCTGATCATCGCCGAGCAATTCGGCACGCTGGAATCGCTTTATCCCGGGCGCATCGATCTGGGCCTGGGCCGCGCCCCGGGAACAGATCAAAATACCTGGCGGGCCCTGCGGCGCGAAGCCTCGGCCTCGGAACGTTTCCCGCAGGACGTGCTGGAACTGCAGGCGCTACTTGGTCCGGTGCTGCCGGGGCAGAGCATTCAGGCGGTGCCGGGGGCCGGCACCAATGTTCCTTTGTGGATTCTTGGTTCAAGCCTTTTCGGTTCGCATCTCGCGGCGATGCTGGGATTGCCTTACGCCTTCGCCTCGCATTTCGCACCCGATGCGCTGCATCAGGCCCTGGAGGTTTACCGCACGCGCTTTGAACCCTCGGCGCAACTGGACAAGCCCTATGCCATGGCCGGGGTGAATGTCATCGTCGCGGACACCGATGCGGAGGCAACGCGGCTCTTCACCTCCATCCAGCAACGCTTCACCGACATGTTCCGCAAGGATCGCGGGTATTTGAAGCCGCCCATCGATGATATCGAGACCTACTGGAGCCCAACCGAAAAACTGCAGGCCTCGCGCATGCTGGGCTGTTCCTTCGTCGGCGCGCCAGCAACCGTTGAATCCGGCCTGAAGGAATTCATCGCCAGGACCGGCGTCGATGAACTTATGGTGGCCTCGGCGATTTACGATCATGCGGCGCGGCTCCGCTCCTATGAGCTGCTGGCGGACCTTCGTCTCAATTGAAAGGGCATTGAGCCATGAAACATGTTGAATTCCCCGGCGGTGAAAAAGTCCCGGCCCTTGGCCTTGGCACCTGGAAGATGGGGGTTGGCGATGCGGACGAGGCGGCGCAGCTGCGCGCCCTGATGGTGGGCATCGGAAAGGGCATGACGCTGATCGACACGGCGGAAATGTATGGCGATGGCCGCTCGGAGCAGCTGGTGGCCAAGGCCATCGAAAGCCAGCGGGACAGGATCTTCGTTGTCTCGAAGGTGCTGCCCGGCAACGCCAGCCGGAAAGGCACGATCAAGGCCTGCGAGAACAGCCTCAAGAATCTCAATACGACGTTCATCGATCTCTATCTCCTGCATTGGCGCGGCACCTATCCGCTGGCGGAAACCTTCGCAGGCTTTGAAGACCTGAAGGCCGCGGGCAAGATCCGGCATTACGGCGTGAGTAATTTCGATGTGGATGACCTGGATGAACTGGTGGCGGAGGTTCCCGAAGCGCAGTGCGCCGCCAACCAGGTGCAGTATAACCTGTCGGACCGCGGCATTGAATGGGATCTCTATCCCCGCTGCCAGAAGGATGGCGTTGCGATGATGGCCTATTGCCCGCTGGGGCAGGGCCGCCTGATCAATAATGCGGGCCTTGGCGCCATCGCGCAGAAGCACGGCGTCACCAATGCGGCGATCGCACTCGCCTTCACGCTCAGGCTGCCGGGGATGATTTCAATTCCCAAGAGCAGCCATGAAAAGCGGGTGCTGGAGAATGCCGCCGCCGCCGATATTGTCCTTGATGCGGAAGACCTGGCGGCGCTCGACAAGCTGTTTCCGCCGCCGCGCAAGAAGCGTTCGCTGGCGATGACGTGAGGCCCTAGATTTTCGCCA
>JAEUMI010000207.1 GCA_016792825.1 Hyphomicrobiales bacterium
AGCGGACTGCAGGAGTTGTCATGGTCTCACCAGGCCATTGACGATCCGGC
Source organism: Hyphomicrobiales bacterium (assembly GCA_016792825.1). Lineage (GTDB taxonomy): Bacteria > Pseudomonadota > Alphaproteobacteria > Rhizobiales > Aestuariivirgaceae > Aestuariivirga. The sequence goes on from JAEUMI010000207.1 coordinate 51, forward strand.
GCGCGACGGGGGCAACGACCAGGACGACGGGGAAGGCGATGAGCCAGGACAGGAGCCAGGCTCCGATCCAGAGGTGGAAAAACCCGTCAACCGGCCCCGCATTGCGGAGGGTGGAGATGCCCGAGACGATAAAGGACATCAGCGAGGAGAGGACGAAACCAAACAGGATGGGGGCGAAGCGTGCGGACATTTTCAGATAACTCCTTGATTTGAACTGCCCTCTAGCTAGTGTCTTTCTTGACATGGCGGTAGACGCAGCATTTGCATTTTATTCGTGCATGAAACGCCATATCCCGATATGGTCGCCCCATGGCGACGCCCGATCTCAATCTGCTGGTCACCCTGGATGTCCTGCTCGCGGAAGGCAGTGTGGCGCGCGCCGCCAAAAGGCTGCGGCTCAGTCCGTCGGCCATGAGCCGGGCATTGGCGCGGTTGCGCGAAACCACGGGCGATCCCTTGCTGGTCAGGGCCGGGCGCGGCCTGGTTCCCACCCCGCGGGCGCTCGACCTCCGCAAGCGGATCGGCCCGCTCGTCGCGGAGGCGGAAGCGGTTCTCCGCCCCGCCGCGTTGCTCGATCTCGGCAAACTCGTCCGGACCTTCACGTTGCGGACCAGTGAAGGCTTCGTGGAGACCTTCGGGCCCAGTCTCATGGCGCGGGTCAGCACGGAAGCGCCGGGGGTGCGGCTGCGCTTCGTGCTGAAACCCGACAAGGACAGCACGGCGCTGCGCGACGGGACTGTCGATCTGGAAACCGGTGCGATAGGGCGCACGACAGGTCCGGAAGTAATGGGGGTGGCCCTGTTCCGCGACCGCTTCATCGGCGTGGTGCGCAAAGGCCACCCGCTCAGCCGGGGCGAGATCACCCTTGCCCGCTATGCGGCGGGCCAGCACATCGGCGTGTCCCGGCGCAGCCTCGACAAGGGGCCGGTTGACGAGGCCATGGTGCCCTTCGGGCTGAAGCGGGAGATCGCCATTATCGTCGGCGGCTTTTCCAGCGCCCTGGCCCTGGCCCGGGCCTCCGACCTGATTGCCTGTGTTCCCGAACGCCACACCGTTGGCCTGCGCGCCGGCATGCACAGTTTCCCGCTTCCGGTTTCCCCGCCGGAGATTACGGTTTCCCTGCTCTGGCATCCGAGGCTCGATGCCGACCCGGCGCATCGCTGGCTGCGCGGCTGCGTCCGGCAGGCTTGCGCGCTGGACTGACGCGCTGCGGTTATCCTGAGATCGGATCGGGCTTGAAGCGCGGCGAGCCGTGGTGCTGGGCGATCCGCCAATTGCCGCCGCGCTTCACGAGAACCCAGGTCATGCGGTAAGGACTGAGCTGGTCGCCATCGGCAAAATCCACATGGCCGGCGGTGACCGCCACGTCGGCGGTGAGGTCCCGCACCTGCGGCATCGGATAGGCCCGCACCCGCATCTGCGGACCGCGTGCGCCGAAATAGGCGCGGATGGCGGCGCGGCCATCCTGCAATTGATCAACCCCGCCGAACAGGATGGCATCCTCGGCATAGAGCTCCATGTGGCGGTCCAGGTCATGGCTGTTGAAGGCGGCAACCCATTGGGCATGCAGGCTTTCAATGGTTGGCGTTGGGCTCATGGCGGTCCCCACAGTCATCTTTTTCTCGACACAATCGCTTCCTAGCGTTTCACCGGGGAATAATGGAGGACGTCATGTTTATGCACAAGAGCACACCACTTGCGTCAGGCTTCGCGCTGGCCGCCGCCGCCTTGATCATTGGAACTGTTTCGGCCTCAGCCGAGCGCCTGAAATTCCAGGACAGATATGCTGCGCCCTACGCCGGCATTGTCCAGAAACAGGCCGATGGCGTGAACTATTTCTACGGCAGCAGCGACAAGACTTTCGGCTATGCCACCTATGAGGTCCTGCGCCTCGACATTGACTATGAGAGCAATGCCGCGCCGGTTGAAATCACGCAGCCCCAGGACAGCCTGCGCTACCTGTCCTACGCACAGCCCTGGCGGCCCTGGCATAAAAAATGGAAAGCCGGCCACAAGGGTGACAAGCCCTGGCACGGCCCGAAGATTTTCAACAAGCCCCAACACTGGAACACGTATCAGAATCCCAAGTTCCCCTGAACATTCATGGGGGGTTCATTTGCGCACCACCAAAGGTGATGCAAACATATTGCATAAGTGAGAGAGATGCGCATGACCCCTGATGACTTTGATGATGAACCGCGGGCGAGCCTTTCGCTCTTGCAGGTGTACCGGCTCATTGCACTGGAGCAAATCGAGATGGACCGGCGGGTGGCGGAAAGACGTTCTGCAAAAGTCATTCCATTGAGAACCCGGGCCGGCAGAAACCGTGAAATCCGGCTGGAGCCTGATCTTCGCCGCCGGCTTGCGGGTTAGAGGTCCAGAGCTCCGGATCGAGTTCAGCGGTTGCGGCCAGCCACGATGACCTGTCCCGTCGTTGCCCGGACCTTCAGGTTCACCGCGAATTTCGCGCCCCGCCGCTTGGCGGTGAAGTGATGAAACTTGCCGCCGCATTTGAGGGTGCGGATAGCGCGGTAGCCTTCCATCTGAATGACACGCCGGGCTTCGCTGCACAGCAGGGCGCGGTATATCCGGCGGCTGGGCTGACCCGGCACGTGGAGCAGCGGCGAGGGCTTTGCAGAACGGTCATTCTGGTCGCGCGGCAGAATCAATTTCGGCGCCGGAGCGCCCAAGGGATTGTTCTTGGTGACCGGCTCCGGCGGCCTGACGAACAATTGCCGCGGCTTGCAGTTGGGATCGAACAGGTCGCAGCGGTTCGCCGCGGGATTCGATCCCGGCGTGTCGAACAAGGATGCGGCATGGGCCGGTGCCGTCGCGATCAGGATTGCGAGGGCCGCAAAGACAGTCTGCATGAACACCTTATGACGCTCCAGGGGCCGGCGCGGTTTATCGGGAGCGGGCACCGCCACGGCCCTTACCATTTTTCGCGGTGCGATCAGGTAATTTGTTGATGGCATTTTTGGCGCCCTGATGGCGACCTTCGCGCAGCGGCTTGCCGTCGGCATGGCGTGCCACCCCGGCAAACCTGGCAAGCGCTTCCGGCCGTGAACCCTTGGGGTCAATCATCATGATGGAATCCTTTGCTGGATGAGATCGGGTTCTAACGGCGGCTATTGTCGAAAGGTTCCATGCGGGCGCCGCGGCTGCCCAGAGAAAAGGCCCCGCCACGTTTCTGGAGCAGGGCCTTAAGGATGAAGCGGGGGAATGGGGGTGCGCAGTCCGCGCCTGGCGATCATTCCAGACGGCCCGACTGGCGGCGGCGGAGTGCCCGTTCCTCCAGGGCCACGGCGGCGTTAACGGTCAGCGGCAGGCCGGCGGCCCATTGCACTTCGTCGCGGGTGACCCCGATATCGCGCAGCATGTAGTCGTCGAAGTTGCCAAGGCTCGCGATCCGCCGCTTGGACTTCCAGTTCCGCGTGACGCGGCGCAGGAAGTAAACGATCCCATATTCACCCCGGGACAGGGCTTGGTTCAAAGCATAGTCTCTCATGGCACAGTCCTCCAAAATTCCAGAAAATCCATTTTTCCCGGGCAAAACCACCCGAAAGCGGCTCTAAAATCACATCCGTGATGAACCCACTATGAAGATTTCTATTGATTAGTCTAACGAATGTATTTTATGATACTCATCACGAACGTTGATGATACGGGGTATGCCATGATCGCCAATCTTGATGTCGATTTGTTGAAGACCTTCCTGGCCATTGCCGACACCGGCAGCTTCACCCGGGCGGCCGAGGAGGTGCATAAAACCCAGTCGGCCATATCCATGCAGATGAAGCGGCTGGAAGAGCTTCTGGGGGTGGCGCTCTTTGCCAAGGATGGCCGGATGAGCCGTTTCACCCCCGATGGCGAGCGCCTGGTGGATTACGCCCGGCGCATCGTATCGTTCAATGACGAAGTGGTATCCGCCTTCACCAAGCCGGAGCTCACCGGCACCATCCGCTTCGGCACGCCCGATGACTACGCCGAACGTTTCCTGCCGGAGATCCTGGCGCGTTTTGCCCGCACCCATCCGCTGATCACCGTCGATGTGGACTGCGTGGGCAGCGGCGAACTTTTCGCCCGCGTGAAGCGCAGCGAGATTGATCTCGCCCTGGTCACCCACGGCTGTGACATCATCACCGACGAACCGGTGCGGCGCGAGCAGCTGGTGTGGGTCACCTCCATGCGCCACGCCGCCCACATGGCGGAGGTGCTGCCGCTGGCGGTCTCGCATGCGGGCTGCGAGTGGCGCAGCAAGGTGCTCAAGGCGCTTGACAAGCAGCAGAGGAAATACCGCGTGGCCTATTCCACGCCCAATTCAAACGCGGTGAATGCGGCTGTTATGCAAGGCCTCGCGGTTGGCGCCATGCCGGAACTCTGCGTGCGACCGGGCATGCGGGTTCTCACCGAGAAGGATGGCTTCCC
>JAEUMI010000023.1 GCA_016792825.1 Hyphomicrobiales bacterium
TCGAGACGATGGAGGCGGTGTCGTGACCAGAGAAAGGGACCCGTTCACCGTCGAAGTCATCCGCAATGCGCTGACCGCCATTGCCGAGGAAATGTCGCTCGTCATCATGCGTTCGGCGCGGTCGCCATTGTTGAGGGAAGCAGGTGATCTGTCTTCGGCGCTCACCGATGCCACAGGAGGGCTGATTGCCCAAGGCCGGGATATTCCCGCCCACCTAGGTATTATGGGATCGACCGTTACGGAATTTCTGAAACGGGTGCCAGCAAACCGGCTCCAGCCCGGCGATGTATGGTTTCTCAACCTTCCCGAAGTAGGCGGCAACCATCTGCCCGATGTCAAGGCAATCCGCCCGATCTTCGGGGAAGGCCGACTGCAGGCCTTTGCCGTGAGTCTTGCCCACTGGGCCGATGTCGGCGGCGCCCGCCCTGGCAGTTATGTTCCCGATGCCGTCGACACGTGGCAGGAGGGCTTGCGGATATCGCCGATTCGCCTGTTCAGTGCCGATGGGCCCGATCGGGAGAAGCTCGACCTGATAGTGTCAAACGTCCGTGGCGCTTCCGAAAGGGAGGGAGATATTCTGGCCCAGATGGCATCGACCCGTTGCGCCGAGGCGCGCCTCCATGAACTTTTCACGCGCCACTCCGCCGCTACCGTGCATGACGCAATCAGCGACCTTCATGACCAGTCAGAAGCCGAGATGCGGGCTGCGATCAGGGCATTGCCCGATGGCGTCTTCGAAGGCGAAGACTTCCTCGATCACGATGGAATAGGAAAGTTGCCCATCGCCGTCCGTGTCAGGATCACGATTGCCGGAGACGAAGCGGTCTTCGATTTCTCGACCACCGACGACGCAGCGAGAGGCCCGCTCAATGCAACGCCATTCACCGCTGCGGCAAGCGTGTTCTATGCGATGAAAGCGATCGCTGGCCCCAACATCCAGCCCAATGCCGGTTGTGCCAGGCCGCTGAAGATTGTTACCCGACCTGGCTCCTTGCTCAATCCACCCATGGAAAGCCCAGTCGTCGGCGGCAACCACGAAACTTCCCAGCGGATCGTCGATGCAATCTTCAAGGCTCTGGAAACCACAGTTCCCGAGCGCCTGTCTGCCGGTGGCTCAACAACATCGGGACTACTCCTGTTCAGCGGAATCGATCCGAGGACGAAGCGCTGGGTCACCCTCTATGAGGTTCATGGCGGCGGCGAGGGCGCTCGAAAGGATCGCGATGGCTGTCCTGCAGTGCGTGCCCACATGTCCAACGTGATGAACACACCGGCGGAGATTATTGAAGCATTCTATCCGATTCGTGTCGAGAAGCAGGCGCTGCGTCGCTCATCCGGAGGTTCAGGGCTGCACCGGGGCGGAGATGGCCAGATCCGTTGCTACCGCATCATCGCGCCCGTGATGTCGATGACCAGCATGGTCGACCGTTGCGTCGTTCCGCCATTCGGCCTTCAGGGCGGTCGGCCAGGTAAGCCGTTTCGGATCCGGCTCAAGAAGGCGAATGGCCGGTCAGAAGCCGTGGGCGGCAAAACGCACTTGCGCATTCACACGGACGACCGCGTAGTCATTGAGACATCCGGCGGCGGTGGTTACGGAACATCGGCATCAACAGAAAAATAGAATCGGAGATGAGACATGAGACTCGAGAACAGGAAGGCAATCATTACCGGAGCTGCTCAGGGCATGGGCGGCACCATCACGCGTACTTTGGCAGGGGAAGGCGCTGATGTTTTCCTTACCGCCCGTACGCTTGAGCCTCTCCAGAAGGTAGCTGCCGAGATCCGTGCGATGGGGCGCAAGGCGGAGGTCGCGACGGGTGATGTGACGAAGGAGAAGGATGTTGAGAGCATTGTCGCCGCCGCGAAGAGTTTTTTCGGCGGACGGATTGATATTCTGGTCAACGCAGCCGGGGCAACGGGACCTATCGAAACACCCGTTTGGGAAATCGTTGCCGAGGACTTCGAGGCATTGCTGCGCAAGAACGTCGTTGGATCGTTTCTCCCGATCAAGCACACGCTGCCTACGATGATTCAGCAGCGTTATGGCAAGATCGTCAATATTGGCGGCGGTTCCGGCATGCGAGGTTACAGGAATCGTGCCGGCTACAGTTCGTCGAAATGGGCGGTGCGCGGGTTAACGAGGACCACTGCACTTGATGTTGGAGAATTTAACATCAATTGCAACGCAGTCATGCCGGGCATCGTCGAAACGCCACGCATGGAGAATCTCTGCCGCGTCAAGGCGGAGAAGCGCGGGTGGACCTATGAGCAGGTCTACGCGGAATATGTAAGCGAAATGGCGCTTGCCCGTGTGACGACTCCGCAGGACGTCGCCAACCTCGTGGCGTTTTTGGCTAGCGACGACTCGCGCAACATCACTGGTCAGGAAGTTGTCGTCGATGGCGGTTGGGCGGTTTGAGTGTCGTCCTAGGTTGGCATTGAATGTACGATAAGTAGTGAGGTTTTGTGATGCTTCCGCGATTTGAACTTTATCAGCCGACGACGCTCCCGGAAGCGCTGGGTATGCTATCGGAAACGGGTGGGAATGTGCGGCCATTTGCCGGAGGGACGAACCTCATTCCAGATCTGCGGGGTGGACGGGAGCAGGCTAGGAAATTCGTGAGCCTGGCTGGCCTTGATGACTTGCGATTCACGCGGTTTGCGAACGGTCGTGTTGAGATCGGAAGTCTGACGACCGTCAGCGATCTCCACCGGTCTCATGAAGTTCTTCGCAATGCGCCGGCGCTTCATGCTTCGGCCACGGCCTTTGCCGGCCATATGGTGCGTTGCACCGCCACCATTGCCGGCAACATCTGTTACGGTTCGCCGTCAGCTGATCTCCTGCCGCCTTTGCTCAGCCTCGACGCAAACGTGACTTTGGCCAGCGCGGCGGGACTTCGAATTCTTCCGCTCTCCCGGTTCAATCTCGGCTACAAGCAGACGGCGCTCAAACCGGGTGAGATGATGACGCAAATATCCTGGCCTCAACCGGCGCGCGGCACTGTTCAACTCTTCTACAAGTTGGGTTTGCGGAAAGGTGATGCCATCTCGGTCATCAGCGCGGCTGTCAGCCTCACATTGAAACAAATGGTCTGCACCCATGCCCGAATTGCATTAGGTTCCGTGGCAGCAACGGTCGTCCGCGCTGAGAGGGCCGAGGCGCTGTTGCTTGGTCGCGAACTCACCGAAAAATTGATTGGCGAAGCCGCGGAACTGGCTGCCGATGCCAGTGCGCCGATCGACGATCTGCGCGCGTCAAAGGAATACCGCCTTCATACCGCCCGCGTACTGGTGCGGCGGTTGCTCCGGCAAGCCGCGGAAGGACCCGGTGAGGCGGGCAGCACGCGCCGGTCAACGGAAGGATGACAGTCATGGAAACCAGCAAAGCCATCAAGCTCAAGGTCAATGGCAAGCAGCTCGAGTTGCTTGCGGCACCGAACAGTACGCTTCTCGAGATCCTCAGAAATAATGGTCATGTCGAAGTGAAGTGCGGTTGCGAAAAAGGCGACTGCGGGGCCTGCGCGGTCATTCTCGACGGTGAGGCGGTCGACTCGTGCCTCACGCTGGCTTGGATTGCAGACGGCAGCGAGGTGCAAACCGTCAAAGGCATTGGCACGGAGGCAACGCCGCATCCGCTGCAAACCGCCTTCATCGAGGAGGGCTCCGTGCAGTGCGGCTACTGCATTCCGGGCATAATCGTGGCCGCAAAGGTGCTCCTCGACGAAAATCCGGACCCGACAGATAGCGATATCCGTGTGGCGCTGAGTGGCAATCTGTGCCGATGCACGGGCTATACCAGGATTTTCTCCGCTATTCACAAGGCGGCTCAGGTAATGCGGGAAGGAGCACAGAAAAATGGTTGAAACGGTCCCCACCGCAACAAATTCCCCCAACGTCCAGCTGCATCAGGTGGGAAAACCTTTGATCCGCACGGACGCTCCGAACAAAGCATATGGAAATACGCTATATGCTGGCGATTTGACGATGCCCGGCATGCTGTATGCCAAGGTCTTCCGTGCCGATCGGCCGAGTGCGTTGATCGTAAAGGTGGACACCGCAAGAGCCCGGGCTCTTGAGGGTGTCAGATGCGTTCTCACCGCCTGGGATCTGCCCGACCGGCTGGTCGTCACGGATATTCCAGGGCAGACAGGTGGTAAGACTAAGAACACAGCCCAGCCCATTTTGGCTAAGGAGCGGGTGAGGTTCTTCAACGAGCCGATCGCACTGATCGCCGCGGATAGCGAGGAGATCGCGGCGTCGGCGCGCGATCTGATCGAAGTGGAATATGCCCCCTTCCCCGGCGTGTTCGATCGGGCTGAAGCCTTGACGGCGGGTGCCCCTTTGGTTGACGGCGATGCCAATGTTGTCGCCGCCTACAAGATCAGAAAGGGTGATACCGAACGCGGCTTTGAGGAAGCCGATCTCGTTATTGAAAACAGCTTCCGTACTCAGGTCCAGGAACAGGCATTTCTCGAACCGGAAGCCGGGCTTGCCTGGATGGACGACAAGAACGTCCTGAATATCAAGGTCTCGACCCAGGTCGTCGAGCACTTTCGTGCGATCGCCGATGCGCTCGGCATTCCGCACAATCGCGTCCACATCGAGGCGATGTATGTGGGCGGCGGTTTTGGCGGCAAGGAGGGCCTGACAATCGAAATGATGCTGGCGCTGCTAGCGTACAACACGCGAAAGCCGGTGCGTCTCATCCTCACCCGCGAGGAATCCTTTGTCAATCACGGCAATCGTCATCCGTTCACCTTGCACTACCGGTCCGGCGTAAAAAAGGATGGCAGGATCACGGCGATGGAGGTGCGATTGATCGCCGATTCTGGCGCCTATTCCAAGCTCAGCCCCTATGTTCTTCTCTATGCGACGGTTGGTGCGCCAGGGCCATACAAGGTCGATAATCTAAAAGTCGATTCGGTCGTTGCAGCAACCAACAATCTCTCGACCTGCGCCTTCCGGGGATTCGGAACAATGCAGGCCTGCGTTGCCTATGAAGGGCAGATGGACGAGATCGCAAAAAGCCTCGGCCTCACTCCTTTGGAAGTTCGGCAGAAGAATTTTATCCACACCGGCGACAGGAATGCCACGGGACAGAAGATCGAGAGCGCGGTATGGTCCGAGCAGTGCGCGATTCAGGCGCTGGAAGCCTTGGGCGAGCGAGCGAAGGGCAATGATGTGGTGAAGATCGGGCGCGGACTTGCCTGTTATCAGCAGAGCTACGGCCGCATCCGGTGGTTCAAGGATTCGAGCGAGGCCTGGGTAGGCATCGAAGTTGACGGCACGGTGATTGTGCGCTGCGCTGTGACCGATATCGGCGCGGGACAATCGTCGTCGCTGGCACAGATTGCGGCGGAAGTTCTTGGCGTGCCGATGGAAAAAGTTGTTACTTATTTTGGCGATTGCACGCTCAATCCTTTGGCGGGGACATCGTCGGCAAGCCGCGCCCTTTACATGACCGGCAATGCAACCAAGATGGCCGCAACCAAAGTGCGTGACAACCTTTTGGAATGGGCAGGACGGCATTTTCAAGTGCCGCCGGATGACTTGCAGTTGGTGGAATTCAGGGTCACCGCTATTTCGGATCCGGCCCGCAGCATGCCTATCGACGAACTTGCGAGGAGGTGCGCCGCGGATGGCGTCCATCGCCATCACCTAGCGATGTTCAAGGCGCCGACTAGCGAGGGCTTGGACCCGGAAACCGGTCAGGGCGAAGTGTTTCCGGATTTCACCTACGGTGCCCATGCCTGCGAAGTTGCGGTCGACACTGAAACCGGCGAAGTGACGGTTCTCAAGAGCGTTGGGGCCCATGACGTCGGCCAGTCATTGAACCCGCAATCGGTCGCCGGACAGATCGAAGGCAGCGCGTTGATGGGCCAGGGTTTTGCCTTGTGTGAGGAGATTATTCAGCGGAATGGCGTGTTGGTCACGCCCTCGTTCAGCGAATATCTCATTCCGACCTCCGAGGATGTGCCGGAAACCAAGGCAATCATTCTCGAGTCACGGAGCGGCCTCGGCCCCTTCGGCTCAAAGGGAATGGGAGAGCCTGCCTTCGCGCCTGTTGCAGCTTCGATCGCGAATGCCGTTGCGGATGCGATCGGCGTCCGGATCTTTGAGCTACCGATCACCTCCGAAAAGGTCATCAATGCGTTGGCGCGGAAGGCATCCGGACAGGTAAAAATGCATTGAGCATTTCGATCGGGTTTCCATCGCACGCAGAAGTAGTGATTGTTGGCGGTGGCATTGCTGGCACGAGTCTGGCAGGGGGCAATGTTACGAATTTATGGGTCGCAGGTAAACTCTAGAAAATGCTTGGGGAAGTCATCGTACATTCATTCCATTAGTGGCGAACAATGCCGCCCCCGCGCAACCGCCTCCCTCGTCTTTCGAGCAATTGCACGGTCAAAAGGAGCAGAGCTGACAAAACTATGAGCAGCGTTGCCACCGCGGCGATGCCCGGGCTAACGTATTCTCTCACTCCACTGAATATTTGCCGGGGCAATGTCCGCTGCGTTGGCGCCGCCAGGAACAGGGTCACAACGATTTCGTCGAAAGATGTGACGAAAGCGAACAGACCGCCCGAGGCAATGCCTGGAAAAATAATCGGTAGTGTCACTCGTCGAAAGGCCTTCAGAGGCGGTGCGCCAAGTGTAGCCGCTGCGCGCAGAAGATTGTTGTCAAAGCCTTCGAGCGAAGCCAGAACCGTGATGACGACGAACGGAACTGCAAGAACTGTATGGGCCAGGATGAGCCCCCAATAGGTGCCGCTCAAGCCAATATCGGCGAAATGGAAATACATGCCAACGGCGGTGATCACTATGGGGATGAGCAAAGGCGAAAGTATGAGGCCGATAATCGCAGGCTTCAGAGCAAAATTCATGCGGGATAACCCGCTTGCAGCGAGGGTCCCGAGGACCATCGAAAGCGTTGTGGAAGCCAAACCAATGAAAAGACTGTTTTTCGCGGCATCAATCCATGCATCACCGCTAATGATGCTTTGATACCATCGCAACGACAGTCCCGGCAGGGGAAAGACGAGTAGATTGCCGGCTGTGAACGACATTGGAATGATTATCAGGATGGGCAGAACGAGGAAGGCCAGAACGGCAAAGCAAATACCACGGGACGAATAGTGCCAAAAGCGGTCTTCGGGAGTTGCGTGGTGTGGCAGGGCCATGGGTTACCGCATGAAGTGCTTTAATTTGACTAGTCGGCTAAAAATGACGAGCAGGATGATCGTTGTGACAAGCAGCATCAGGCCAAGTGCTGATGCCATGCCCCAGTTGACCACTTCGTTGACATGATAGGTAATCATGTAACTGATCATCTGGTCGCGTGGCCCGCCGACCAGCGCTGGCGTGATGTAATAGCCGAGCGCCAATATGAAAACGAACATGAGCCCAGCACCGATGCCCGGCATGGTCTGCGGCAGGTATACCCGCAGGAAGGCTATGCGCTGGTTTGCTCCCAATGAATGCGCGGCGCGCATGTGACTCTCGGGGACTGACTTCATCACACTGTAAAGCGGAAGGATCATGTAGGGCAAAAGCACATGGGACATCGCCACAAGCGTTCCGAAGCGGTTGAATATCAGTTCCAGCGGCTGCTGGATGACGCCTGCGAACTGCAGCAAGCCATTTAGCGGGCCGTTCCCCTGCAGGATGATGATCCAGGCCGTCGTCCGCACCAGGAGAGATGTCCAGAATGGCAGCAAGACGGCGATCATCAGTATTCCGGCGGCGAATGGCGAGAGCCGCGTCAGCACATAGGCAGTGGGATAACCAAGCAGCAGGCAAATGACGGCAACAGTGAAACTGATTTCAAAGGTTCTGAGCAGAAGCGGAATGTAAAGACGCTGTTCCGGTGGCTGCCGAATGATTTGGCCATCGCTATCCTGTTTCAAGTCGCCGGCTGCCAGCACAAACGCAGTAGTGAGCGGCCCAGTTTGATATTTGAGAACTGCCCAATAGTCTGTGGCGAGCCAACGCTTGTCGATTTCTACGAGTGCATTCTTCCAGGATGGAGGCGTATCATCGGGGATCCGGTTTGCGGTTTTCATGAGCAGGCTGCGGAAACCCTCCTCAAAATTATTGAGGTTACGCGCAACGACGGCCAATTCGCTGGACCCGGGAATTGCCTTCAAGTCAGCCACCAGCGCCGCATGGGCCCCCTCGGGAACTTTGGCTGGCGCAACCCAGTTCTCAAGCGCTGCATTGGTCTGGGGGAAGCTGCGGTGCAGCAAGCCGTTGTCAACCGACCGGTACATGAACAGCAGGATGGGCACGATAAAGGCAAATAGGAGAAGGGCGATCAGGGGAAGGACGAGAGCCGAATTGCGGAGCGCGCTCAGGCGCTGCGAACGGCGAACGGATTTGCGGACGTCGAAAACATCGCTGTGGGCCACGGCGGGGTTTTCGTCTCCAGAATTTGCTCTTTCAGATTGCATTTGCGTTTTTTGTGATCACTCATTACAAGCAGCTAAGCTTCATTACCACAAGTCAGCTAACGGACGGGCAAATCAATAAATGTCAGTATTATCGCGCGAAATTCGGCATGCTTCTGATGAATCCGAGTCGGGTTTTGATGTTCCAAAGCTCAGCCGTAGCACGCTGAACGAAGAAGTCTACGAGCAGCTCAAGCAGGCGTTGATGTCGGGAAAGATTGCCCCTGGCTCCACCATGACGATCCGCTCGCTCGCCAGCTCCTTTGGCATCAGCGTGATGCCGGTGCGCGAAGCGCTGCGCCGGCTGGTTGCCGAGCACGTGCTGACTCTTCTGCCAAACCGCAGTGTCTCCCTCCCGGTGTTCACCCGCGAACGCTTCAACGAGATTACCCGCATCCGCACCTCGCTCGAAGGCCTGGCCGCTGAGGAAGGGGCGCGCCACGTGACCCCAAAAATGCTGACTCACATGGCTCATTTGACGGGCCTGATGGAGGCCAGAACCGCAGTCAGCCATGCGGACACCCTGGCGTGGAACCGCGAGTTCCACTTCACGCTTTATACCGCCTCGAAGATGCCCACGCTGGTGAAGATGATTGAATCGCTGTGGCTTCAGGCCGGCCCCCTGCTGCACTTGCAGCAGCGCGTTTTCGCCGCACAGAAGCATCCAGTCTATGTGCAGCACCATCGCGCCATTCAGGCGATCAAATCCGGAAAACCGGCCCAGGTTCGGGAAGCAATCGTGGGCGACATCGTGGATGCCGCGGAAATCATCAGTGCGGCGCTTTAGCGCTGTCATCGGTTAAACACGGCTTTTAGCAGATTTTTCCGGCTTGCCAGGAACTCGTCCACTGCCGCCAACAGCTTGTCAGTTTCCGCCTGGGTCGTTTCGACTGAAAGGTTTCCCATGATGCGGCGGGAAATATAGATACCACAGTCAATCATATCGAGGTGGAACAGCTTCTTGAGATCGGCCACTTCCGCCTCGCGCCCCGCTTCACCCTGATCGAGATCATCGATATTGCGAATCTTTCCCTCGTGGAAATGAATGCCGAAGATCGACCCAAATCCGGTCGCGACCATGGGCACCGCATGTTTCGATGCAAGGTCATTAAGCTCTGCGCGCAGGCGGTCGCCCAGTGCGTTCATCTGGTCAGTTGTCTCGCGGGTGAGAATTCTGCTCAATGCCACGTATCCTGTGAACATGGCCACCACATTGTTGTTGAAGGTGCCGCCATGGGGAAATGATCCGGGCTTTGACGGATCGAACCGCCGCATGATGTCGGCCCGCCCGCCAAACGCGCCAATGGTGAGCCCCCCCGCAATATACTTGCCAAGTGTGACCAAGTCTGGCTTTACGCCGAAATAAGCCTGCAACCCACCGAAATGAACCCGAGAAGTCATGACTTCATCGAAAATCAGAAGCACCCCATGCCGTTCAGTTGCATCGCGTAGCGCTGCGATAAAGGCAGGTGTGGCAGGCAGCGCGCCAGCTCCGCCTTGCATGGGCTCAACAATCACCGCTGCAAGTTTGCCACCATGCTTTGCAATGTCGGAGGCCGCCTTTTCCGGATCATTGAAGGTGGACGTGATAACCGGGAATGGCATATTGAGCGGCGAGGGCCCATGGCTGAAATAGAAGACACTGCCGTGATAGGCACCGTTGAAGATCATGATAGTATCTTTGCGGGAGACCGCCCTAGCAGTGGCCATGGCAAGAAGGTTTGCCTCGGTGCCGGAATTGCAGAACCGCAAAAGCTCCATAGCGGGGAAACGCTTTCGCAATTCCGCTGAAAGTTTCACTTCATGCTCAGTTGGCGCACCGAAGTTCAGGCCTTGCGCGATTGTCCGCGAAATTGTCTCGGCAATGAGGGCGTTGGAATGGCCGAAGACTCCGGCGGTATACTCATTGATGAAGTCGATATAACTGTGGCCGTCAACGTCGGTGAGCCGGCTTCCCTCACCCTTGGCGATGTAGAGGGGAAATGGTGAGAAATGCACCGTGGTGCGCGTATTTCCACCGGGCAAATGCCCTTGGGCTTCTCCGCTGAGTTTTGCGCTGCGAGGATTGGCTGCCACGTAACGCGCCTCCGCATCGCGCAAAACGGAGGACAGCTGCTCGTTTCGCAAAGTTGGCGCCAAGGCTGAATGTATCATGGATGCTCCATCGTAAGGCGGGCGGTGCAAACGGCGGGCAGCCATGAAGGACGCCCGCCATATTGCTGATTTTTACTGAGCAACCCAGGTATTGAAGCGTTCAGTCGCCTTTGCCTGCTGGTCGACCCAGTACTCGTCACTGTAGACGGCTGCTGCCGCGGCCTTGTCTGGTGCGGTCGGCAGTGAGTCCCTGATCTCCTGGGACATCAGGTCATAGGCGGCGAGCGTGGGAACACCATAAGTGAGGTGCTTTACAAGCTCCGCCTGCGTTTCGGGCTTGGAATAGAAAGCAAGCAGTTTCTGGGCTGCTGCTGGATTTGGACCATTGGCGATTTTCACCCAGTAGTCAGTGCCGACCCAGAAGCCGGAGCTCCAGCCGATGACAAGATTGCGCTTGTTTTCCTTTGCTGCACCCGTGACGCGGGCATTGAAATTGATGTTCATGACTACGTCGCCGGCAAGCAAACGCTGCATGCCGTCAGCACCGCTCTCCGACCAGAGAATATGCGGCTTCAACTCATCAAGCTTCTTGAAGGCCCGGTCGAAACCTTCCGGCGAACGGAGCACGTCATAGATTTCTTCCTTTTTCACGCCATCGGCCATGAGCGCGATTTCGATCATGATGCGCGCGTCCTTGTAACCGCCGCGTTTGCCCGGCCATTTGGCGACATCCCAGAACTCGGCCCAGCTCTTCGGTCCATCCTTTATCTTGTCGCCGTCGTAGGCCATCACCGTTGCCCAGATATCCGAAGCAATGCCGCAATCATGGGCCGCATAGTCGATCTGCTTGTCGCGGCCACCCAATGCGTCCCAGTCAAGTTTTTCGAAGATGCCTTCGTCGCAGCCCTGGATCACCTGGGGACTTTCGAATGGAACTACATCCCAGGTGATCTTGCCTGCTTCCACCTGGCTGGTGATCTTCGCATATTCACCGCCGAATTCTTCTTCGATGATCTTGATTCCGGTTTCTTTCATGAATGGCTCGAAGAGCGCCTTGCGGTAAGCATCCTGCCAGACACCACCCCAGCCGACGACCACAACCTGTTCCTGGGCGCACGCGCTGCCTGCGGCGAACATGGCAATGCCAGCGCCGAGCAATAACGGTTTTAGATAGGACAATACCTTCATTCCACTCTCCCTCATTTGGTTCGCAAAGAGGCTGTCTCTTCGCCGCCATTGACAGTTTATCAACTGCTGTTAGCTTGTGATCACAAGCTCTGTGATGTTAGACTTAACTTTGAGGGCTTGTCAAACAAACGTGAAACGGGAGGGCGCGATGGCTGAAGAAACGGTTCCGGCACCAAAATCGAAAGCCAGAAAGGTGATCATCACATGCGCGGTTACCGGTTCGGTGCACACCCCCAGTATGACGCCCTATCTGCCGATCACGCCCGACGAAATCGCCCGTGAATCAATTGCCGCTGCCGAAGCCGGAGCTTCGGTCATTCATTTGCATGCCCGCGATCCCGAAACCGGCCGTCCAACACCCGACCCGGCAGTGTTCATGCAGTTCCTGCCGCGCATCAAGCAGAACAGCGATGCCGTCATCAACATCACCACCGGTGGTTCGTTGGGCATGAGCATAGAGGACCGGCTTGCTGCGCCGCTTCTTGCCCAGCCAGAGCTCTGTTCGCTCAACATGGGATCCATGAACTTCGGAATTTTTCAAGCCGGCGCAAAGATCAAGGAGTGGAAATTCGATTGGGAAAAACCCTATATCGAAAAAACCCGTGATACCATCGTCTCCAATACCTTCGGGCAGATTGAGTCCTTCATTGAGCGGCTCGGCAAGGGCTGCGGCACGCGTTTTGAATGTGAGTGCTACGATGTGGGCCACCTTTATACCCTGGCCCATTATCTGGACCGCAAATTGCTGGAGCCGCCCGTCTTCGTGCAGACGATCTTCGGCGTCATGGGCGGCATCGGCGCCCATCCGGAAGATCTCATGCACATGCGTCGCACCGCCGACCGGCTGTTTGGCACTGACTATCAATGGTCGATCCTGGCAGCAGGACGCCACCAGATGAACTTGATTACTATTGGCGCCACCATGGGCGGCAATGTACGCGTGGGGCTTGAGGACAGCATCTATCTGGGGGCCGGCACTCTCGCCAAGAGCAATGCCGAGCAGGTTGCCAAAATCAGACGCATCATCAATGAATTATCGCTCGAAGTGGCTACCCCGCAAGAGGCCCGCAAAATGCTGAAGTTGAAGGGTGGTGACCGTGTGGCTTTCTGACAATGACTGACGCCGGCCCCAAACGCTCCTTGAAGACGGTCGAAACTTTTCGTGGCGTAGCTTATCCATGGGTGTGCGATTCTATGGGTCACATGAACACGCAGCACTATTGCGCACTGTTCGATGGCGCGACGTTCCACTATCTGGCGCTAATGGGCGGGCCACGGCACTTCAAGGAAAGCCAGCGCGGCTGGGTAGACGCAAAGCAGACCATCGAATACCGCCGGGAAATCCTGGCGGGCGATCTGCTGGTTATATCCACAGCAATGACCCGTGTCGGCCGCTCGTCGCTTGGCTTTCGCCATGAACTGGTTGATCTGGAAGACGGCGCCTTGCGCGCAACCAGCGATCACGTGGTGGTTCATTTCGATCTCAGTAAGCGTGCGTCCCTCACGCTTTCCGAGGCAATGGTAGAAAAGGCAAGAGAGTATCTCAATGACGACACCAACGCGTAGAGACGGCCGATGCCTCTGGCTGCGTCAGGCGATCCAGCCTGGCGAGGTGGACGCGCCCGTTCTCGCAGGAAACCTAACTGCTGACATTTGCATCGTGGGCGGCGGCCTCGCCGGCCTGTGGACCGCGCTTGACCTCAAGGAACGTGATCCTTCCTGCGATGTGGCAATTGTTGAAGCCGATATCTGCGGCGGCGGGGCGTCAGGGCGGAACTCTGGCATGGTGTTGTCTCAGTGGGCCAAGTTTGCGGCATTGAGAGCCTTCTGCGGTGAGGCAGGCGCCATCGCCCTTGGCCACGCCTTTGCCGCATCCGCGGGAAACATCGAACGCTTCTGCAAGGCCCATGGAATTGATGCGGAGTTCCGCCCCGACGGCTGGATTTGGGGCGCCACCTGCGAAAAACATGTGGGATCTTGGAATGGGATTCTGCAGAACCTGGAGGCGATTGGGCTGCATCCTTTTAAGCGTGTGACAGGGCCGGAGATCAGTGCGCTTTGCGGCACCGACCGTTTCCTTGCAGGCATTCATGATCCCACGGCCGCAACGCTTCATCCCGGCAAACTGGTGCGCGGCCTGCGCCGCGTGGCTTTAGCCAAGGGCGTTCGCATTTTCGAGAATTCGAGAATGCTGAAGCTCGAGCGGCAAAATCCGGCGATTGTTCGCACGGCAAAAGGAACCATGCGGTCACCGGTTTGCATCCTTACGCTCAATGCGTGGTCAACGTCGGTGCCCGAGCTTCGCCCCTCAATCCTGGTGATTGCCAGCGATGATTCCGTAACCGAGCCTGTCCCCGAGCTCCTGGAAAAAATGGGTTACCTGCGGCGTCCCCTGATGGGAGACAGCCAAACCTTCGTGACCGGATTCAGAACCACAGCTGATCACCGATTTCAACCCGGTATCACCGGCGGCATCATCGGATTTGGCGGTCTCGGCACCAA
Organism: Hyphomicrobiales bacterium; assembly: GCA_016792825.1. Taxonomy (GTDB): domain Bacteria; phylum Pseudomonadota; class Alphaproteobacteria; order Rhizobiales; family Aestuariivirgaceae; genus Aestuariivirga. Next base: position 14,231 of record JAEUMI010000023.1, read on the forward strand.
CCGGTTTGAAGGGCGCTCCATACGTGAAGCCGACATCCGGAGTTGCGTCAGTCGCGGCTTCCCGGCTTTCGCCGATTTGCCTTTTGCCGATAGCTGGTGCGGGCCGATCGATCGTACGCGCAGCGGCCTGCCGCTTTTTGGTCCCCTGCCGGGTTCACCAAATATATTTTATGGATTTGGCTTTTCCGGAAATGGCGTGGCGACAACCCCGGTGACAGCCAGAATTCTTGCAAGCCTTGCCCTTGACAAAAAAGATGAGTGGTCATCTTGTGGACTAGTGCGACCGCCCGAGCGCTGGCTTCCACCAGAACCCATTCGATACATCGGCGCCCATATGTTGCGTCACGCGATCCGCCGCAAAGACCGGCTCGAACAGGAAAACCGCGTTCCCGGCCCCTTGGTCCGCGCCTTGGCCGCCATGGCCCCGGGTGGCATCACCACATCTACCATCATCAGCCCGAGGAGGTAATCATGCCCGAAGCCAGACTGTTCAAGCGCGCCGAACTTCCCTTCAAGGACTGCGTTACACCATCAGGCGTGACGCAGACCGCCCGGACCATTACCACCAGCATCAGCAAGCAGATGGGCGGCGGCATGGAGATCGGAGAGGATGTCTGCATTCACTGGACCACGCTCTATGACGAAATCCTGTTTATCCACAAGGGCTCGATGATCGTGCGCACCAGCGCTGGCGAACTAGAATGCCGCCCCGGGGATATCGTATGGCTGCCCGAAGGAGTTACCCTTGACTATGACATGACAGGAAGACGGTGCGAGTATTTTTATGCCCTTTTCCCAATCGACTGGGCAAAAAGAAACAACATGGAAGAGCCTTAGCGCTCCCGCATCACATTTGTGAATCAGCAATACTCCGATGAACCTTCGGCAAAAAACAAAGTGCCGGGTTACTCACTCCCGGTCGGGATGGCCATTCGGATACAGCCATGTGTCAGCACTATGACCACCGCTACGCCATATGGACATGCCACGCTAAGGCCATGGATACTCTCTGGCTGGAATTGCGGGGCGACTCATATGAAGTCCGAAGGGAACAAAGGTTCTGGCTTCATTGAGGTGAACCAGTCAGGTGGCCTGCGCAAGGCTGAAACGAAGGCTAAGTCCCGCACGGAAAAGCAGGCCTTTATCAACGGCCTCAAGCCAGTTTGGTATGTTTACAAAGTCGGGGCCTGAGCAGATATGGCCGGACCTTGAGTATCATGTACAACCTCTTTCCACGAACCGCCTCGGCGCGGAACATTGACTTGGGATTTCACTAATCTCTGCGTTCGGTTGCACGTCGGCTGCCACACATGGCATTTCAATGAACTTGCTCACGTGTGTGCCTCACCGAAGCGGCACCAGTTCCAAGTCAATTCACAAACACAATTGTTCCCAGCATGATCGCACCCGCCAGTCCGGCCAGGATCAGGTAGAGTCCCGTCCGGGCCAGTTGAACGCCTTCCCAATCAGGCTTTTGGGGCGGAATGCCGATAAAATGGAATGCCAGCTCCGAATTTTCGCCACTGTCTGAACCTGGCCCAATATTGTCAATAGTCCGGTCGAAGTCAGCCTGGCCCGGCGAGAATGGCGTAAATTGAATGCCTGCCGACTTCCCACCTATTGAGTTCTCGGTCAGATGCAAAGGTTCTGACCCGGTTTCACCGAAACTAGCGGTGGCCCCATAGGAAGCGTCAACTCCTGTCGCTGTTGGTCGGACCCCGGAGAGCATATCGGCGATCCCTCCCATTGACCGGGCCGAAAATTGCACGGCCTTTGCGGTTTCACCCATGGCATCGCGCAGCAAGGTGGCACCCGCCTCCTCGGATAATCCGGAATACCTGATAAACTGTGTGAGATTTGCGGTATCGCTGAGAAGGGCGGAGAGCAGTTCACCCCGAACGGGGCCGGATGTGCCGCTTGCAGTCTTGCTCACAATCCTGGCCATGAGCTCGGCCCGCTGGCTTTCGCCAAAGGCCGAGACGGCTGACAGGGGTTTCAACGGCCTTGCTATTTTTTCCTGACCCAGTTGGTGCGCACTTCATCGCGCGGCACATAGTTGATTTCATTCATCAGGACGTCCTTTACAACCTCGCCTCCCAACTTTGCATTGGCCCCCTCCGAGATTTTTCTGGCCAGCAACGTGAGGTCCTGCGGTTGCAGTCGCGAGAAATCGACTATCGAATTTTCATATAGGGCCCGGTAGGCAACATCGACAAGATAGGGCGCAGGTTCGAATGGAAGTTTCGCTGTTTCAGCCTTGTTCACTGCAAAGGACAGCTGCGCCACGAGGTAGCCTTGGACCTTGCCGCCTCGAATGACGGGAACGCTCACCATATCGGTTTTGATGAACTCAACGACTTCAACTTCTTCTTCGGAAGGAGCATGGGCCGAACTGCTGTTGTTCATCTGGACAAAGAAATAGCTTGAACCCAGAGCCACTATGCAGACCCAGAGGCCGATCAGCAGGGTCTTGATCACTGGATGCCACGGCCCATATGGGCTGTTCCCGCGTATGTGCCATCGGACTCATTGTGGCGCAGCACATCAAGGATGGTGTTGGACACTTCCCGTGCCGCCGCGAGATGGACGGAGAGCAACTGCTGGTTGGCGTCCATGAGAGACTTGAGTTGGCGTATCTCGGTTTCAAGATTAAGTCTGATGAAATCCGGACTGCAGCTTTTCTGCGCCCGCATCAGCTCAAGCAAAAGTTGGCTCTTCTTGTAGATCAGCGGATCCAGCGACATTTCCCGGTGCTCCGAGAGAATGTGGTTTTCTTCCACGATCGAAGCGGCGAGGCGGCCAATGACATCGCGCAACTGATTAATGCTGGGTAAGGCGGTCCTCGACTGAAGAATGGATATTTCCAGATTCAGGTCTATCATGATTCAAGCACTCCGATTTTCGACCGGCTGAAATATGGCCATTCACTTGCGCTGGTGATCGAACCACGCGTGCGATCCGCATTCGGGGCGATTTCATTGAGGGTTAAGTCGGGCTGGGCGCTGGCCTTTGACTCATCCGACCTCGCCAGGGTGGAGGCAATGCCGATGCCGCCCGATTTTGCCAGCTCCTGACTCATGAAATCGGCTTGCATCGAGCGCCAGATATTTCCGGCGGTTCCCTCGCCATAGACACTCTCGCTTGATTTCGGCAGCATTTCCTCGACGAAATTTCGCAAGACCGAGGCTTCGAACTGCTGATAGGCCTTTTCCTTTGGGGTGATGGCCCGCGCGGATTCCGTTGTTGCATCCGCTGCCGGACCACTGGTATTCAACTCCAAACCTGCCAATTCCACGCCCGCGGGGCCGGAGCTACCGCCAAGCTTGGCAACACTGTCCCTCAGTTTTGAAGGGTTGGCAGCATTCACAACGTCCCCCACAATGTCCGTTGCCAGAAGGCGCCCGATTCCCGGACTGCGCCTGACCGCATTCTCGGCATCGGCAAATTCCGTGGCGGGGTTTGTGGCTGGTCGCCCCCGTTGCAATCCCGCCTGCGCAATTCTCACGCGCTCGGGATCGGCTGCCTTGACGACATCCAGGACGAGGTCAGACACGATCGAGATGGCCATAGGGAGATACCTCAGAATTCACCTCGGGCTATGTTCCCAGCAATCGCTTGTGGCAAGCTTACCGGAATTCAGAACCTGCGCTGGAGAAACACCTCAATTGTAGACTCCAGCGAGGCAGCCTCATCTTTTTGTCTCAGAACAAGCCTGTGTCTCTCCTGAAAAATCTCGCAGCGCCGCAAATTCAGCGCGTCGTGGCGGTGGGCTTCTTTTGCCGAGTCCATCTTGGCTGCCAGCTTCTTCTTCTCGTCATTGATTACCAGCAGCCGCCGCGTTGAAAGGTCGGGAAACAGGCTCAAAGGACCGGTTCCCTTGTCCACGCCTCTGGCCAGATGCTCCGCTTCCACGCTGATGCGGGAAATTTCCGCTGCAATGGCGGCAATCCGGTACTCGGTCGATTTTTTGCGTTGGGCCCAGGATTCGCGCAGCCTGTTCAATCTTTTCAACCGCTCCGGCATCAGCACCCCCTCACTTCAGCCAGGCCGAGAATTCCTGCAGGAAGAGGCCAAACCAGTCGTCAATTGTGAGATAGATCAGGAAAAATCCACCCGCCGCAACCACGCCTGTCATGACGAAATAGACCGAGATTTGCGGTGTAAACTTGTTGGCAAAGCCGATCGCAAGATTCACGATGATCGCATAGACAATGAAAGGGCCACAAAGCCGCAGGGCCAGCGCCGTGGTTTGCCCCAGCCTTTCCAAAACCTGATCAAGATACCATCCCATGTCTATTGGACTGGAGATCTTCAGGGCGCCATAAGAGGCGATCAGGGAGCGAATGAGCTCGTGGTGGAGGTTGGCGGCAAAAATCAACATTGTCGCGGTGAGGCTGATCAGATTCACCAGCGGCGGCGCAGGCTCGGTATCATCTATGGGCACGCCTGGCGTGGGGGCAAGACCAATGGTGTTGGTGAGAATTGTGGCTGAAAATGACAGGGCGACCATGAAAAACCGCGCCAGCAAACCGATGGTCAGGCCGTTCAGTATCTCGCCTCCCAAGAGGAGAGGTCTGCCAGGTTCGCCCGCCAGCCGGGCTGCTTCGACGCCAAGGTCATAAAGCATAGGCAACAGAGTGAGCGAAATCGCCACCGCCAGAAGCGCCCTGAATTGCATGGGAATTCTTTGGCTGCCGAAGCCAGGCAGCAGCATCATGCAGCTTCCGACACGGCAGAGGATAAGCACACCCACGAACACGGCCTCGGAGACAGCTGGGATCATGAAATGACGCCAAGCGGGTCGACCTGAACGCCGCGCGCGATCTCAATATGTGAAAGCACAGGCAAGTTTGGGAAAAGCCGGTCAATGATCATGCGAACGTAAGGCCTCGCCTCCGGTGCTGTCACCAGGGCCATGCGAATGTCCTTGTCCATATGTGGCTTGAGCGCCTTGGTAGCATCCTGTGCAAACTGCTCAATGAGGCGCGGATCAATATCAAATTCAATGATCTCACCCTTGTTGTCGCGCTTGAGACTCTGATGGAACGCCAGGTCCCAGCGGCTGCCCAGCCGGATGACCTTGAGGTTGCCATCCTGTGAAAGGTCCCCGCAAATTTGCTGTGAGATACGCATCCGCACGTGTTCGACGATGGCCTCGGGCTTGCGGGCATGGGGCGCTATCTCCGCCACGGCCTCCAGGATGAGGTGAATGTTCCGGATCGATACTCTTTCGGCGAGCAGAAGCTTGAGGATGGCCTGGAAGCCGGAGAATGAAATGAGTGACGGGCAGGTTTCGTCGAGCAATTTCTTGTATTCGGGTTCCAGTCGATCCATCAGCGCGCGCATGTCCTTGTAGGATAGGAGATGCGACAGATTGTTTCGGATGAGTTCGCTCAGATGCGTAAGCAGGATGGACATGCCGTCGATGGGGCTGTAGCCGGCACGCTTCAGTTCACTCGCAAAGACCTCTTGCACCCACACCGAGTCCATTCCAAAGGCCGGTTCGCGCGCTTCATCAAATGGCAGATCCGGATTTCCGAGTTCGCCCGGAATGACCATCACCTCGCCTATCCGGAGTTCAAAGGAGGCGATGGCAGTTCCGTGAATCTTGATTTTATAGGACTTGGGCGGAATGGTGAAATCATCGCTGAGTTGGATCTCCGGCACGACAAACCCGTACTGCTGGGCAAATTTCCGGCGCATTTTGGAAACCCGGTGCGCCAGTTCGCCATGTGCAACCAGCATCGTGGTCGCCAGCTGCTTGCCCAGGCAAAGCTCTATCTCGCTGGTCCGGAGGATTTCCTTGACCGAATTCCGGTCCTCTTCCTGCTTCCTGATCTCGACTTCGCGCTTTTCGTTATCCAGGATCTGCTGATCCATGTTGCGTTTTTTTGGAATGGTGTAAGCCGCCAGTGCCATGGCTGCCGAGAGGCAAGCAAAAGGAATGAAAGGGAGGCCGGGCATGATTGCCATGACGCCCATGAGCGCGGCTGCCACGACAAGGGCGCGCGGATATGCACCGAGCTGGCTTACGATGGCTTCCTGCGCGGAACCCTTGTTTCCGCCCTTCGAGACCAAAAGTCCCGCCGCGAGGGACACGATAAGGGCGGGAATCTGCGATACCAGGCCATCGCCAATGGAGAGCTTTGTATAGACGTCAGCTGCCCCGCTGAAGGTCAGGCCATGACGTGTTACACCGATGACGATTCCGCCAAATACGTTGACCGCGGTAATGATCAGGCCGGCAATTGCGTCGCCCCGGACAAATTTCGAGGCCCCGTCCATCGCGCCAAAGAACGCGCTTTCCTGCTCCAGTTCCAGGCGCCGTCGCCGGGCTTCGCTTTCGTCAATTAGCCCGGCTGACAGATCGGCATCAATGGCCATCTGCTTGCCAGGAATGGCATCGAGGGTAAACCGGGCGCCCACTTCGGCAATGCGCGTGGAGCCCTTTGTGATGACCAGAAAGTTAACCGTAAGAAGGATCACGAAAACAATGACGCCAATCACAAAATCGCCGCTCATGACAAAGCGTGAGAAGGCGCCAACCACGTGTCCCGCCGCGTTATAGCCCTCGTGGCCGTCAGAAAGGATCAAGCGCGTGGTCGCCACATTCAGCGCCAGCCTGAGCAGGGTCGCCAGAAGGAGAACTGTGGGAAACGCGGAAAAATCAAGGGGTTTGGCAATCCAAAGGGCGACCATCAGGATGAGCACCGAGAGGGCGATGGAGAATGCCAGGCCGACGTCGATCAGGAAGGAGGGAATCGGCAGGAAAAAGGCGGTAAGAATGATGACGATGCAGATGGCGAACCCGAAATCTCGCCCGGTCTTCAACTGCCGCAGATTTGCTTCGCGAATTGCCAGAGTGGTCATTAGTCACCTTTCCCGATCCGTAAATTCATCGCAGACGGTGCTTGTCCGAAGTTGACTAGTGCGGTGCTTTTCTCAGAATCCCTGTGCAATCCTCTGAAAGATCAATTCGGTAAATGTGTAGATTTGCGAGGCGACAAATGGCGCCGTCAGCAGCATGCCGGCGAAAACCGCCAGTATTTTCGGCACAAACGTGAGTGTAACTTCCTGGATTTGGGTGACCGCCTGCAGGAGAGCGATTGCGACCCCCAGAACCATGGCCAGGCCCACCGCCGGCCCCGATGCGATGATTATGGTCCAGATGGCGGCTTGCACCAACTCCAGCGCATCAACTTCATTCATGACTCATCCAATCGTCACGCCGGCGTCCAGCACAACGCGCTCGCCGCCTTCTAGAACAGCCGTTGAAACCGTTTTGCCTATCTCGAGTGCCTTGATGGTGCCAAGAGGCAAGCCATCGGATCCGCTGAGTGCGCGGCCAATAAGTGAATCGGCCTGGGAAAGCTGCATCGCAGTCATGAGGGAATCCAGTTTCTTGTTGGTATTGACCCCCTGTTCCACCGCCGAGAACGACGCAAGTTGCGACAGATACTGCGATGTATCCTTTGGTTCGGTAGGATCCTGGTTTTTCATTTCCGCGACCAGCAGCCGCAGAAATGAATCATAATTCAGTTTGGCCTTTTCGGCATCACTGGTGCCCGTGGTCGTTGCCGATGCTGCGCTGCCAACAGATGCTATGTCCATCACGCGACTTCCTTCTGGATATCAATTTCTTGGTTGTCGGCTGGTTTTGCCGAAAGCAGCTTTTCTTCGATCCTGAAAAGCCCCCTGAGCGTTTTGAGGGCATCAAAATGGCGCTGGCTCTTTATGCAACTGTCCGAGTCGACGAGACCCTTTTTCAGTTCGGCGTTATCCAGTGTACCCTGCAGGCAAGCCGACAGATGCCAATAGAGCTCCCGTGTGATCTGCGCGTTGTCAGGATCAATCAGCATCGTTTGCACGACAAAATAAATCTGCTTGAGAGGCGTATCCGCCTTGTCTGCCTGCATGACGTGATTTTCCAGGAGGAACGTCACGTTGTTGAGGAATTCCAGTGAACAACGTTGGTCGGCCCTGATGACCGCACCGTTGACGTAGAGTTTCTCGCCTTTTTTTAGATGTATCTGCATTACGCGCTCCGACCAAGTCCCTTGCAAATGATCTCTGAGATATCGATCAGCCCGTTGAAGCTGCTGGTTCGCTGGTTCCTCAGGTCTTCAATCTCGCGCAGAATCCATATTCCAATTGAAATCAAACTGGCGCGAAGCTCTTTGGGCAAGCGGTTTTCTGCGTTTGCTAGATCATCCAAAAGGAGGCTCCAAAGCCTGTCCAGATAGTGCAAAGCCTCATTGGCTTCGCGCGAGGTCACCCCTTTTTTCTTGGCGGCATTCAGGAGTTCAATCGACCTCTCGATAGCCTGGCGCTCTCTGTCGCGCGCATCGGCCGGGGCATCTTCAAGTATTTCGGTGTAGAGTGCGCGGTGCATAATTGTCCTTGCTCAAGCCATTTGTTTTCTTAACTACAGGTAGTTCATCAGGTTCAGGCGGCTGATGCGGGCGGTAATCGAATAGGAAGCCTCAAGTTGGGTTGTCAGCAGAGTTATCCGCGTTGAAACTTCGTATTGATCCACCCCCTCAAGGGAAACGATCTCGCGGTTTAATATTTCATTGCGCTGTTTCAACCGTTGGGTTGAATCGGCAATTACCTTTTCCGCCGTGCCCAGGCGACCCGCAATGAGCCCCGTCTCCTGAGCCGCCTTGGTTGAAACAATGACAGCCTTATCCACTATCTTCTCGAAGGCCGCCTGGTTGAGCGACCCGGAGCCGAGATCAAAAGCCATGGTGATTGCCATTGTAAGGTCACGGAAAGCGGCTTCATTCGCGCTGGTGGAAACCTCCACGCTATAGTCCGAATCAATTCGTGCAATACGGTTCTGGTCCGAGGCAAACGAGAATGTTGTTGACCATGCGCCAGCGCCAAAAAGAGCGGCGTAGTTCCCGTTCAGAAACGTATCCATCTGGCTGGCGGTAATCGAGCCCGCACCCGCGCTGTTCTGGGCCACGCCAAACTCTGCCAGAAACGCCGCATCAACAGCAGATTTTCCCGCTGACGCCGGTGTCGAGAAGTAATCGGACAGCGGCGCCACATCGGAATTTATCCCGGCGAAGATAAACTTGCCCGCATGGGTCTGATTGAGGATTGAGTTGAGGCTTTCCAAGGCGGACTTAGCGGCAGTCTTTACAACATCCTGGCCGCTCTGTGCGTTTCGGGCCCCGATCAATGTCGCCGAAAACGTGTGGGCAAGATCAATCAGCGAAGTGAGCGCGCTCTGCGTGATATCAAGTTCCGTGGCCGCCAGGCCGTTCATGTCGATGAGTGAACTGTTGCGGTCAAACCCGTTCCGCAAAGCTATGGCGTCTGCCGTCTTGCCACCCAGTTGCAGACCAACATCTGCGTGCCGGCCAATTGATAATTCCTTCTGGGCATCCAGCAGTTGCCGCTGGGATTCATGGACAGACAATTTTGGCGCATTGAGAATGGAAAGGGTTGAGATCGACATCAAGTTATCCAGTCGCCTGCAGGAGGGCGTCTATCATCTTGTCAACCGTAGCAATGATCCTTGCCGAGGCCTGGTATGAGCGCTCCAGCTCAAGCATGACAGTCATCTCGTCATCGATATTAACGCCATTGATCCGTTGCAGGGCGTCCGTTGACCTTGCTTTCATCGTTGACTGCAAATCGGAGGCCGACGAAGCTTGAGACCTTGCAGCCTCCAGCCAGCCGGAAGACGCCGTTCCCAGCGACATGATACTGTATTGCCCGGTTAATTGCGTGGCGGAGTCAAAGGCCCGGGTTGCGCCAAGCCCGTCGATCAGGGCTGCCAGGCGGCCCGAGAAGCCCGCCGCCGCTGAACTGTTGTACACGTAAGCTGCCCCGTTGATGCCGCCATCGCGGAGCCGTGATGGAAGGCCGCCTTGCGCGGAATCAACGCTTGGGTTCAATCTGATATCACCAGCGAGCCCTGCAACCGTTGTGGCCCCAGCCGGCACCGCCGGCGAGCCGGAATAGCTGAAGATGCCCGTTGCGGTGGGCAACGACGGCACCGCACTCTGATCGATTTCCGCGAAGGCCTCAATTAGGCCACGCGCCACTTCATCCATCTGTGACTGATAGACAACGGCAACTTCATCGCGCAGTTTCGCCAGCCCGAAAATGTTTCCCGACCGGATTGCCATCGTGCTCGCGGGACTGGTGACATCAACCCCATCGATGTAAACCGCATTGCCGCTCACCCCGGCGGCCATCGTCGTGGTTGGAGCCATGGCTACGGTGCGCGGCACCGATTCAAACAGGGTGACGCCGCTGTCGGTATAAAGCGCGATGTCATTGTTGCTGCGGGTGACTGCGCGGATGCCCAGTTCTTCCGACAGCAGCTTCATGATCTTGTCACGGGTGTCGAGGCTTTCCGTGAGGTCGGTAGCCGAGCCTGAACCGCGCACGATCGCGTCATTGGCGATTTTGAACTGCTGTAGGAGATTGTTGATGCGGTCCACCGCATCCGCCATTCCCGCATCTGCCTGCTTGCGCACATCCTGGATGATGTTGGTGGCGGTATTTAGGGAGCGGACGAGGTCGGCCGCTGATTGAACCGCATTCTGGGCCAGGATTTGATCCGCCGGATCTTGCTCGTACACCTGCAAGGCTGTCTGGAATTTGCCGATCATGCCGGCCGGCGAATAGCCGGACTCCGGATCGCCGACGGTTTCGCTGAGCCGCTTGAGGCCTTCCAGAACCGAGCTGCTTGCCGCGGAATTAGACGATGCGACAAGCATTTTGTCGAACAGCAGCTTGTCGGCGGCGCGCGTGTAGCCGGAAATTGCCGAACCTCCCCCGGCCAGGGAAATGACAACTGCGCTCTTGCGGGAATAGTCCGCATTTCCGACATTTGAAATATTGCGGGAAGCAATTGCCGTTTGCCCCGAAACAGTTGCGAGACTGGATCTGGCGATATTCAGTGCCGTTGAGAGTGCCGCCATTGTCTAACTCACATCAATTACGCCTGGGGGTTAACGCTTGAGATTGATCAGGACGTCCATCAGTTCCGCACCGGTTTGAAAGACTTTCGAATTCGCCGTATAACTGCGCTGCGAGTCAATCATGGAGGTGAGCTCGGTCGCCAGATCGACGTTCGACTGTTCCAGCGTATTGGAGAGCACCGACCCGAAGTTCGCCGATTCGGCAAAGCCCACCTGGACGTCACCGGACTCGCTGTTGGGCGAGAATACATTTCCCGTAAGCGGGCTCAAATTGTCCGGGCTGGTCACCGTCGCAAGAGGGATCCGGTAAACCGCAACCCGCGTGCCGTTTTCATAGGTGGCGTAGAATGTGCCGTCCTTGGCAACCTCAAACAAATCCACGCCACTTGGCGGATTGCCATCGACGACGGCACCCAGCGGCGTGTAGTCGGTTGCCAATTGGCTGAAGTCCGAAACATCAAGAGTGAGCGTTGCGCCGGCAGGAATCCCAATTGAAAGCTCCTGGGCACTGGCGCCAGTTAACTGCCCGGTTGTTGGATCAAAGCTCAATGTATCGGTCGTGAGTGCCGCCGAGGAATAGGGAAATCCGCCGGCTGTCGCGTCAGCCTGGTCATAAACGGAAACCTCCCATTGATTGTCAGCGGTTTTAGCAAAATACACGTCCAAAATCACTTCGTTGCCGAGATTGTCATAGCTGAGCAGCGATGATTTTCCTCCATAGGCGGCGGTGGCCGAATTTGTGGATGGCAGATTGGCCGGGAGTGTGACTGCACCGTTTGAGGGCAGGTTTGCAGTGAATTTGCCGGTCGTGCTAGGCGCCGCCGTGAGCGTGAGATCGGCGAAGCTGACGGGTACCAGGCCCGCCAGGCCGTTAACGACAATAGGCGGCTGCCCGCTAGTAAGGGGATAGCCCATGAGCACAAAGCCGCCGGCATTGACCAGGACGCCGTCCTCATTCTTAACGAATGACCCGGCCCGCGTGAGGAAGTTGGCGCCCGCTGAATCGGAAACGACAAAAAAGCCTTCGCCGCGGACCGCAAGGTCGGTTACCGAGGTCGTGCTTTGCAGGCCGCCCTGTTCACTGATCGCATGACGGATATCCGTCGTCACGGAGCCGGACGTATAATCGGAAGACGAGGGCGAACTCTGGATCAAAAGCGAGGAAAATTCGGTCGATGCGCGCTTATAGCCGTTGGTGTTCACATTGGCGATGTTGTCGGCAACGGTGGCCAAACGCCCGGCCTGCGCCGCCATGCCGGACGTGCTGGTCCGCATAATTCCATACAAGCTCATGCATTGTCTCCAACAGCTTTATTGCCTTCAGCCTATCCCCGGGAACTTGCGCTAACCTGTAGGCTTAGCGGCAGAACTTCCTGGCTTCCGGCGTCCAGGCGCCGAAGTCACTCGCCACCAGGTTCTTGATAACCAGGCAGACATATCGTTTTTGGGCGGCATTGTTGTTTGGCCCCGCATGGTAGCGCGCCACAGCCATAGTCCAACTTCCTTCCTGAACCCTGAGTTCTCTCAGGAACTTGGCTGCATACTCAACGTTCTTCTTTGGATCCAGCATGTCCTCGACCGAGGAGAACTTGTCGCCGTGATAGTGGTGATTGACCTGCATGCATCCGAGGTCAATGAGTTTTTTCCCGGTAAGGCGGGCCATCTTAAAGGATTTCAGGGCAGCCCGCTCGCTGGTGGTGAAAACCGTTTTTCCCTCGATGTTAAGGGCATAGGGCTGCAGCGAGCCTTTCCTGCCTGTTTCAGTCAAACCCACGGCGTAAAGCACCCCCAAGGGAACCTTGTGCCGGGTGGAAGCTGAAATCATCTCGCGTTCACAGACATTCAAATTCGCCGCAAGGCTTGCGCCGCTGGCGCAAAGGCTAGACAAAAACCCCATTGACGCGGTGAGCACCAGGCGCCTGAACATTGGCCTCCCCGCCGTTTTCAAAGTCCGATGCAGATACATGATGTCCTCGCTCATTTTGAAACGGGTTTTGATTGTCTTCATGTGCGCCAGGATGCTGGCGACCTCCCTGCCCCACCATGGACTCCTGCGAAAAATTGCTGGCCGCCAAGCTGCGCTGCGAAGGGTTTGGATCGGCAGTGCTGACCGCAATCGAGATCGATGCGTCCTGGATGTCGTAGCCCGCCTGACCCATGAGGTCTTTCAGGGTCTGATGGTCATTGAGGAGCAGCGTTTCCACCGCCTTGCTCGCAACTTCGATTTGCAGCCTCAGTTCATCGCCGCGCAGATGCATGGCCACCTTGATCTTGCCCAGGTCATCGGGATGCAACTGTATTTGGATACTTTTGACCACGTCAGGCCGTGGGTCGGCCACGGGGCGGCCGTTGACCGCAACAGGACTGTGAAACGGTCCTTCCAGGCCATCGACAATGATTTTGGCAACCTGCGCAACGAACGGGGTGGAAGCCGATGGTGAAAATGACGTTTCAATCTTGATCACGCGCAGGTCTGCTTCAGCGGCCTTTGCTGGGGATATTTCTGTGGGAGCCTGTGGCTTAATAATTTCCCTGAACACCGGGAGAGCCTCCGCTCTGGGGAGGTTACTGGGTTGGATCCGGGGACTTCTGTCATTGCTTTCGACAGATTTCGCCGGGTACAGGATTTTCAGTTCAGGAAATCTCGGCGCGTCAGGTTTAGCGGCATCATGTACTGCTAACTCAGTGACTCCGTCTTCAGTTTGTTTTGAGTTTGCGCCTTGAATTTCCTTATTGGGCACCACAATTGAGAGCGCCGCTGCGGCCAAAACCGGGGATAGCACTGGTTCGCCACCGCTCGTTTGTTTATGCGCAACCGCCGCAATGACCTGAAGGTACTGCTTCATATCCACTGGCATTGCCGGCTGCACCACCTTTTCTTCTGCAGGCAAATCCTCCTTCCTGTCACCGGCATCCGTCTCGTCACCCCGGATGGTGGGTTTTAAAGGAAGGACCAATGCGATGGGGGCGTCCACCGCGACATTGTTTGAAAGCGCCAGGTCAGCGAGAACTTCCGGGAACATATCCGGCATTTTCCCTTGATGGCGTCCATTGTTGAGAACACGGGCTCTAAGGGCCGCGGCGCCTGCCAGGGGTTTGACGTCGATTTCCAGGGATGGATTCATTATTTTCATTTTGCTGGGCCCGGATCTGCGAGCGCGGCCTTTGCCCTGGCCAAAAGGCTTGAATACGCCGGCGGCTGGTCCTTCTCGAGCCCGGCAGCGGCTTGCGGCTTGATTGACTCTTCTTTCCTTGTTTCCGGCTTTCGGACAATCTGCCGGCTCAGCTCCAGCGCCTTTTCAAGAAGCAGCCTGTCACTGTGATCGAGAAGCGAGGCATTTATTTTTTCCAGCTTTGCTTTTCCTGATTCATAGCCCTCCCCCGCAACAAGGATCGCCCCTTCATACAGGTCTGACCTGGCCATTTCAGCACTGCCTGAGCGGGACAGTGCACCCGCGCTTTGCGCAGTGAAAATCGCCAGAGAGTGCCGGCCATGGCTTACTGCTGCCTTGCTGATCATCAACAGCATTTGCCTGTCGTCGGCAGGGGGAAGATCCTGCAGAATGTTGTTCAGGCGCGGCATTGTACCTCCGGTCTTCAGGTAATCCATTTCGATCAGGCTGAGAGTGAAGCTTTCCTCGAAATCCTTCCAGTACAGGGAATTTGGGAATCGCCTGATGTAGGACGAGGCACAATGCTCCAGTTGCTCGATGTCAGGCAGTTTCCCGGCAAAACTTATGCACCGTCGCAAAGCGCCTTCTTCCACCAGTGTGCCGGGCATAAGGGCGCGAGCGGTACTCAGCAGCGAGAGGGCAGCTTTTATATCGTCCGCGGAGGTCAGGATGGATTTTACGAGCGCCACTCTCCCGGCGAGGGTTGGCGGAAGCGTGGCCAAGTCAACATTTTCCAGGAACTTGATGGCGCCAGCCTTGTCGCCTCTCGCATAGGCCAACGCGCCATCAAGCAGCACCTTGTTTTCGGGGTCAATTTTCAGAGGAATGAGCCGCCTCTCGGCCACATTCGGGTTGCCGCCGCTGAAGAGATAAACCGCGACGGCTCTCAGGTTTCTCACATCCCGCAAATCGGATTCCTTGGCATTCGTGAGGTCTGTCCCCATTTGAACAATCAGTTTGGAATGCAGCTCAGCGGCGGCATAGTCGCCGGACGCGGTTGCATCCTGAATTTTCTCCAGCGTCCTGGCTGCATTGCGAAACTGCAAATTGGCCTCGCCACTTGCCCAAGCACTGCCTGCAGCTGCAAGACATGTTGCGGACAAAAGAATCGCGGCCAGTGATTTTCTCACGGCTGACCCACCTTCAGCAGGATTTCGATGCGCCGGTTTCCGGCAGATTCGGGCTCCGCGGGGAATTTCAAATCTCGGTCGGCGTAGCCCTCAATACGCTCTACGCTCGTCTCACCGACGCCTGCCCTAATCAGCATGTAATAGGCCATCTGTGCCCGGGCCGTCGAAAGGCGCCAGTTGTCGTAGTCAGGGTTGCGAAAAGGCCGTGCATCGGTATGCCCCCTGATGACAATTTTGCCCTTGTAGTTCTGAAGCGTGCCTGCCACTTTTTCCATGAGGAGCACCAACTGCGGCCTTGGTTCAGCTGATCCGACCGCGAACATGTCAAAGCTCAGGCTGTCGGTCAGGCTGATGAGGACGCCTTCCTTGGTTTGCTTGACTTCCAGCGTGGGATTGTTGGCTGGGGCTGACTCCTTCATTTTCTGCATGAGCTGCTGGCGAACCGCGACCGCTGTTTTGGTATCGGCTTCCGCCGGCTTGGTTTCTTCCTTTTTTTTCTCCGTTGGCTTGGCGTCGCTGGCCGGCTTTGAAGACGCAGCGGCAGGCTCCTTTGCCGGGGCACTAATGATCGGAGAAGGCGGAGTGACTTTGGCTTCCGGAGCCTTGGCAGGCAGGTCTGCAATGACTTTGGCAGTCGGTTTTTGCAACGCTTTCTGGGCTGTTGTGGTTTCCTTGGCCACTTTCTCTGTTGCGGCTTCCTCCTTAGAGGTTTCCTTCGTGGCAGCGTTCTTTTCCGGCTCCGGAACAGACTTCCAGGCAAAAGGATCAAAGGGATCACGAAAGGCCTCGCCACCCTTGCGGCCAGGCTCTGCGATCTCGACTATGGCCAGTCCCTTCTTTGAATGGCCGGGCGGAGCACCGTCGGAGGCCTGACCTGCCAGTTGAGCCAGAATGCCGTAAGGGTTCTTGAAAATCTGCTCTTCGGTAAATTGGGCTTGATACTGCTCTTTTTCCGGCGGAGCCTGGCTTTTGACCTCGCTTTGCTGTCCTGGCTCGGTCTTCTCGGCCTTTTCGCCGGTGGAGGTGACTTTCGTCGGCTCGTTCAGTCCCTTTTTCGAAGTTGAAGCATCCGTCAATTTCACGGGATTGAAATAGCTGGCAACCTGCGCCTTGGTTTTTTCGTTCGCCGCGTTGATCAGCCACATCACAAGAAAAAACGCCATCATTGCCGTTACAAAATCGGCATAGGCAATTTTCCAGGCGCCGCCATGATGACCGTGATCGTCATCATGCCTCCTGCGGACAATGATGATTGAGTCTACTGAATTGCTGACATTGCCTGCGCTGTTCATGGACCTGTGCCGTGGATGCCATCTATCCAGCTCTTGATTCGGGTTGTTATGGAAAAATCATTGCTTCTCGCCTTCAACTCCACCCCCGGCGTGGGCTCAATGATGACATCCAGTTCTCTGGCCTCAAGCCTGGCTTTGAGTTCAGTCACCAGATCCTCGGGGCCCGACAGGAAGAGCGATCCCTTGAAGTCATCCTTCAAGGCATTCTCAAGAATCTTCTCAAGCTCGTTCATTGCAGCAAGCGGTATCATTTTTTCAATGAACGGCGCGAGCACCTGCTGCAACGAATGGCTGATTCCCGCTTCCAGATCCGCAAGGGCTTTGGCGATCAGCCTTATCGACTGATCGCTTGCCTCTTCCACCCATATTTTGCGCGCCGTTTCCAACTCATTCCTGTGGCTGGCTCTGACTTCATTCAGTTCCTGCGCTATCTCCGCCCGGGCACTTTCACCTCCCTTCGCCATTCCCAGCGCGTGGGCTGTGGCTATCCTGGAAGCAAGCTCTTCTTCTGAGATGTGATTTGCAGGCTGGCCGGATTTGCTGCCTTCCGTGCCGTTGCCCAAGGGGCCGAACAACGGGAAGATGCTCAGTTCCGGCAACATGGTGGAAAGGCTGGTCATGCAGCGCTCTTATTGGGTTCGGCCAGCCATTCCTTGAGTATCTTCGCGGCCTTCTCGCTGTCACGGTTGATGAGCGCTTCCAGTTTTTGCTGGATAGGATTTTTGAAGCCCGCTGCATCAGGGAGTTCAGCCACCAGCTCGGAGGAATTCAAGTTGCTGACCGGTAATCCGAGAGGCACGCCCATGGGTTGCAACTGTGGGCTGGGCGCAACGGATGCACCCAACATGGGCAGATTCTCCGGCGGCTGCGCAGGCTTGCTTTCGAGAATCATGCGCAATATCGGGCGAAGCCCAAGCAGCAGCACAAGAAGCACGACGGTTATGAGAGCAAAGGCATTTATGAGATTTCCGAGATTTTGCGTGACGGTATCAATAACGCTGGCTCCCGCTACCGGCTCAAGCGCGATGTCTGACGAAATGAAATCTTCGGCAGTGAGTTGAATCTTGTCGCCGCGCGCGTCGTTTGCGCCACTTGCCGAGGATATCAAAGATTGAATTTCGGTCATTTTGGCTGCCATTTGCTCAGGCGTGGGCGTGCCGCCAAGGGCCTTTGAAAGCTGGGCTTTGTTGATGATGACGGCAATGGACAGGTTCTCGATATTGTAGCCTTCGCTAGTGGTCGCCACGGATTTGGAGTTTATTTCGTAGTTGGTCAGTTCCTCGCGTTTGTCATTCTTCTCGGTGGATTGGTCACCGGCCGGAGTCGGCGCCGTTTCCGTTGGAATGTTTTGATCAACGCCGACCGCGGACTGGCTGTTGTTGTTTTGTGCTTCACCCTGCTCCTTTACGGTTCGAACCGACCGTTCGACCCGGGATTCCGGATCATAAATGGTCTCATTAGTCTGCTTGCGGTCCGTGTTCAGTTTCGCGCTGACGCTGATTCGGAAGTTTTCAAGGCCCAGAAATGGAACAAGGGTCATGCCCACCCGCTGCTCGATGTCCTTCGCCAAGGACTTCTCGAGTGTCACCATGTTCTCCGGCGCCGCGGTAAGGGAGTCTTCATTGGAGGCTAAGATCGAACCATCCGTGCTGAGAACGGTCACCATATCCTTCGTCATGCCGGGAATGGCAGCGCCCACGAGCTGTTGAATGGCAGCGGCGTAAAGCTTTCCGTCATTCATTTCGGTCCGGATGATGACTGACGCGGAGGGCGGATCCTTGATGCTGCGAAATGTCCCCTCTTGCGGCAGGACTATGTGAACCCGTGCCGCCTTTATGCCTTTCATGAGCTGAATGGTGCGGGCAAGCTCACCTTCCAGTGCTCTCACCTTGGTGATCTGCTGCATAAAGGATGTGAGACCCATCGAACCGAGATTATCGAACAGCTCGTAGCCGGATTTGTCGCCCTTCGGCAGGCCTTTTTCAGCCAACAGCATGCGGGCCCTGGCCGTATTTCCGTAATCAACCAGCACGGCAGTTCCTTCGGGATTAACGTCAAATGGAATGCCAGATTCCTCTAATACGGCGCCAATCTGGCTTACATCCTGCAGGTCGAGTCCGGAGTAAATGACTTCGCGTTGGGGCAGACTGAGATAGTAACTGCTGGTTGCAACCAGGGTGAAGACCACAATGCCGGCAATGCCAAGCGTCAAAAGCCGCTTCATTCCCAGGCTGGCAAGCCCCAACTGCAGACGCATCAAAAAATCCTGTGCCAAACCAATGCCTCCTGACAACACATGCCTTTGAGGCCTACATTCGGTGCGGAAACTTGCGTGAGCATTGCAGACGCCGAAGACCGCACCCCCTGGGATGCGGCCTTCACGTTAAGGCCCTGTTTTCAGGGGTTGAGGCTTACCTGAAGAGCGTGAGAATGCTCTGGCTCTGCTGGTTGGCAATGCTGAGCGACTGAATGCCCAGCTGCTGCTGCACTTGCAGCGCCTGCAGTTTGGTTGATTCTTCCGTCATGTCGGCATCGACAAGGGTGCTGATGCCACGGTCAACCGCATCCATAAGCGCTACAACGAAACTTCTTTGCAGGCTCACACGCTGCTTGCTGGCGCCCAGCAAGCTGGCGGAATCCGTCATTTCGGTAATTGCCGTGTCGGCGCGTGCAATATGGGCTTCCAGAATGGTGATGTCCGCAGCGCTGTCCGTCAGGGCCGATATATCCAGCGCCGCAACGCTGGTGCCGGCCACGGCAATGGCACCCGTCGCGTCACGCAGGCCATCGATGATGCCAACGCCCGTGGCACCCGTATCGTACAATAGCGTGCTCGACGTATCGATGCTGATTGTACCGATCGAAATCGTCCCTGCCGTTGAGCGGGTGAATGAGGCAACAATCGATTTGGTGGCATTGTAACCCACTGCTGCCGAATCATCGGAGAGCCAATTCTGTCCCGAGAACACGGCGGAATCACCAATGCTCTGAAGCTGGTTCTGCAATTCGGTGATTTCCGACTGGATCTTGGTGCGGTCAACGCCTGGCTGGCGGGCGGCAACAAGTTTGTTCTTGATTTCCTTGGTCATGTCGATGGCGCTGTTGGTGGCGGTGTAGGCCACATCGATGGTGGCGGCGCCAAGTCCCAAAGCATCCTTCACGGTCGAAAGAGCTGAGTTGTCGGAACGCATCGTCGTTGCGATTGACCAATAGGCCGCATTATCTTCAGCCGAACCGACGCGGTAACCGGTCGAAATGCGCTTCTGGGTTATCTCAAGAGCCATGTTGGTCTTGTTGAGGCTCTGCAATGCGACCATTGCAGATACGTTTGTATTGATACTCGACATGGGAAATTGTCCTCATTTGGCGGTTGCAACTGAATGGGAGACATGCCGGATTTGTACCGGAATAGCAGGGCGGCATAATACCTGGGAGCACTTTGGCTCAACCTGTCATGCATCCACCCTAGGAGGACATGGTTTATAATTCCCTAATACGCCAAGGGCCGCACCCTTCGCGGGATGCGGCCCTCTCACTAAATAATTGATTTTAATTGATAAACTTATCTGAAGAGTGAGAGAATGCTCTGGCCCTGCTGGTTGGCAATGCTCAGCGACTGAATGCCCAGCTGCTGCTGAACCTGCAGCGCCTGCAGTTTGGTTGATTCCTCCGTCATGTCGGCATCGACAAGGGCACTGATGCCACGGTCAACCGCATCCATGAGGGCGCTCACAAAGTTCTTCTGCAAACCCACACGCTGCTTGCTGGCACCCAGCAAACTGGCTGAATCCGTCATTTCGGAAATGGCCGTGTCGGCACGGGCAATGTGGGCTTCGAGAATGGTGGTATCCGCAGCGCTGTCTGTCAGAGCCGAGATATCCAAAGCTGCAACGCTCGTACCCGTTGCCCCGATTGCACCGGTCGCGTCACGCAGGCCATCGATGATGCCAACGCCTGCTGCGCCTGCATCATACAGGAGAGTGTTGGACGTATCGATGCTGATTGTTCCAATTGAAATCGCGCCTCCGGAACGGGTGAAAGAGGCAACAATTGATTTGGTGGCATTGTAGCCCGCTGCTGACGAATCGTCCGAGAGCCAGTTCTGGCCGGAAAACACGGCCGAGTCGCCGATGCTCTGAAGCTGGTTCTGCAATTCGGTGATTTCCGACTGGATTTTGGCGCGGTCAACGCCAGGTTGCCTTGCGGCAACGAGCTTGTTCTTGATTTCCTTGGTCACGTCGATGGCGCTGTTGGTGGCAGTGTAGGCAACATCGATCGTAGCTGCACCAAGGCCCAGGGCGTCTTTCACTGTTGAAAGCGCGGAATTGTCGGAACGCATCGTGGTTGCGATTGACCAATAGGCGGCATTGTCTTCAGCTGAACCGACGCGGTAACCGGTGGAAATACGTTTCTGGGCTGTTTCAAGCGCCGCGTTGGTCTTGTTAAGGCTCTGCAATGCAACCATTGCGGAAACGTTCGTATTGATACTCGACATAAGGAATTGTCCCCATTTTACGCGTTACAAACTGGAAGGACATGCCGGATTCGAACCGGAATAACAGAGCGGCATAATGCCTATGAGCGCGTGGCCCAACCTGAGATGCAATCTGTATAGTTAGCAAGTTCTGAGAAATTGCTAACGAGTCAGGTTAAATTCTAATTAATCGGATCAAAGGCCCGCGTTTTGAGCGTTACCTCGATCATCTTGGTGGATCGAGGCGGCCCAAAATACGTGGTTCTCGGAATATGCTATTTGAACAGGGCCATAATGTTCTGGCTGTTCTGGTTGGCGATGCTGAGTGACTGGATACCCAGTTGCTGCTGCACCTGCAGGGCCTGCAGCCTGGTCGATTCCTGGGTCATGTCCGCATCAACAAGAGTGCTGATACCGCGGTCCACCGCATCGATGAGAGCGGTCACAAAGCTCTGTTGAAGTGTAACACGCTGTTTTGTGGCGCCGAGAATGCTCGCTGAACTCGTCATCTCTGAAATCGCCCGGTCAACGCCGACAATATATTCTTCAAGTGTCGTGATATCGGCAGCACTGTTGGTCAAGGCAGAAATATCGAGTGTTGCAACACTGAACGTGCCTGCCGCGGCAATGGCGCCAGTTGCATCGCGCAATCCGTCAACGATACCGACCTGCGTTGCGCCGGCCCCTGCATCGAAAAATGTCAGGCTGGTGACGTCAATGGATATCGTGCCAATGGTTATGTTTCCATTGGTTCTGGAAAACGACGAGACAATTGACTTGGTCGCGTTGTAGCCTGCCGCCGAAGAATCGGTAGAAAGCCAGTTCTCGCCCGAGAACACGGCCGAATCAGCAACACTGCGAAGCTGGTTCTGCAATTCGGTGATTTCAGCCTGGATTTTAGTCCGGTCAACACCTGGCTGCCGCGATGCAACCAGCTTGTCCTTGATTGCCTTGGTCACGTCAATTGCGCCGTTGATGGCAGTATAGGCCACATCAATGGTTGCCGCCCCGAGCCCCAGGGCATCCTTCACGGTGGACAGCGCTGAGTTGTCCGAGCGCATGGTAGTTGCAATGGACCAATAGGCGGCATTGTCTTCGGCTGTGCCAACACGGTAGCCGGTGGAAATTCTTCTTTGGGTTTCCTCCATAGACATGTTGGTCTTGTTGAGGCTTTGCAATGCTGTCATTGCAGATACGTTTGTGAGAATGCTCGCCATGATTGGACTGTCCTTGGAATGTCGCGAAGTTGGGACATGCCGGATTCTAACCGGAATAGCAGATCGGCATCATACCTGGGGAGTCACTCCCCTCTGCAATCGACTCAAGCGCGCACTTACATCTGCCGCAGCCGGTTCCGGCTAGGAAAACGACTTGATCAGGCTTCCCGCCAGCATGCTCCAGCCGTCGATCAGGACAAAGAATAGAACTTTGAATGGAAGGGAAATCACGGTGGGCGGCAACATCATCATGCCCATGGACATGGTAATGGTGGCAACGATCAGGTCAATGATAAGAAATGGCAGGGAGATCAGGAAGCCTATTTCAAAACCCCGCCGAAGCTCGGAAATCATGAATGCCGGAACTAGGACCCGAAGATCGGTCTTTGCCTCAGCGGTTGGCGGGCCAAATCTTTCATCCGCAATTTCCTGGAACATCACGAAGTCCTTTTCGCGCACCTGCCCCAGCATGAATTGGCGAAACGGATCAGTAATTTTCTCAAAGGCTTCTGCCTCGCTCATCCGGTTCTCCACCAGCGGCTGAAGGCCTTCTTTCCAGGCCTTGTCGAATGTCGGAGCCATGACAAAGAAGGTGAGAAAAAGAGCAAGACTCGTAATGATCAGATTAGCCGGCGTGCTTTGCATTCCAAGGGCAGCGCGCAGGAACGAGAAAGCCACAATGAACCGGGTGAAGCTTGTCACCATGATCAGTATGCTGGGAGCCACGGACAGGACAGTCAGCAGAAGGACATACTGGATGATGCGGCCGCTGGTTGTGGCATCCCCTTGCGGCAGCAGGTCGCCAATCTGAGGAACCTGCGCCGCAGCCCCTTGTGATGCCAACAGCATCGAAATTGCGATGACCGGAATCCGCTTCATTCCACCACCATGGAGCTAATGAGAACCTGTGCGACCTTGTGTTCGGAACTTGCACGCACCAGATCGTTCAAATCCTCCCTAAAATGAAGAAAGCCGCTGGGTCCTTCAATCTGTGCGAGGTGGATGGTCCGCAACAATGCCAGTATCTGGTCACTCGATCTCACCGCAATCAAATCCTGTTCTGCCTGGGCTTCCGGCTTGATGACAATTGAAACCTCAATGCGCATCCACACATCTTTTGGCGTTGCCAGATTGGTGACGATCGGCGCCAGTTGCCGGATGATGCCGGTGCTCGCCCCATGCGCTTCACCGGAGGCAACCTCGGGAATAGTCGGCCCGGATGCGCCGTGTGCCTCATCCACTTCTGCTTGCGGAGCCAGTGGCGAATTTGGGCCCAGCATCGTGGCAACAGCAAAGCCGCCGCCGCCCGCGATCAATGTGAGGAGCAATACGGGTATGATGACGGACATCGCCGAGGCTCTTGGTCCCTTGGGTCCTTCTGCTCTATTCTCCTTGACGTTCGCCACGTAAATTGCCCTGCCTCTCTAGAACGGTGTCAACTTGTTCCAGATCCTGTGCCCCCAGCCTGGTTTCTGCACGTCTGATATTGTTCCCTTGCCGCCATAGGAGATGCGCGCCTCGGCGATCTTGTCGTAGGCGACCGTCCCATCGTCGGAAATGTTTCTCGGCTGGACGATTCCGGAAATGCTGAGCAGGCGGCCTTCATAATTCACGCGGATTTCCTGGGTTCCCTTGATCACCAGATAGCCATTTGGAAGCACTGCCGTGACAACTGCCGCAACCGAGAGTTCGATTTTTTCGGAACGCGCCGTGCTGCCCTGACCCGAAGACTTGGTATTGGAATTTATGTCGCCTTCTGCATTGGTGTCGGCCTTGACGACACCCATGATATCATAGGTGAGTCCGAGATCCGCATCGGCACTGGATTTCCGCTCGACATTTGAATTGTTGCTGAGGGCTGCCTTGTCATTGATTGAAATTTCGACGGTGAGAATATCGCCGACATTGTGGGCCCGGCGGTCACGGAAAAAATCTGCCGATCCTCCGATCCACGTGGACTGGGAATCTTGTGAAACCGGGTATACTTGCGCAATGCTCTCCAAATTGGGATCAGTCAGGCCTGAACCCGCAGGAGAAAGTTCAGGCGCACCGGCCAGCTGATCAAACTGGGGCCCACAGGCCGACAACAAAGTCATGGTCAATACGGACAGGAAGAATTTTTTCATGTCCCGCCCTCCAGTTTTTCACCGCTAATCGGCTGGGCCATCTTGACCGTTATTGCCGCGGCGATGGGCGCCTTCATCTCATTCAAAATCGTGCCCGCGACCCGCGCATTCAGTTGTTTGAGGATTGATGCGGAGGTCTCAACATCGAGTATTTCAAACTGCGCGGCGGCAACATCCGGTTTCATCTTGGAAAAAATTTCCACCAGGTCCTGCCGCGTCTCCTTGATCGCATCGTTGCGCTTCTTCAAAAACGCTTCACTTTCGGCCCGCTTGGCTTCCAGCAGAACTATCTTCTGGTCGATTTTCGCCTGCAGGTCTTCAAGCGTCTTCATCTGCAGTGCATAGCGGGCGTCAGCAGCAAGGTCAGCGATGTTGGCGCAGTAATCGTCCTTGGGCAGGTGCATGGCTGGAACTGCCGCCGCCTTGGCTGCCGCGGGGCTCGCGACTTTCTCTTCCGAAGCGCAGGACATGTCTGCGAGCGTCAGCAGCACGCAAGCGGTCAATGCCGCAAGGCACAAGTTTCGCCGTGCAATTCCGGATATTTCCAGTGCCAGCGTCATTGCACAACCAGTTCGCCCTGCAGGGCGCCAGCCGTCTTGATCGCCTGAAGGATTGCAATGATGCCGGTGGGCTTCAATCCGATCTGGTTCAAGCCGTCCACCAGCATTTCCAAATTCGGACCATTGATGATCGCCAGTTGTCCGCCGGTTTGATTGGCGATGATCTCCGTAGACGGAATCTCGGTGGTCTCGCCTTTGCTGAATGGTTCCGGCTGTGAAACGTCAGGCATTTCGGTAACCCGCACCGTCAGGTTTCCGTGGGTGACTGCAATGGTGGACAGCTTCACCTTGTCGCCAATGACTATTGTTCCGCTTTTTTCGTCAATGACGATGCGGGCCGGGCTGTCCGGCACAATTTCGAGTTCGCCCAAATCTGCGGCAAGCCGCGAAACCGTGATCTTGTCCGGCCGCTTGATGTGAACGGTGCGGAAGTCCTGCTCTGCGGCAATTGCTACCCCGAACTTTGCTCTGGAATACTTGTTGATCCTGTCAGAAATGCCTACGGCCGTGGCGAAATCCGGATTTCTTATCTGCAGGACAATGCTTGTCAGAGCGTTGAAATCTCCTTCAAGTTCGCGCTCAATGAGGGCTCCATTGGCAATGCGCCCGGCCGTTGCAACACCTTCTGACAGCTTTTCTGCAGCACCTGATGCCGCAAAGCCGGAAATGGAAATCGGCCCCTGGGCAACGGCGTAAGCTTCGCCATCTGCCGCCACAAGCGGAGTCATGACGAGTTGGCCTCCCGCCAGCGAACTGGCGTCGCCGATTGACGATACGGTCACATCTATTCTTTCACCCTTTCCGACGAAGGGAGGGAGTGTCGCGGTTACCACGACGGCCGCGACGTTCTTCGATCTTACCGATCCCGCTTCGACATTTACCCCAAGACGGTCAAGCATCGAACGGATTGACTGGTCGGTGAACGGAGAGTTCCTCAGACTGTCCCCACTGGCCTGCAGGCCCATCACCAAACCATAGCCGATGAGCTGGTTGTCGCGCAGGCCCCTGATTGATGTGATGTCTTTTATGCGTGAGGCCGCGTCAGCCGCGCCGGCACTCAGCAGGAGAATCGCCAGAAATGCGAATCTCTTCATAGTCCACCGACTTGAAGCGAACCATCGGCCTTCACCAGGGCCTTTACGGTACGGCCATATTCGGGATTGCGCGCGTCGATGAGTTCACCCTCAACACCCGATTGCAGCGGAATGAGAAATGTCGAGATGACCAGACCGTTCATTTCGAACGTGGCCTTTGTGAGAACGCCCTGGACAACACTGTCCTTGAGTTTCACGTAGGCGAGGGGAATTGGCTTCCCCGGCAGGAGAGTACGTTTCGCATAAAGTCCCTCGACTTGGCGCCGCAGGAGCACATAATTTTTTGCCGCCGCATCGGGTACGGAAAACTGTCTGTCGACCAGAATGCCTTGAACAATCTGGTCGCCCGCATATACAACGGCCGCCGGAACCGGGATGGCGCGCATCTCGGCAAAGGCCATGGCCGGCGCCAGGAGCGAGGCAGCCAGCCATGCAGCAAGGGAAAGGAAGCAACAGTTATGGCGCGCGGCGGAGGTTTTCATAAAGGCTTACCGAATGCCCTTGGATACAGTGCCTGCCATGTCATCCGCAGCCTGGATTACCTTGGAATTCATTTCATAGGCCCGTTGCGCGGAGATCAGGTCGGTGATTTCCTTGACCGGGTCGACGTTCGAACCCTCAAGATAGCCCTGCTCCAGCTTTCCAAAGCCAACCTGTCCGGGAACGCCGGTTGTGGCCGAGCCAGATGAAACAGTTTGCCGGAACAGATTGCCGCCCAGTTCCTCAAGCCCAGCCGAATTGGGAAAACTTGCCAATGTGAATTGCCCCAATAGCGTCTGTGTGGTCTGCCCGGCAACTTGGGCATAGACCTCGCCTGACTGATTGATATGCACATCAATGGTGTTTGCGGGAACGGTCATCGCTGGCAGGACTTCATAACCGTCCAACGTCACGATTTGCCCATTCTCATTCGTGTTGAATGCCCCGGCACGCGTATATAGGGTTTCGCCATCCGGGCCGCCGACCTGAAACCAGCCAGTTCCATTGATGGCGACATCCATGCGGTTGCCGGAATTGGCTAATGGCCCTTGCAAGTGAACATTGCGGATGGCCGCCAGGCGTGTGCCCAGGCCCAGCTGCGCCCCCTCGGGTATGGCACTCGTTCCACTGCTGTTTGGAATGCTGTTCGTGCGTTCCACCTGGTACAGCAAATCGGTGAATTCGGCACGCGCCCGCTTGAAGCCCGTCGTGTTGATGTTGGCGATGTTGTTGGCGATGACTTCAACATTGAGCTGCTGTGCGCTCATGCCGGTCGCCGCAATTGAAAGTGCGCGCATATCCTGCTCCTTCAGATCTGCATTCTGCTAATTTCAAGGAACGCGCTGACGATCTTGTCGCGTATGGCAAGGGCTGCCTGCAGCGACTTTTCAGCTTCCATGGTGGCCATCACCGCCTGTTGCGTCGTGGCCTTGCCCTCAATAGCGGCTATTGCCGTCGATTCACCGGTGCGCAATGCCTCAAATGCATTGGCCCCAAGGCCATTGAGAATTTTTTCAAACCCTTCGTTCGCTGTCAGGTTTTCAGCGGCCTTGGGCTGCAAGGGCGTGCCCTGGACCGCCTGCAATGCCTTGCTGTCGCCAATAGCTGAAACTATCAATTGCCACCTCTTAACAGATCGATCGTCATGGAAATCATCTCGCGGGCCTGTTTTACGACCTGAAGGTTTGACTCATAGGATCTGTTGGCCTCGCGCATGTCGGCCATCTCGAGTATCAGATTGACATTGGGCATTTTGACATAGCCCGCGGCATTGGCTGCCGGATTTCCAGGATCAAATTCCAACGGGAACGGGCTTTGGTCTGTCTGAACACCCTGCACCCCCACAAGCGTGGCGCCGCTCACCCTGTCAAGCTCGTCGCCGAATGATATGGTCTTCCGGCGGAACGGATCGGACCCGGGAGTGCTGCCGGTGGATTGGGCATTTGCCAGGTTTTCCGAGATAACGCGGACGCGCATGGATTGGGCCTCAAGTCCGGAGGCCGAGATTTTCATGGCCGCTATGAGAGGATCGCCCATGCTTACTTCAGGCTCGCCATGATCATGCGGTTGAACGACTTGATGAGGCTCGTATTCAGGGCAAACTGGCTATTGGTTTCGCCAAGTTTCAGCAGCTCGTTTTCCAGCGAGACATTGTTTCCGGAATGAGCAGTTTCCCCGCGCCTGTCGGATTCAACCTGGGGTGATTCTAACGCATTGGCGGATACGTTGATGTGTCGTTCGTTTGACGTCGCCATGGTCAGCTGCGCGCTGTCTAGGAACGATTCGAAGGGGACAATGTCTTTGGCCAGATAGCGTGGCGTGTTGGCATTAGCCACATTCTGCGCAAGAATTGACTGTCTTACGGATAGCCAATCCGCCTTTTGGACGGCCAGGTTCATCAATTGGATTTCAGACATCTGAAAGCTCCGCAATTCATGGCCAAAGTTTATGACGGAAATCTTGTCCGGGGCTGTCGTGGGCCTGCGATATGTAGGGCGCCGGCGCGGCTATTGGCGATCGCCTATTGCGGCAGTGTTGCTATGTCAGTAGGGGGTTTCCGGAAATAGCCCGTATTGGGTGCAGCGGGAAGCCGGGCCCCTTCGAGAGCCTCGGAAAACCGTAAGGCATCACACGGCTCATTCCAGGTTATGCCATCCACTGACAGGAAATTGATGTGCACGCTAACCGCGAGCGCCTCGATGACAAGGCAAAAATACACATCGACGCCCGCATTGTGGAGTTCCATGTCAAGGCTGACGCTGGGCCGTCCAAACCACGTCAATTCCACCTCTCCTGAATATGAGAAGACAAAAGTATGGGGCTTGAAATATAGCTCAAGCGCGGAATTTATGAGATCGCCGACATTGGCAAGTTTTAGGGTATGAATATAGCTCGCGAGGTCAATGACATCGACGGATCGCAACTCGAGGGCCACTTCCTTAAGGGAGTCATTGATTTGCCGTTCGAAATCCGGAAAGCGCCCTGCGCTGGCTCCACTCATGTTAGTTTCCTCTTTGGCCAATCAATTTGCCGACTTTTCGCATTTGCAGGAAGTGAACAAGTTCAGCCACCGCCTTGAAGAACTCCTGCGGAATCATCGCGTTGACTTCGACTTTCTCATACATGGCTCGCGCCAGTGGCTTGTTTTCTATGATTGCAATGCCAAGTTCTTCGCCAATTGAGCGTATTTTGAGCGCCATGCTGTCTTGCCCCTTGGCCAGCACGATGGGCGCCCCTCCCTCGCTGCGCACATATCTCAAGGCGACAGCATAGTGCGTCGGGTTGGCAATGATCATGGTGGCCCGGGGCACGGCTGCCATCATGCGCCGCGATGATCTCTGGCGGGCCAAAGCCTTGGCGCGCATCTTGATCAACGGGTTGCCCTCGAGCTGCTTGTGCTCTTCCTTGACCTCCTGATGGGACATCCGCAAGTCGCGGCGCCAGGCCATCCTGCTCCACACTGTGTCTGCTGCCGCCAACACAAGCGCTGTAACGGCAACTGCCCAAACGAGCTTAATGGTGATCTCGAGAATGATGGCAGGCATCAATTGCGGCGGCTTGATCATCACGCTGATGGCTGCCGGTAGTTCCGATTTCACGATCACATAGAGAATTAGGGAGATGGCGGCAAACTTGAAAAGGGACTTCAGGAAGTCCACCGCGCCGCGCACCCCAAATATCCGCTTCCAGCCATTTCGTATCGAAAGTCGCGAGGCTTTTGGTTCAATTCTCTCAAATGTGATCTGAAATGGATTCTGTATGAGCGAAGAGACAATCCCGCCCGCCATGAGGACCATCAGCATTGGCAGGATATGGGCGACTGATTGCTGCGCGATCGGCGCAAGGAGCTCGGCCACGTCAAGCTGACTTTCCAGTCTGTGGGTTCCCGCCTCGGCAATAATCGATCCCAGCATTTGTTCAATGCCGGCGGCGCTGCTGCTCAGCATCAGGCTGCAGACGATCAGGATGCCGGCAAGTGAAAGCAGCACCGGCATCTCTCGGGAAACCGGGACATTGCCTTTTTCGATGGTGTCTTTGATCTTTTTTTCTGACGGTTCCTGGGTTTTACTGTCGCGGTCCTGATCCTCGCTCATGCAGCATCCTTGGAAACTTCACCGGCAGCAGGCTCTTCAATGGAAATTTCCCCGGCGGAAGCAAGCCTGAGGGCGGTTTCGGCAATGGCCCGGCGGGCCGCAATCACTTCCTTCGTGACTTCGGCAGCAGCGTCATTCAACTCGGATTCAATCATCCGGCGCGCCCGCGCCCCCAGTGACGACAGGATGATTTCTTTGATTTCGGCCTCCGCCCCGCGAAGCGCCAGCATCACCTGTTCGGTCTGAACCTTGTCAAATAGAATCAGCCGGTATTTCTGATCCAGCTTCACAATGTCTTCGAACGAGAAGAGCAGCTTTCTGAGAGCCGCCGCCTCTCCTGGCCGCGCCGCCTGCAGCCCTTCAAGAATCATCTCAATCTGCTCCTTGTCCATCTTGTTGAGAAGCGTTGCCATTCTGGCGCGGCCTTCCTTTTCAAGCCCCGTGTCGGCTTGCGTCAGCAGGTCGGCCTGCAGGCAAAGTTGGACGAGCTTGCTCGGCTCGGCCTCAACTGACTGCATTTTGAGAAGGCGGCGGGTAACCGGATCACGCAATTCCCGCGGCAGCAGCGAAACAATTCTTGCCGAAAGATCTAAATCCAGCTTGGTGAGAATGAATGTGATGGTTTGCGGATGTTCATCAAGAAGATATGGCACCAGTGAATTCTCGGACCCCGCGGCAAAACTTTGCCAAACAGGCGTGAACGGCACGTCCTCGGCACCAAGTATCTTGTTGACCTGATCGGAAGGCATCGCTTCTGCCAGAAAGTTGCGGGTTTGCTGGTCGCCACCGCGCAAAAGCGCAGGTTTGCTCATCTCCAGGGAAAACTCATCGACCAGATTGCCCAGGAATGTCGGGTCAATCTCGTCCAGTGAGGCAGCAGAATTTGCGAATTTCCTGATTTCCCCCGGCTCGAATTCCTTTATCAGCCGGGATCCGAGCGATCCGCCCAGGGCCAGCAGTATTATGGCTGCCTTGCTCGCCCGTTCATTCATGTCCTCCTGGCCCACGACGCTTGCCTTTTCCTGACTAGATCGGGTTTGAGAGCTTTTCGCGTGGGCCGCTCGCTGAAACCTCGGTCAGCGAGATCCCGAGCTGGCCGGTCTTTTCGTTGACGACGACAATCAGGCCGCGTGCGACTTCATTGCCATTTACAAGCAGGGCAACCGGCTCCGACAGTTCCTTGTCCAGCGCAACGATGGAGCCTGGCCCCAGTGACATAACTTTGTGAAGCGACATCTTGGTTGTGCCAAGTATGACCTGCACGTTGACTGGGATTTTGAGAAGCGAGCCCTGCGGCATCACGCCACCGCCACGCTGTTCGGCGGCGGCTTGAGAGCCTGATATGCCTGCGGTCTTGCCTGCCTCCGAGTTGTTGAGGGCATTCTCGAGAGAACTCCCGCGTGGCACGTCTTCAGTCGGCAGTTTCATATCACTTGCCGGAGGGCCTTCGGCCGGGCTCACCTGTGCGGACTGTCCAAGGCTTTCAACCATTCGTAAATCTTTCCGTTTCGGTGTCAGTGCTATGTATGATCTTCAACTATCAAGCTTGTGGGAAAATTGTGCTTCCTGCTGGCCGGTCAGGATTGAACGCCGATTGGGCTATTGCGTCATGGTGATTGGTGATTCAATGCTGAGGCAGAATTTTCTCGCCGTTTGGCCAAGCCTGGCTGTGAACAGCTCAATGCCATCGCTGCACACAACCAGCGGGCTTGCGATATCATTTTCAAGCTTGATCACCTGTCCGGCATGAAGGCTCGTCACGCTATCAAGACTCATCTGGAATTCGGCAAGCACCGCCACAAGCTCCACTTCAATGGTTTCAACGCGATCCGAGATTTGTGTCCCCCATTCGGAAACCCTCAGTTCCTCTGGAGCATGCTGCCTTTCGTCCGCCGGGCGAAACTGCAGGGCAAGTTCTTCCGGCAGTTCGATGAGGAGTTCTCCGCTGTAGCCATGTATGTTGCAGAGGATTTTCACGGACACAAAGGGCTTTACAGGGGGATACTGCGGATCCTCGTTTGGATCCTGCGGCGGCACGGCAAGAAATTCTTTCAGGGCAGCATTTGGAAAGGCCGATGGTATTGCCCGCCCAACGGTCTTGAAGAACAGCTGGGTTATGGCCCGTTCGATCTTTGAGAAGGGGCGGGCTTGGGCATAGGCCGGCTCGTTTCCAACGCCTCCAAAAACCACATCGCACAGGCCATAAATGACGGGCCTGTCTATGGTCACGCGAATGAGCTGTTTGAGTTCGCCGCAGACCAGTAGTTCCGAAAGGCACCAGTTTTCCTCAGCCTCCTGGGTCAATTGTGCTTCGGCCCGGCAAAATCCCTCGAAGCTGAAGCTCGGGGTTGCCGGGGC
Organism: Hyphomicrobiales bacterium; assembly: GCA_016792825.1. GTDB lineage: Bacteria > Pseudomonadota > Alphaproteobacteria > Rhizobiales > Aestuariivirgaceae > Aestuariivirga. The sequence goes on from JAEUMI010000023.1 coordinate 46,671, forward strand.
AATGCTCAGGAAATCTTTCGAAAGCGCGAGCGTGAAACGGCTGAAGGACTTTGGCAGAAGCGCCAAATTGTTTGTGGGCTTTTCCGCTTTTGCGCGAAGCGCCTCCAGGGAGAGGGGTTTTGCGGCCATTGAAGTTTCTAAACCGTCCATATCCATTTACCTCAAGCGGCACGCGCGGCAGCGCCGTGATTCATGGTTTCTTCCTCAACCTGATTGATCGTCGGCCTTTCATAGGCAGAAATGGTCTTTCGGCCATGCTCCAGCGCCACCTGCGGCATGGCCCCATTCATGAATGCAAGCAGGGTCTGCTTGATGATCACATAGCGCCTCACCTTCTTTTCCCGGACGGATTTTATCTTCGTGGCGAGTGGTCCAAAGAACCCATAGGAAAAAAAGATGCCCGCAAATGTGCCAACCAGAGCTGCGCCGATCAAATGGCCCAGGACTTCCGGTGATTCGTTGAGTGCGCCCATCGCATGAATGACGCCTAGGACGGCTGCAACGATTCCCAGTGCTGGAAGGCCGTCGGAAATGCCGAGCATGGCATAGTAAACTTTCAGCTTGTCGCGGCCAATCGTCTGGATTTCCTCATCCATGAGGGCTTCAATTTCATGGGTGCGCGCGTTGCCAATGACAATCAGGCGGGCATAGTCGCAGATGAAGTGCATCAGCGCATGATCCTTCAGAATCGCCGGATATCCCTTGAAAATGGCTGACTCTTCCGGATTGTCGACATGTGTTTCCATTTCCGTGCGCGACTTGGATCTCAGTTCCTTCATCAAACCGTAGAGGAGCGCCAGCAGATCGAGATACTCCTGAGGTTTGGGCGTAGCCTCCCGTATGGCCTCCATGATGCCGGTGCCCGTGTCCTTCACCACCTTCATGGGATTTGCGACGAAGAAGCTGCCGATGGCCGATCCCAGAATGATGATGAATTCATAGGGCTGCCACAGAACGTAGAGATGGCCACCGAGGGCGACATATCCACCGAGAATGCTGCCTATGGTGAGAATGAGGCCAACTATGAAAGTCAACGCGGGAACCCCTTGATCTGACGTAAGAGGCGACTGCCAGCCTCCAGCCCAAGTTCCTATCGAATGAGACTTACCTGAAACTTGGCGCGGCCGGTAAGTTCCAGACAAGCTGTTCAATCGATCATGGGTTGCCGGATATTGAAAAGGCCGTTCAATGCTGTCCACCGCCGCCAGTTACAAGTTGCTCACGCAAAACATCGATAAATCCCTGGCGCGGGTGCGCGCCGCCCCGGACGTGAACCGTGAAACCGATTACTACCTGGCCACGATCGGCAAGATTAAGACCATTGAAGACTTTCTCGCCAACGACCGTGTGTTTGCTTACGCCATGAAAGCATTCGGCTTGAAAGACATGATTTACGCCAAGGCCTTCGTAAAGAAGGTGCTTGCCGATGGAATCGATTCGGCAAACAGTTTCACCAATCAGCTCACCGACCCACGCTTCAAGGAGCTTGCAACCGCGTTCAACTTCAAGAGCCTGGGCACAACGACAACGATATTCGAGCGGACTCAAAAGGGCGTCGTCGACAGGTTTCTTCAGGTTCAGCTGGAAGAACAGGCAGGCAGCTCAAATGAAGGCGTGAGACTGGCGCTATATTTCAGGCGCAAGGCGCCCGACATCACCAGCGCCTACAGCATTCTTGGTGATTCCGCCTTGTACAAGGTTGCACAGGTGGCCTTGGGACTAACCGCTTCGAGCAACGCTAGCAACCTCGACATGCAGGCCAAAATCATCGAGGACAAAATTGACCTGGAAAATCTTGACGATCCAGCGGTTCTGAACAAGTTCTTGACGCGTTTTACAACGCTCTGGGAAGTTCAAAATGGCACGGCTGCAGCCACCGCCCCTGCCCTGGCCATAATCCAGGGTGTTCAATCCATCACCAGCATGGAAACCCTGACAAAAATTCAGTCTTTGCGGTTCAAGGGATTTAGCTGATGCAAACTGGGCTTTATGTAAACCTTTCAGGACAGGTTGCCCTCGAACGGCGGCTCGCCACGATTGCCAACAATGTTGCCAATGCGGGAACCGTGGGCTACCGCTCCGAAGAACTGAAATTTGACACGGTGCTGTCAATGGTGTCGGCCACTCCCACCGCCTATTCCACTGCGGGGGAGTCATTTGTCTCCGAACGTTCCGGCGGCCTGAACAAGACTGGAAATCCCCTTGATGTGGCAATACAGGGCAAGGGGTGGCTCGCTATACAGACTCCCGCCGGAATTGCCTACACCCGGGACGGAAGGATGCAACTGCTCGAATCTGGCGAATTGCAGACATTGAATGGCTATCCGGTTCTTGACGCGGGAAATGCCCCCATCCTGCTCGACCCGGCCTCCGGGACGCCGAAGATCGCGCGCGATGGCATGATCACTCAGAACGGCAGGAATTTTGGCGCCCTGGGCCTGTTCACAATCGAAACTGCAAATGGCTTCACGCGCTACGAAAACTCCGCAATCTTGCCGGTCAACGCCGGAACGCCGGTTGTCTCCTTCGCGTCCGATGGCATTGTTCAGGGGTTTCTCGAAGAATCGAATGTAAACCCCGTAACAGAGATGACTGATTTGATAATGGTAACAAGGGCCTTTGATGGACTGCAGACGTCAGTTGAAGAAAGTTCGTCTTCGTTGAAGCGGGCCATCCAGGTTCTTGGTGGGGCTTAGGTGAACAGGTTCCGGTGAGCATCAGTCCCTCCCCTCCAGGCGGACTGGCAACCTTTGCTTCCCGCATTCACAGGCTTCAGAACAATGTTCCCTTGGCTGAGGCCATTGGCAAGGTGGTGGAAGCGACCGCCAGCGGATACCGGATTCATGGCCTCTCCAAGTTCGTGAGGCTCGGTTCCCTCGTCAAATTCCATTGCAGTGACCGCCCGGTGCTTGCCGAGGTGGTCCGGGTGGAACAGGAGACCGTTCTTGTCAGAACCTTCGACAATGGTTCCAGTATCAGCCTGACGACGCAAGCTTCTCCGGTTGGCAACCTCACCATAAGGCCTTGTCCAAGCTGGAAGGGGCGCATGATTGATGCCCTTGGCAGGCCGGTTGATGGCGGGGCGGAATTGCTCCAGGGCCAGGACTCGTTGTCAGTCGATAGCGCGCCGCCAAATGCCATGGTCCGCAAGCTGGTGCAATTGCCGATCAGAACTGGCGTCAGAGTAATTGATATCTTTACGCCTCTCTGCAAGGGCCAGCGTATTGGCATTTTTGCCGGTTCTGGCGTTGGAAAATCAACACTTCTGTCGATGCTGTCGAGCGCGGCCGGCTTTGATACGGTCATTGTCATTCTGGTCGGCGAACGTGGACGCGAAGTCCGGGAGTTCGCGGAATCGACGCTTGGCAGGGAAAAGCATCGGTTGGTATCGGTGGTGGCAACTGGCGACGAGAGTCCCATGATGCGTCGTCTGGCGCCGCGCACGGGGATGCGTCTTGCCGAATACTTCCGTGATCGGGGTGAAAATGTCCTGTTAATCATGGACTCCGTTACACGCTATGCCCATGCCTGCCGCGATGTTGCCCTCTCTGCTGGGGAAGCTCCCGTGGCGCGCGGCTTTCCGCCCAGCATCTTTAGCGACCTGCCCCAATTGCTCGAGCGGGCCGGCCCTGGCGCAGAGGGCACCGGCTATATTACCGGAATCTTTTCAGTTCTGGTCGACGGCGATGATCACAACGACCCCATAGCGGATGCCATTCGTGGAACCCTTGATGGCCATATCGTTCTAAGCCGGAACATTGCCGAACAGGGAAGATACCCGGCGGTAAACCTGCTCTCGTCCATTTCCCGCCTTGCGCAGCTTGTCTGGACGCCGGAACAGCGCAAGCTGGTGCGCATGCTTTTGGCCCTGATTGCGCGCTTTGAAGACTCCCGCGACCTGAGATCCATGGGCGGATACCAGGCCGGTGGTGATCTTGAACTGGACAAGGCATTGGCCGTTGTCCCGAAGCTCTATCAGGCACTGGCCCAAACCCCTGAATCGCCCGTGAGCCTGGATCCTTTCGCCGAGGTAGCGGCTCAGCTCTCGGAATAAGAATGAGGACTCCGCTGCAATCCGTTTGCTGCTTATGCAGCTTCCACAAAGTCTGGCGCAGTCGGAAAGCCTAGGCCTGCAGCAGCGATGCCGGCATAATCAGCATCAACCTCAACGGTCACCGCATTTGCCTGGGCTGCTTCGTTCGGCCCGACCAGCTGATAGCCAAGGTAGCGCTTGGTATCGATCGGATCGTAACCCAAAGCGTGCTTGAGCTTCTTGCGCAGCTTGCTGATATGGCTTTCCACCACGCTTTCCTCCACCTCTTCATCGAAAAGGCCATAGACCGCGTTGAATATCAGCGACCGGTTAACCCGCCGCATGCGGTTGGCAGCGAGATATTCCAGGATACGGCGCTCCCGGCGCGGCAACATCAAAACCTGGCCCTGGATTTCAGGGTCGCGGCCATCGAAATAGATTTTCAGTTGGCCAAAATCCGATTGCCGGGGAGCTGCACAGATCCGGCGCTTGATTGCGCCCATTCTGGCTATGAACTCGCGCGCGTGAATGGGCTTGCGAACAACGTCGTCAGCGCCCGTTGAAAACAGGTTCAGGGTAGATTCCAGCCCGGTCGTCTCGTTAACGGCAATAACCGGTATGGTGGACCGGAGTTTTACCGCGCTGATCACCCGCTCGCGATCCGGGAAACTGCCAATAATGATTGTCTCAACTGCGGCGAGATCATGCTGCGCTGCCGAGTGAAACCAGCCATCGAATTCGATGTGATTGAAGCCCGTGGTTGAAAGGCCTTCCCGGCCAAGACTGGCGCAATAGGCTTCCGTAACCTCTACCCGCTCGTCCACAATAATGATCATTTTTGCCCCTTGATTCCAAAATAGGTTTTTTTGCCTCTAACTTACGCAAGTAAAACGCATTCTCTCGGGGCCTAGCATTCGTTTAATTAGGGTTAACAAAGGGTTAAGATTTCCTTAAACACTTGGAAATTCTGAATATATCGCAGGATATAACAAATATAGTCGTAGAATATATTATATCTAAGTGGATCATTACACCACATGCACCAAAACTATAGTTAATATAGATATGTACACCACGTGTAGATATATCTACTTACCGAACTATGTCGTGCCCTTGCCCTGCTGCATGCGACAAATGGCCCACCGGCAGGATCAAATGAGGTTGCAGATAAAATTTTTGCGCAATGCGCTATCGCGCCCTCCGCAACGCAGCGGATTTGACGCCATCACACGCTGGCACGCGCGCCTGTCAAAGCGAAAAACCTGATTGCAAAAAAAGAGGCGAACAGCAGGTATTTGCTGTCGCCCGACGACCCGCGATTTGATTCTTGTCTTGGCTTTGAAATGTGATTTCAGTTGGCGGTGTCATTTTCCCGCAATGTCAAATTGCAAAACATGTGGCTGGCTAAAACCGCAGATGAGTTGTCACACGCATTTTATTTTTCCCCAATAGTCTGCTCTCCGGAATGAATAACACTTTACATTATCTGCAGCTGAATTGTAGTATAATAGACAAATCGCGGGTTCTAGCCGGGGGGCAAGATCATGCAATCAAACCGACCTGAAGTATTGCACGCGCCGGATACGGCCGCCACCTGGATCCGAGGTGAACGAGTCTTTGAGAAACCAGGAACGGCGCCGTGGAAAAACCATCTCTGACTGAACGTGAGCTTGAATGCCTCAAATGGAGTGCTCAAGGAAAAACCTACGAAGATATCGGAATGCTTTTGGGCATCAGTACGCGCACGGTGAGGTTTTTTCTCGAAAACGCAAGGCACAAACTGGGAAGCCATAATACGACCCATGCCGTCGCCGCGGCAATGCTGCATGGTCTGATTTAATTTGCGCCCGACCTGCCAAATATGGCAGTACCGCGCAGAATTGCTCACGGTAACATCTGAGGATCAGTTGCGTGAGAACCGCCGATCAAGTTGGTGAGCGGACCGGCCGTCAGAACTGTGTGAGTAGCTTCAAGCACACGTAAGTTGCGTAATTCATCAGAAATTTGACCTTCTCGACTCGAAAAAGTCATTCAACGGGAACGGATTTCTGCCTGATTCCAGGCCTAGCGCGACTATGGCGGTTTCGCCCAAGAGTACACAAAAATACCAAATGAATTGAGGGGGCTAGTTAAGAAAATGGATGGACCAGCAAGGGCGGTAATCCCGGTCGAATTTGAGAAGAATCAGCAACGTCGTGAAGAAGCCCATTTGGGCGGCTTCATGTTTATTGGCGAACTGGCGGCGGAAACCGGCGTTGATCCGAAAACCATTCGGTTCTACGAGCGTGAGGGGCTCCTCTCCCCGCCACGCCATGGGCGATTCAGGACATATATGGCTTCCGATGTCCGTCGCCTCAAAGACGTCTTGATGATGCGCCGCCTGGGGATTGGCATAGCCAATATCCGTAAAATGTTTGAAACAAACCCGGAAATCACGAACAGCCAGCAGACCATAAGCCTGTTGCTCAGTCATCTGGAGGCACTCCGAACCCGGCAGGCTGAAGTGGCAAAGCAGCTTGAGGACACCTCGGCAATGCTGAGGCACTATTCCAGCCAATAGCTCCCGCCCCCGCATAACTCTGGTCGTTCCATTAACTGCCAGTGGTGACGTGGTTTGTGCCATTTTGGCACGCTGAAGGACGCAAAAGCCCGCTTAAGAATTGCAAGGGAGCGCAGGTAACGCTGGCATAGCCCTTGCAAAGTTCCGTATCAAAAAGGAGATCGGAACAATGGTTTACTGGCGCGGCCAGCCGCTTGACAATCTCACGCGAAGCGATCTGGAGCGTGCAGCCCATGATGCAATCGAGGAACTTATGGGGCTTCGCGACAATCATGATCAGCGACCGGCCCCTGAGATCGTGGTAGTAAGCTTCGTGCTCGGCGCGGCATTGTCCGCAATTGCAGTGCTTGTGGGCGTTCTGCTGCACTGAAAACCGGTGGATAACTTCTCTGCTTTCACCCTATCTTCCAGGGATCGTCCCGGCTTCTGATATTTCAGACGAAGTTGTAACTACAATCCACCTGCCACCTCGCCGTTCAAAGCGCTGCACAGTTCCAATCCCTGGGATAAACGCCCCAACTTCCACCGGCAGGGTGACAACCGAACGGCCATTTGAAATATCCACTAAAGCGATATTCTGGACAACAGAGCGCAATTTATAGTTGAGATACTGATCTGACTCGAAAAGTTCAGATGCGGCACGATCGGCGGTCCTGCCCGCCCCGTCATCTTTTCTAATCGAGCCCGTCACAATGGGATCAAGGGTGTCATATTGGCCCAGCTTGGTTCGAGACGTGTCAAAAGGCTCAAGTGCCACGCTGACCGTCGTGATTGTGTTGGTTCCATCCGGCGGGCCGTACAAAACCATATAGCCGGCGAAAGAGGCCGAGAAGAAGGCCAGCACGACCGATGCCACGTTTAACGCAATGTCGCTTGCCGTAAGGCTTGGTCCTTCTTTGGTCATGACATATGGTCCTCACAAAATCGCCTGGCAGTCAGCACCAGCCGTCAACTTGCCACCCGGTTGCGTCCTGCAAGCTTTGCTTCGTAAAGCTTGCTATCGGCACGGCCGATAAAGGCATCTTTGCTTTCGCCCAGTTGCAACTGGGCAACTCCGAAAGATGCCGTAATGGTGCCTACGGGCTCATTGCGTTTGCTGACAAACCATTTCTGAATTTCAAGTTGGTGTCTAATCTGCATGGCAAGTTTGAGCGCGTTTTCCAGGGAGGTTTGCGGCAGGATCAATGCAAACTCCTCGCCGCCGAACCGGGCCACGAAGTCACGGCCCTTCACGTTTTTGGAAATTGTGTTCGACACCAGCCGCAGGATCTCGTCACCTATGAGGTGGCCAAAGCTGTCATTGACTTTCTTGAAGTGATCGACGTCAGCCAGTATGAGGCAGGTCGGTGTGTTGCTCTTGATTGCCGTTTCGACCTGGAGTTCGAGCATATGATCGAAGGCGCGCCGGTTCCACAGAGACGTGAGCGGATCGCGCATTCCTGTTTCTTCTGCCACCTCAAGATTCTCCCGCAGGTTTTCAATTTGCTGATGAGACTCGTTGAGATTGGTTTGCAGGTCATTCGTCTCCTTGCGCATCTTGTTGTTTTCCGTAATCAGAAAACCGATTGCAACCCGAAGCTGCTCAGGAGAAGTGAGTTCGATGAGGTTTCGCCCGGCATTTTCCAATGACGCTGAATACAGCCGGCTGGCTTCAGAGTGGCTTTTTAACAGTGCAATAATGCGGTCGAGATTGGCGGAAACCTCCCGCTCGATCTCCTGGGCCATTGAACCCGGCTGAGCGATTTTCTCCGCAATCTGCGCCATGCTGTCTTCAATTGTAGGGGCTTCCGGGAGCATCAGCGTCACCAGGTTGAGGCAGGTGAGGCCGATAATGCATCCAAAAACAATCAGATTCTGCGATTCCGTGCCGCCATTTTCCGCTGCGGCTCCCAGGAGTTCAGGCGCGATCCGGTTGATCCACAGCGGCCATATAATCAGGGATGCAGCGAAGAGACCGAGACCCACTGCGGAGAATACAATCAAGGGACGCAGCTTTTCAGTGTGGTCGGGGTTCATTTGCGGGGGCCCATCCAATTCGCATTCAGGAGCAGTCGCCTCTTCCGCTCAGTTCTCAATGGTCAAGTACGCACATTTGGCGAGTCAAAATTCAGTAAATGCTCAATATTGGTAAGGCAGTATGCTTGCGCCGACCTTGAGGGGCTGGGGATCAGGCAAATGGCGGGAATGACAGCTATGCCCCCCGCTAAGCGGACCCGGCCACATGAGAGTTGGCCAACCTTGCGTGAAACCTGTCTCGGTTGCCTCCGCTTCAACGCCGCCCTCTTGTGGCATTGCCTGAATCACTTCGGACACATAGAACTCGTGCCTATTGAGTTCTAAGGGGACGATTGGTCTGTTCCCGGCGCATGTGATGCCGGATGCTGGTGTTTCAGAGGATTTGCGAGAAGGTGAGGTGTTGACGCATGCAGGCACGCTCATGGGCCTATCTTGTTTCAATCGGCATGTTATCGGGCCTGGCAGGTTGCGAGGATCAGTGTTCCAGCTTTTCACCCAACAGGTTTAATTGCCGGCAGATTGCCGAAGCCGACTATAATGTTCATTTCAGCTTGCCGGACTCCACCGAAATATTGCTCGGGCGAACCACCGGCCTCAGCAATTGCGCGGCACGAGCTTCCAGCTACGCAAAGCAATACTCCATTCCCAAGCAATATTATTGTTGCATGATCACCGCGGCGTCATCCTGTGCGGAAAAGCATCGCTAGCACTGCAACCCGACCATTGGCACCGATGATTTAATCCCCGTGACCTGCCGCTGAAGATTCCTGTTTTTGCCATTCGGGCCTGTTGGCGCAAGTCAACCAACCTGCATCAGTTTCCACTGATTTTTAACTTTCTCCGCGCTGGAACGGCCTTCCGCCCCCGCGGGGCGAACGCTTTTAATATCTTGCTAATCTCGAGTCTGTAGGGTCCGGCGCTGAAGCTTTTTGCGCTGCGCCCGGATTATGACGATCTTAGGTTTGGACTATCCAATGAGTCTCACCATCGACACTGCCCTGAACCGATTGCCTCCCATTGATGAGAGGCTGAATATCCTTCTCAGCATAACCGGACGCATGGATGGTTATCTCTATCGTTGCCGCAACGACGAGTCCCACACAATGCTTTACATCAGCGACGGGATTGGGGCCGTCAGCGGATATCCGCCAAGCGATTTCATTCAGAACAAGGTCCTCGAATATGTTTCGGTGATCCATCCGGATGACCTCGATTCGGTGTATGCGGCTGTCAACACGGCCCTGGAGGCAAAGCGCAATTGGACTGTCGACTATCGTATTGTTCCAAATTTCGGCCGCGCCGTTTGGGTGCGGGAAATTGGCGGTGGTGTGCTCAATGATGCCGGCGAAGTCGTATGCCTTGAGGGCTTCGTGACGGATATCAGCGACCGGAAGCTGATCGAGGACAGGAACACCTATTTGTTGCAGCAGCTCAAGGATGTTAATGAACTGCTCTCCGCCCAGAAGCGTGAGCTCCAGTTGGCAAAACAGCGGAGCGATCATTCGGCCAACCATGACCAGTTGACGGGATTGCCGAACCGGCGGGCTTTTCATAGTCAGCTCAGATTGGCTGTGGATGAGAGCCGCTCCAGGAACACCCCAATCGGGTTATTGTTCATCGATCTCGACAGATTCAAGGAAGTTAATGATACCCTTGGTCATGAAAGCGGTGATGCCCTCCTTCAACACGTCGCGGCACAGCTGCAGACCTTGCTGCGAAGCACGGATTTTGTCGCCCGTCTTGGCGGCGACGAATTTGCTTTCCTGCTGTACGGGGATTCAGATCTGACCCGCGAATCGGCGACTGCCGTGGCGCAGCGCGTTGTGGAAAAACTCCGGATCGACGTCCCTTCGCCCGCCGGTGTTATTAGGGTGGGCTGCACCGTGGGCGTAGCCCTCTTTCCGCTTGATGCCGAAGACCCCAAGGGTCTCCTGGCGCTGGCTGACCGCTTGATGTATGTCGGCAAGAAGGGCGGCCGCAACCGCTTGGTGACAGTGGAAGAGCTGGAAGCGGCTTAACTGCTGCGGCAGAAAATTCCTCGACATTCCCCCGGAATAGGTACAAACCCCGGCCTTTACAGCAACATTCCCAGCTGCCGGGCAATACTGACTTCCTGGCCGGCGAGGAAAGAGAAGCGCACATCATGGCCAAGAAAAAACCGCGGATCGACGACAGCGTCATTCTCTTCGACGTGATCTATGAGGATGGCACCCGGAGCTCGCGCCGGAAGGTTGCGGCAAGCGATTTGGCTGATTTCGATGGTGACGATCATGCCAAGACCCTGATCATGGCCCAGGACCGCGAGATTGCAAAAATGTCGGGCAATCAGCGTGGAACCGTGAAAACCATCACGCGTTCGCCCACCTAGGGTCATTAACCATTGGGGGCTTGTATTCTGCTGGGAAAGCGCCCATATCACACTTATCGAGTTTCGGCCGACTGGCTCGGCTTCGCGCTTTTCAAGTCAAAGTGCTTCAGCCCTCCCCTTATTTCCAAAACATCGACACGTCACACCACGCATAGTGCGTGGGTGTGGGACTAAGCATTTCGTCTTGAAAGGAAGAATTATGCAAACAGGTACAGTAAAGTGGTTTAACGCGCAAAAGGGCTTCGGCTTCATTCAGCCAACCACCGGTTCAACCGACGTTTTCGTGCACATCAGTGCCGTTGAGCGCGCCGGCTTGAGCGGTCTCAACGAAGGCCAGAAGGTCTCCTACGAGATTGCCACCGACAAGCGCACTGGCAAGGCATCAGCAGATCGCCTGCAGGTAACCAACTAATATACAATCTCGTTCAAGCCCATCGACCGCGGATGTACCGGCGGCGGGTGAGAACAGGATGGATCGGCGCTCCCTGGCGTTAATCGCCGGGTTGCCAGCATCGATCCACAGGGGCCGTGTTCTTCGCAAGGGGAGCGCGGCTTTATTTTCATTTGTGCAAAGGAGTTCACCATGACAGCCAAGTCCAATCTTTTCATGTTTCGCTCGGAAAAGTCAGCCGCGTTGCATGGTTTTGCGATGGAGTCGGCAGGCGCAAGCCTTCCGCAGAAATTCGGGCCCTGGGCTGGCATTGGCGTGTTGCGCCCCGATCAGGTGCCGCCCCATGGTCTGCGCCGTGAGGCGATCGAATCGGGCATCACCGCAAATGGCTATCAGCTTTGGCGGAAGAAATCGTCCTAGGCACACAACTAAAACGGGGAGCCTCGACTGGAGACTCCCCGCGAACACACTGGGGTCCAGGTACGCATTACCAAAATCCCGGACTGGCCCTGACACTTCCCCCGCAAAGGTTCCGCGTGTCATGGCTTCATCATGCAGCAACAGGGTTTCAAAAGCGTTTCGAAGAAGGCCAAAAGTGCTTAACAGCCGGTTTATCCGCTGTACCGCTTCGACCGATTAGACCGTTTCACGGAGTTTTCTTGGAGACAGCGTGGTCCAGCGTTCCAGAAACTGCGAAAGCCACTGCTTCACCGATACATCATGGATCAAGTTTCCCGCCAAATGCTCCGGTGCCTGCTGTGCATGCGGCAATGAGAATCGGTGCGAACCAGTGACAACCCAGCGGTGCATCGCAAGGCGCGTCACCTCAGGATGAAACTGGATGCCGTAAGCCGCTTCCCCATAGCGGAACGCCTGGTTTTCAAAATGCTCGCCCCTGGCAAACAGTTTGGCCCCGCGCGGCAGCGTGAAACTTTCACGGTGCCATTGGTAAACTTCCTGCGGCCAGTCGCTGATGCCATCGCCGCCATTCACCGGATAAATCGGATAGTAGCCAATCTCAACGCGCGACTCCGCGTGGCCGCCAACGCTTCCGCCCAAATGCTTCGCCAGCATCTGTGCGCCAAGGCAAACGCCAAGAAAGGGCTTCTGTTCCTTCAGCGGCACCCCGATCCAGTCGATCTCGCGGGCAATCCAGGGTTCCGGGTCATTGGCGCTCATCGGGCCGCCGAAGACTACGGCGCCCGCATGCCCATCCATCGTTTCGGGCAAGGCATCGCCGAGGCAGGGCCTGCGAATGTCGAGCGCAAACCCCATTTCCTTGAGCATCAGTCCGATGCGCCCTGGCGTCGATGATTCCTGGTGCAGGATGATGAGTATTTTCTCTGTGTTTGAAAATTCCATGAATGACATTCACGTCGCCCGTCGCCTGACCATGACCTGTTTAATGAAAGGAAGTGACAGGCGGCGCGGCATGGCGCGCAGGCCATAAGCGACAAGCTGATTGAAAATCCCCGGAATGACAACCCGGCGCTTCGCCTTGAAGCCCGCCCACCCCTGGCTTGCCACGTCAAAGGCCGACAGGGTGGATCCCCGTTCATTCTGCCCGGCTCGCGCCTGGAAGCCTGTTTTCACCGTGCCCGGACAAAGCGTCGTCAGCGTGACGCCCGATCCCCTGAGTTCCGAATTCAGGGCATCGCCGAAGCTCACCACATAATTCTTCGTGGCAAAATAAACCGCCATCATCGGCCCGGGCATGAATCCCGCGATGGACGCCACGTTGATGATCCCTCCGGCTTTGCGGGCAACCATGGCGGGGAGAAAACGCAATGTAAGATCGGTCAGCACCCGCACATTGAGGTCAATCATTTGCAATTGCTCATTTCGCGAAAGCTCCGCCATGGGGCCGATGAGTCCAAATCCGGCATTGTTGACGACCACGGCGGGAACCAGGTTCCTGCCGGCCAGCTCCGCCATCAGGGATTCAACTGCTCCGCTCTCGTTAAGATCGAGTGCGATGACATGGACGGCAACCGGCACCTTGGACGTGATCACCCCTTTGACCCGGTGAAGCTCCTGGTCTCTTCGCGCAACCAGCACCAGGTCATAGCCTTCCGCTGCCAGCACATGCCCGAAGGCTTCACCGATGCCACCCGATGCACCGGTAATGAGAGCGAGTTTGATGTCCATGCTTCGTCCTTGCACTCTGCGACCGCCATCCCTAGCGATTCAGGCTTGCAACCACTTTGCTTCAATTTCCACGTTTTGTCATGAAATCGCAAATAAACCTGTCTGAGGGGTTCCCAAAGCCCCGGCAGGTTGCTACACACCGCCAGCGTCAGTGACGCGGGATGGAGCAGCCCGGTAGCTCGTCAGGCTCATAACCTGAAGGTCGTCAGTTCAAATCTGGCTCCCGCAACCAAAAAAGCCCGCTATTTCAATGAGATAGTGGGCTTTTTCATTGGTTTTATCCGCCGCAAACCTCAACAATGGAAATCTAGCCGCGAAAATCCTCACTTCGGCGGGGAAGAGCCTTGAGATACCCCCCCATTTCTGGAAGGAGGCCCATAGCTTCGCTGAGCCGCCTTTTGATCCCGCCGGAAACCCCGCCGCCCCGCCCCTTTCCAATTGTTTCTGCGATGCCCAGATAGGCTGCCTCCAGCTGTCTGAATTCATTTGATGCGGCAAGCTCGACATCGCCCACGATGGCATGAATGGGTTGACGGTGCGTTTTGCCTTTCATCGGCACGTGTCCGGCAAACAGCGTGGCAAGTCTTGCGGTTTGCGCCGTGAGGCTCCCTGCGATCGTGATGTCGTGGTCAATGTATTTGCAGAGGCCCTCGGCCCGCGAAGCTATGTTCACTGTTTCGCCAAGCACGGAATAGTCAAAACGCTCCGAGGATCCCATGTTGCCAACGCAGGCGGGCCCGCTTGAGAGGCCGATACGGACCGCAAGCGGCTTTGCATCGTTAGCATTCAGCAGGGCGGCCAGGTCCGGCTGCTTGTTCAATGCGGCAACCGCCTGGCGGATGCCAAGCGCTGCGCGGGCGGCGCGATACTGGTGTTCGGGAATCGTGACCGGAGCGTTCCAGAAGGCCATGACCGCATCCCCGATGTACTTGTCGATGGTGCCCTGTTCGGCGAGAATGGCTTTGCTGCAGGCATCGAGCAGCAGGTTAATGACATGGACCAGGTCTTCCGGCTTCAGTTTTTCACTCAGCGGCGTGAAGTTCTCGATATCCACAAACATCACGGTCACATCGCGGATCTCGCCGCCGAGTTTGAGAGCTTTGGGATTAGTTTCGATTTCCGCCAGAACGGAAGGCGCAACATAATGGCCGAACGCGCCGCGCAGCTTTCGGCCTTCCTTGTCCGTGACAAACAGCCGGAACGCGATGCTCGATAGAAACACCGCGGCGAGCGAGAGCAGGGGAAAAGTCGCGTCAAAAAGCACGCCATTGCCGCGGAAAGCCAGAACCGTGAGGCCAAGAATGCCCATGGCAAGAAGCCCGCTCGAAATGATCGTCATCCATGGCTTTAACAGGCTTCCAAGGATGGTGATCGCCGCGCCCGCGATCAGGACGATCAGCAGCTCAGCTCCAGCCGCCCACTCGGGCCGGGTGAGGAATATCCCCGATAGGACCTGCTCGGCCGCCTGGGCATGAATTGATACGCCCGGTACGGTTTCACCCAGGGCCGTGGTCCGCACATCCAGCAGTCCCACGGCCGAGGTGCCGATGAAAACAAGGTGCCCTTCGATTAGCGAACGCAATGCGTCGCGGTCCTTGCCGCCGAGCAACCTTGCCGCCGAGACATAGAGGTCGGGCGCGTCCGGCCGGTAATACACATGAAACATGCCGGATTCTGAGAGCGGCATCGAGATTTCCCCGACCACCAGGCTTTCAATCGCATTCTCGGTGTCAGCCGCCGCATGAACCAGCAGCGTATCGAGGCCCTGCGCTACCCGCAGCGATTCGACGACAAGCGAGGGGTAGAGGCGCGATCCATCCGTCCACAGCATCGGAATCTGGCGCGCCACCCCTTGTTCCCGGGCGAGGTCGACGTTGATGCTGCCGACTCCTGCCGCTGCAGCGTCGATGACGGGAATGTTGGCGGTAATCCTGCCAAGGCGCAGTGGCGCATTGGTGGCATCTGCGCCGGTCTGGGCGAAACCTGCCTTTACCGGAACTCCCTGTCCCGTGCTGCCAGGCGAGGACGCAAACGCCGTGACAACCGGCCGGCCAGCAAGCGCCGCCGCAAAAACCTGGTCATTGTCGGGCAGCAGCCCCGCATCAAAACTGGGCATGGCCATTTGGAGGGTCTGCGCTGCCGCCGCATTCTCCAGCAAACGCCGCGGCGACAGCCGATCAGGCTCCGGGAAGACGATGTCGAAAGCGATGGTCGCGGCGCCCAGTTCGGTGAGCTCGTCCACCAGCGCTGCAAGCTGGCTGCGCGGCCATGGCCACTGCCCAAGGTCCCGCAGGGAGGCTTCGTCAATATCCACGATGCGTACCGGTTGCGGCGGATTGTTTTCCCTGGGCCATAAACGTTGCAGGGTATCGAAACCGGCCCCCCGGAGAGCTGAAAGAATGGGAGGGTCATAGCCCCGAACGGCGAGCAACGCGGCAACAACGGCAAATCCGAAGAAAAGTGCCGGGAGCCTGGTGAAAAGTTTCATATCCCGCCCGACGTCAGAGCGTTATGACTTTGCCCTACCCCGTTTCCGGCATCTTCAGTTGCGTCAATCGGCATCGTCTTCAGCCGTTTCGCATTGTACAAGCCCTCTCAGGCCCACGTTCACGCGTCAAGTTCTCAGTCAATTCTGTTGTCGGAAGAACCGGTATCCGGAGAACCGTCGCTCGGTGAATCGATATCCGGAGGATCACGCTCAGGCCGGCCTTCCCTGGGGTTGTCCTTGCCGCCAAGATTGCGAACCCTCGACAGTGAGGAACGGCAATCCTGGATAGGAAGCTGGAAAGCGGCGCGCAACGAGATCTGATTCAAGACAAAAGGCAGATTTCTGCTGATCGCGGCTCCCTTGACACGGCCTGAAAGCTTGCTGGTTTCGTTGCTGCTGGCCCTGCCTACTTCGCAGCCCTCGCGCAGATCTACGCAATTGTCGTTCCGGCAGAGTCTCACTGAGCCATCAAGCACCGCAACGCCGGTTTGCGCCCGCGACCAGAAGTCAAAGCCAGTACCGCGTATGCCAATCGTCGCATTGGCCGTCTGGATTGAATAGGCGCCTTTCGCGCTCCTGCCGGTTATGAAGCGAAACGTGCCCCGCAGCGCTTTGATTGACACTTTTTGGGCGGAATTTCCGCCCTTCATCAGAAACCGG
>JAEUMI010000234.1 GCA_016792825.1 Hyphomicrobiales bacterium
TCTGTCATCCTCCGTGCGCAACGGCGGCGAAAGCTTGAAGAAGGTTCGGTAGGCGCCAATGTCGTTTTCATTGAGCGTCAGGTGGTGGATCGAGACCCCGCATGTTACCGGCAGGCCCCTGGCCTTGGCCCTGCGAATGACTTCCAGAGATGTGGCACAGGAAATCTGTGAGGCGTGGTAGCGAGCTCCCGTCATTTCGACCAGTCGGATATCGCGCTCCAGCATGATCACTTCCGACATCGCCGGATTGCCGGCGAGGCCAAGGCGCGACGCCGTTTCCGATGAGTTCATGACACCCTTGGACAGGCTGGCCTCCTCCACATGCTGCACCACCAGCATGTCAAAATCCTTGGCATAGGTGAGCGCCCGCCGGAACAGGTTGGCGTTCGAAACCGCGTGCGTGCCATCGGTGACGGCAACGGCGCCAGCCTCTTTCAGACTGCCGATCTCGCTCATCAATTCACCGGCAAGGCCTTTGGTGATTGCGGCCATGGGGGCAATCCGCACCAATGCCGTGTCGCGGGCCCGGCGCAAAATGAAATCCACAATCGCCGCGTCATCGATCACCGGCTGGGTGTTGGGCATCACGATCATCGTGGTGACGCCACCCGCGGCGGCCGCTTCCGATGCGGTGGCCAGCGTCTCGCGGTATTCCGTGCCGGGTTCGCCGGTGAACACCCGCATGTCGATGAGGCCAGGTATGAGAGTGGCGCCCGCGCAATCGAAATTTGCGGTACCGGCGCCAATGGCGTCCTTCGTCACCTTCGGACCGACCGCCAATATCCAGCCGTCCTCAACCAGGATGCCACCCTTGCCATTGAGACCCTGTGCCGGGGCGACAATATTGGCGTTCAGATAGGCCTTGCGTTGCGCCGATTGCTTCACTGCGGGAGACATCATGATTTTGCTCCCGAAGGCCAGTTTCGCGACAGCGCGTCAAGCACCGCCATGCGGACCGCCACGCCCATTTCCACCTGTTCCCGGATGACCGATTGCGCTCCGTCTGCCACGTTGGAGTCAATTTCAATGCCCCGGTTCATCGGCCCGGGATGCATCACCAGGGCATCAGGCTTGGCATAGCGCAGCTTTTCTTCGTTCAAACCATAGAAGCGGTAATATTCCCGCTGCGAAGGCACGAAAGCCCCGCTCATGCGTTCAAGCTGAAGGCGCAGCATCATCACCACATCCGCCCCGTCCAGCCCGTCACGCATATTGCGGTGTACCTCCACTCCGAAATTCGCAATGCCGGTGGGCAGCAGCGTGGAGGGAGCCACAACGCGAACCCGCGCGCCGAGTTTGTTCAGCATGTGAATATTGGAGCGCGCCACGCGGCTGTGGAGAACATCGCCGCAGATGGCAACCGTCAAACCTTCAATGGAATTCTTACGGCGGCGGATGGTGAGCGCATCGAGAAGCGCCTGGGTCGGGTGCTCATGCTGGCCGTCGCCCGCATTGATCACCGAGCAAGAAACCTTCTGCGCCAGAAGTTCAACCGCACCGGAGGACTGGTGCCGCACCACCAGGAAATTCGGATGCATGGCGTTGATCGTCATGGCGGTGTCCAGCACCGTCTCGCCCTTGGAGAGGGCCGAGGAGGAAATGGCCATGTTCATGACATCCGCCCCCAGGCGCTTTCCTGCAATTTCAAATGAACTCTGCGTGCGGGTGGAAGCTTCAAAGAACAGGTTGACCTGGGTCTGTCCCTGCAGGATCGGAGTGCGCTGCCGGGGACCGTTGCCCTCGTTCACATAGGTTTGCGCCAGGTCGAGAAGCGCTGTGATCTCAAGGGGGGAAATATCTTCGACCGCCAGCAGGTGCTGGCCTTTGAGAAGCCTGGGTCGTTCGGATGGCGATGTCATTAAAAGTGGCTGTGTAGGGGCGAATCTCCC
>JAEUMI010000248.1 GCA_016792825.1 Hyphomicrobiales bacterium
ATGCGCACAGTTTTCTGTGCGCTTTCTTTTCTATTGTTGACGTCCACGGCAGCGCTGGCTGCCAAGGCGGTGGATCCATCGCCCCAGCAAACTGCGGAATATGAAGCTTCAAATGAGGCGACACGGGTGAAGCTGCTTATAAAGCTGGCCAAATCCGGCCAGCACGAACTGGCGGCCACCCTCCTCAAACGCTATCCATTGTCAGGCAAATTCGGAAAGAACCGCCAGCTCTTCATTGAAGGCCTGATACTCAAGGCCCGCGGCAATCTCACTGGCGCGGCCAAGAACTATCGCGCCGCTCTGGCCGATGACCCGAGCCTGACGCTGGTTCGTGCCGAACTGGCCCAGACGCTGTTCCAGCTGGAAGAGGACGATAGCGCCAAGCATCATCTCAACCTTCTCATGGCCGAGGCGCCGAACGAATATGAGGCGCAAGGCATTCGCTCCTTCATCGACACTATCGACGCCCGCCGTCCCTTCACCTTCAACGCCTACGTCTCGGTCGCGCCCAGCACCAATGTGAACAACGGCAGCACCAACGAGACGATTTATTCGCCCCTTTGGGGTGTAGATTTGGACATTGACGACGAATCCCGCGAAAAGAGCGGCATCGGATTTTCCACCGGCTTTAGTGCTGGCTACGCGAAACGCCTCGGCAATGACTTCTCGGTCGTATTGGGTGGCGGCGTCAACGCGAGCCTTTACACCGACAGCGATTTCAACTCGTACAACGCAAGTCAATCGGCCGAATTGCGCTACCTGCTCACCGGAGGCTTCCTCGGCGTTGGCGTGGTGGCCAGCGAAAACATGAAAAACGACGAGATCGGCCTGAGCTACTACAGTTATGGCCCTCGCGTCAGCCTGCAGAAAGCCATTACCCCCAAAGACCGCATCAACCTGAGCACCGTCTATGAATGGCGCACCTATCCCGACACGTCGACGAGCGATGGAACCGCGCTCATG
Source organism: Hyphomicrobiales bacterium (assembly GCA_016792825.1). GTDB lineage: Bacteria > Pseudomonadota > Alphaproteobacteria > Rhizobiales > Aestuariivirgaceae > Aestuariivirga. The sequence goes on from JAEUMI010000248.1 coordinate 964, forward strand.
ATCGATGGCTCATGGAACCACGCCTTCGATTCCAGCCTCACGGCCTCCCTGGGAACAGGCTACGACCGCATTAAGGCAGAGCTCGACTTCATCTCCTACGAAACCTGGTCAGGCAGCGTCGGCCTCTATAAGGAATTGCCCAAGGGCATCACCGTGGATCTCCATGGTGAAGTGCGCTTCTCCGAATTCGACGCCATGCACCCCATAGCAGGCGTAACCCGCGAGGATACGCGCCTGACCGGCACTGTGGCGTTCACCAAGCGGGACCTTAACATTTGGGGATATGCCCCATCCCTCGAATACACTTACGTCTACAACGACAGCAACATCTCGCTCTACGAGTTCGATTCCCACGCCCTGGACTTCCGGCTCTCGAAAAACTTCTAAAACCAGCGTGGGTTGCCCTTGACCCCCCGCTTCGGCTAATCAACCCCAATGCGCTTTAAGTCCGCCCAGGAATTCAGGAAACAACCCGCCCATGCCGTGACCATAATGGGCATGTCGGGCGTTGGCAAAACCACGCTCGCGGTGATGCTGCAGAAAAGCGGCTGGTTCCAGTATTCTGTCGATTACCGCATTGGCACGCGCTACATGGACGAACATATCGTCGACAATTTCAAGCGCGAAGCCATGAAAGTCCCCTTCCTGGCCGGGCTGTTGAAGTCCGACTCTATCTATATTCGCTCGAACATCACCTTTGACAATTTGAGTCCCCTTTCCACCTATCTGGGTAAACCAGGCAACCCGGCGCTCGGCGGCATTACCTTTGCCGAATACAAGCGCCGCCAGAACCAGCACCGGGACGCGGAAATCCGCTCTCTCCTCGACGTGCCCGGATTCATCGAGCGCGCCCACGAGATCTATGGTTACCGGCATTTTATCTGCGACTCCGGCGGGAGCCTGTGCGAGGTGGTCAATCCGGATGACCCCAATGACCCGGTATTGAAATCTTTGAGCGAGAGCACGCTGCTGCTTAACATCGAGGGCAATCCGCAGCATACCAGGACCCTTGTGGAGCGCTTCCGGAAATATCCAAAGCCCATGTATTACCAGCCTGCATTCCTCGAAAGGATCTGGGCCGAATACAAGGAGCGCAAGAAAATCCGAACTGACGATGACGTGGTGCCCGATGACTTTGCCGTCTGGGGGTTTGAACAGCTTCTGCACCACCGCATTCCGCTCTATCAGAAAATAGCGGAAAATTTTGGCTATCAGATTCCCATGGAAGAAGTTCCGAGCATAAAGTCGGAAAACGATTTCCTGGACTTGCTTGGCGCCGTAATCGACAGGCGCTGATGCCATGCCCATAAAAATTCCCAATGACCTGCCCGCCCGCCTCACCCTTGAGAAAGAGGGTGTCATGCTGATGACTGAGGATACGGCCCACCGTCAGGACATCCGCGCCCTGCGTATCGGGCTTCTCAACTTGATGCCCAACAAGATCAAGACCGAAACGCAGTTTGCCCGCCTCATTGGCGCAACACCGCTGCAGGTGGAACTGAGCCTGATCAAGATCACCAACCACAAGTCAAAGAACACTCCCCATGATCATATGATCACCTTCTATCGCGACTGGGAAAAGGTGCGGAAAGAAAAATTCGATGGCCTGATCATCACTGGAGCGCCGATCGAGCTGCTGGAGTTCGAAGCGGTGACCTATTGGGACGAATTGCAGAGGATCTTCGAGTGGACACAAACCAATGTCCAATCAACCTTCAATATCTGCTGGGGCGCCCAGGCGGCCCTCTATCATTTCCACCGCGTACCCAAACACGCCCTGGCGAAAAAGGCGTTCGGCATTTACCGCCACAAAAATCTCAGTCCCGCCTCGCCCTATCTGCGCGGCTTTTCCGATGACTTTTCCATGCCGGTGTCACGCTGGACGGAAAACCTGAAATCCGAATTGCCGGCAAACAAGGGACTCGAAGTTCTCATGGAGTCGGAAGAGGCGGGCCTCTGCTTCGTGGCCGATAATCCGCATCGCCAGCTCTACATGTTCAACCACATCGAGTACGATACGAATTCCCTGGGCGAAGAGTATCGCCGCGATGTGGAAGCTGGAAAAGCCATCAATCTTCCCGCCAACTACTTTCCCGGCGGAAATCCCTCGGCCACGCCGGAAAACCGCTGGCGCAGCCACGCCCATCTGCTCTTCGGCAACTGGATTAACGAGGTCTATCAGTCCACCCCATTCAAGCTGGAAGACATTGGTAAACCATAAGTTTTTCTTGTCATTCGCCGTCTCCCGCACCAATTATGGCTGCGCCGGAGGGCGCTGAAGAGTGAAATTCCAGAACGTCATAGATGCGAGCCGGATTGCTGCGGGCGGGCTGATGGACCTGGCCACCGGCCTGGTAAATCCAACCCTGCGCTTGGGCGTCACCGGACTTTCCAGATCGGGTAAGACCGTTTTCATCACCGCACTGGTTCATGCCCTCACCAGGGGAAGCCGCCTGCCCGTATTTGAAGCTTATACCCAGGGCCGCATCACCAGGGCCTACCTCGAGCCGCAGCCGGATGATGACCTGCCGCGCTTTGCCTATGAGGAGCACCTTGCGCGCCTGACTGCTGATGACCGGTCCTGGCCTGAAGGCACGCGCCGCATCAGCCAGCTCCGCCTCACCCTGGAGTACGAGCCCCACGGTCTCATCGCGCGGAATTTCGGCAGCGGTAAGCTCCACGTCGATATCGTGGATTATCCCGGCGAATGGCTGCTGGACCTGCCCCTGATGAATCTGACCTACCGGCAGTGGTCGGACTCCACGATTGACGCGAGCCGCGTTGAACCCCGCGCCACTTTGGCACGAGGCTGGCATGCCCATCTCGCCACGCTTGACGCGGAAAGTGCCGCCATAGAACTCAACGCCGTCAAGGCAGCTGAACATTTCACCGCCTATCTCGCCAAGTGCCGCGAGGATGATGTTGCCCTGTCCAGCCTACTACCCGGAAGGTTTCTTATGCCGGGCGATTTTGCCGGTTCTCCGCTTCTCACCTTCGCCCCACTGTTCGCCAAATCCCACGATGCGTTTCCCAAGGGCTCCCTGGGCGACCTCATGGAACGCCGCTATGACTCCTATGTCTCCAAAATGGTGCGGCCGTTTTTCTTCAGCCACTTCGCCAGGCTCGACCACCAGATTGTTTTGGTAGACATCCTCCAGGCTCTCAATGCCGGCCCTGCCGCCGTACAGGATTTGAAGAGCGCCCTGACCCAGGTCCTCGCTTGTTTCCGTCTCGGGGCCAATTCACTGTTCTCCACAGTCCTCGGTCGCCGCATCGATCGCATACTTTTCGCCGCAACCAAGGCCGATCTCCTACACCAGACGAGCCATGACCGTCTCGAAAACATCCTGCGGCTTATCATCGAGGATGCGAGCGCCAAGGCCGAATTTTCCGGCGCTGCGATTGATGTGGCCGCCCTCGCCGCCATTCGCGCCACCCGCGAGGCAAAAGTGAAGCAGAAAAACGAAGAGCTTCCCTGCATCGCCGGCGTGCCGCAAAAGGGCGAAAGGATTGGCGGCACCATCTTCGACGGCGACAGCGAAGTGGCAGTTTTTCCCGGTGATTTGCCGGCAAATTCGCTTGATGCGCTCGATGGCACATTGCAAGGCAAGCTGAAATTTGTGCGCTTCCGTCCGCCGCCCTTGAAGAATGGCGCCTTCCCTCACATCCGCCTCGACCGCAGCCTTGAATTTCTCCTGGGGGACCGTTTCGCATGACCGGCGACCATCGCAAGCCCGCTGCTTTCGTCCTCGATGACGATGAAAAGCCGATGTCCCGCCACAAGATCGAATTCGACATCCATGAGCCTGTAGGCGAACTCGTGGTGCTCCCCGTCGTCGCTGTGCCCCGGTCCCGGAAATTCCGCTGGGGCTTCGTGCTTGTTTCCGCCCTCGCCGCTCTCCTCAGCTTGTGGGCCGGCCTTGCCATAACCACGCTCGTTGAGGATTTCTTTGCCCGCTCGGCTTCGCTCGGCTGGCTTGCCCTTGGTGTTGCGGGCCTTGCAGGCTTGGCGGCCCTCGCAATCGTTATCCGCGAAATTTGGGGGCTATCACGCCTCAGGCGCATAGAACATGTCCAGGAGCTGTCGGCCCGCGCCTTGAACCTCGATGAGGCCGCAGCCGCAGCCGAAACCATCGCTTCGCTGGAGGGAATCTATGGTGGTCGCTCCGACACGGCTCTCGGCCTGAAAACCTTCCACACCCATAAAAACGACATCATGGATCCCCGTGACCGCATAAGGCTCTTTGACCGTCTCGTCATAAGCCCGCTTGATGAAGAGTCCCACCGCATCATTGCAAGGCGGGCCCGGCGCGTGACCCTGCTCACCACGGTTACACCGGCGGCGGCCCTCGACATTGTCTTTGTCGCCGCCCAGAACCTGCGCATGTTGCGCGAGCTCGCTGAACTCTACGGCGGCAGGCCCTCAACGCTTTCAACCCTGAAATTGGCGCGCATGGTGGTGTCCCATCTCGCTGTAACCGGCGGGCTGGCACTTTCCGACAATCTCATTCAGCATGTCGTTGGCAAAGGCCTGCTGGGAAGGCTCTCGGCCCGATTTGGCGAAGGCGCCGTTAACGGTATTCTCACCTCCCGCATCGGCCTTGCAGCGCGCGACGTTTGCCGCCCCGTTCCCCAGACAGAATCGACCAAGGAAACCCTGGGCACCCTTCTGCGGGAACTGGTGAAACTCAATGATTCCAGGGCGCCCTAACATTAACAATATTTTAGCCCATGTTGCGACGGAATGGGCAGCCGCGGGCAGTCCTAACTCCATGCAGATGGAAATTTAAGGAGAAACCCATGCAGAAATCCACGAAGATAATCATCGTTGCTGTTGCCGGCCTTGCAGTGATTGGCGGCGCGGCCTTCGCCCAGAAGGGCTGGCGGCATGGCTTCGGCGGCCATGGCCCCATGGGCTTCGCGCAGATGTCGGAGCGCTACGATGCCAACAAGGATGGCAAGATTTCCCAGGAGGAAATTGATGCCAACCGCACCAGTTGGCTCGGCGAGTTCGATGCTGACAAGTCCGGCTCTTTGGCTCTTTCCGAATTCCAGAACCTTTGGTTGAAGGCCCGCAATCAGCAGATGGTCCGCGAGTTCCAGCAATTCGACCGGGATGGCAATGGCCAGGTCACCTTGGACGAATACAAGCTCCCGCTCTCCAAAATCGTGGCCGAAATGGACCGCGACAAGGACAACGCGCTTTCCGGTGACGAGCTTTCGCCCCGGCGCCACTGGGGCAAAAAGCACCATGAGAGAATGCGCGGCGGCGATGACGACGACAAGGATGAGCAAGATACCCAGTAAGTGATTTCCTCCGGCCGCCCATCGGGCGGCCGGATCGTTCTTGGCAATATAATTCAAAAGAACGCATGTCCAGCCTTGAAGACCGGTTCAGCCGTATCGATGCGCAGGCGCACCCCCATCGCGAAGTTTCCCCCGGCGCGATCTGATCGAATAGACAATCGACCTATTGATGTTAACTTGCTGCCATGGATACCATTTGGCATGTCAATCTAGCATTGTTCGTCGGTGCGGCCCTGATGATTGGCGGCATTCTGTCGAGTTTGCTCTCGGCACGGTTTGGGGCGCCACTGCTTTTCATCTTCCTGTCAATCGGCATGCTCGCCGGTGAGGATGGCCCACTCGGGATCGTCTTCAATGACTACCGCCTGACCTATACGATTGGCTCCATCGCGCTGGCGGTCATCCTTTTTGAT
>JAEUMI010000267.1 GCA_016792825.1 Hyphomicrobiales bacterium
CACATCACGGGCGGGCATATCGAGACGACTGACAAGGGGACCGGCTCCTTCCAGCCGATGAATGTAAACTTCGGGCTGTTCCCGCCGGTTGATGCGCCCAAGCGCATTGAAGGAAAGCGGCTGGACCACACGGAAAAAGCCGCCGCCCGCAAGCGCGCCTATACCTCGCGCGCCAAGGCGGACTTTGCGGCCTGGCTCGGCGGAGCGGTGGCTATTGCCGCAGAATAAGCCAGAAGCGGGCTGAGCCAAGGCTGGTGGACGTCCCGTATATTGAGTCGATTGCGATTGTCACACCGGGGGCGATTTCGAAGGTGATTGCAGGTTGCCTGCTGCCATCTGCCGAGAGCCGGGCCCTGGTTTTTTCCAGCAGGTCTTTCACCGGGATATTGTAAATCTCGGTTTCAAGATGGATAGTCAGGGTCGTCGCATCGTAAAATGCCGTCATCGGCTCCTTGGCCAGCAACGGCTGATGATCCTGTAGCGCTTGCAGTGGGCCGACCAGGCGCCTGGCTCCGGCGAGATCAACCGACAAAGGCACATTCGAAGTGAAATTCACGTAGTCCTCGGGCCGCTGCGGATTTTCACTCCCCAGGAACACGGCGATCTTGCCCACCAGATCCCATTTGTCGATTGCTGTCTTGAAGGGATCGGGTTCCGCACCTTCAAACCAGGGTCGCAAGCGATCCAGGCCATTCGCATCACGCAAGGCATAGAGAATGGAATTGCCCTGGTTGATGGCCTCGCCCGAGAGCTTGTTCGGGGCGACGACCGCCTTGCCATCCTTTAACAGGCCGTTAGTTTCGAAAATCGCCGCGAGCCGTTTGACCTGGCTCGTGATGGTGAGGCCGTTGGCGCCCATTGGTCCGGCTGATCCGATGAGCAGGAGAACTGCGATGCCGCCGAGAATGGCGCGCATGTCAGCGCGGTTGCGGCGGAAGGCGAGATAGGCGGTCAGTGCTGCCACCCAGATGGCAACGAGCACAATGCCGTAGCGCTCCGGTGTCACGCCATAATCGAAAATGCGCCGCCAGATGGCGATAGCGAGCAGGAGGGCAGGAACAATCGTGAGCCAGAACCAGCCGCTGATGAACCAGCGCAGCAGCCGCGTGCCCTGCTCCCGCCAGGGCCAGGCGATGAGCCATGCGCCGGTGCCGCCAAGGGCGAAGATGGTGACGATGGTGGCAATCTGGCCTTGCGGGAGATTCCGCTCGACAAGAATTTTTACCGCATAGGCATGGAGGATCACTGCATAGATGAATATGACCGGAACCAGCACATAGTTCACCAGCACGGAGACGCCGCGCTCCAACATCGTGCCTTTCTGGCTTGCGATATCGACTTCCTCGTCTAGATCCTTTGGCATCAATGACAGGCCATAGATGGGAGCAATCAGCGATGCGGCAGTGCTCCAGATATGTTCGTGCAGTCTATTGGGGAGGCTGGCGTTAAAGAGAAAATTCAGGGATTCAGCAATGGCAGACAGGCCCGCGGCAAAAAGCACGGCTACGACGCCTGAGATCAGGACCGCCAAACCAAAATGCAGATTGAACAGCCAGAGCGCGCCCTGCTTCGCGCTGTCCCGGAGATAGGGTGCAATCATCAAGACGGGAATGAGCCCGGCGAAAAGAAAGAGCAGGTTGCTCTCAAAAACCTCGGTAAAATAACCTATTGCACCGGCCAAAACCGCAGCCACAAAGGCAAGCAGAATGCCTGTCACGCGCGACAGATCGCGGCCTTCGGCATAGAGATGGGCAGCGCCCGCGGCGATGAAGGCGGCGGCGGCGCCGGCAATGACGTAGCCCTCGCCATTCCAGCTGCTGCCTACGGAAACGAAATTGATGTAGGCACAGAGCAGAACAGAAAGCGCTGCCGGAATGGGAAAGCGTGCAAAAACCGCAGTGATATCGGGAAGCAGTTTTTCAAGCCGCGTTGCCAGTCCCATGGGCGATCCTCTCAGAAACGATTATTCCGTGCCGCCCGCCAGAGCGTAATCTGGCGGCGGAACTGCGTGACCTCAAGCGTGCCACCGCGTTCGATTCGCGACAAATAGAGTCTGGTGAGGCTGACCGGCAGGAAGGCCGGCATGGCAGACTCAGGAATGGTCCCCTGAAGGGCCTGGGCTTCCTCAAGTCGCTTGCGGGCATGGGCGCAGAGTTGCGTGATGGTCTGCTTTTCGCCAAGGTCCTGCACCATGTCGCGCGGGAGGTAACGGGATTTCTTCAGGCGCAAAACACCGGCTAGGCCAAAGGCGACGCCGGCAAGCCCTGCGGCTTCGGGAGCACCCTTTCCCAAGATCAATGCGGCCATTTGAATGAGCGAGGATGAGGTTTCACCGAGATAACCTTCGAGATCAGCAAGACTTGGCATGGGATCGTCATAAAGATCAAATTCACGGGCGATGACCAGATTTTGTAATGCGTGTTTAGGAAGATCGCCTTTAGCGACTGCCGAAACCAAGGCCTGTGCCACGGGATGATCGGGAGTGCGGCCGGCATAAATCCCGTCAAGCGTATCAAGCCACCATTGCTGGCGCACCAGGCCAATCTGCGGTTCG
>JAEUMI010000033.1 GCA_016792825.1 Hyphomicrobiales bacterium
TCGCGGATGGCGCTGCGCGGGCGGTAGCAGATGACGGTGGCGGTCAGCGCCGCGTTGTGATGGCCGTAGCGCCTGTAGACATGCTGGATGACTTCCTCGCGCCGCTCGTGCTCGAAATCGACGTCGATGTCGGGTGGCTCCTTGCGCTCCTCGCTGATGAAACGTTCGAAGAGAAGATCAATCTGCATCGGATCGACGGCGGTGATGCCCAGCACATAGCAGACGGCGGAATTGGCTGCCGAGCCCCGCCCCTGGCAGAGAATGTTCTGGCTTCGGGCATAACTCACGATGTCATGGACCGTGAGAAAATAGGGGGCGATGTCCATCCGGGCGATGAGCGCCAGTTCCTTTTCCAGGGTGGCGCGCAGCTTGTCCGGGATGACGCCGCCATAGCGCGAAGCCGCGCCCTGCCAGGTGATGTCCTGCAAATGTTCCTGGGCGCTTTTTCCCCTGGGAATGGGCTCGTCGGGATAATTGTATTTGAGCTGGTCGAGGGAAAATGTGATCCGATTGGCAAAGCGGAGGGTTTCGGTGATGGCGTCTGGCGTTTCGTGGAAAAGCTCCGCCATGTCGTCCGGCGATTTCAGATGCCGTTCGGCATTGGCTTCGAGAAGGCGGCCCGCCGCGTCCAGGGTGACATGCTCGCGGATGCAGGTGACGACGTCCTGCAGTTCGCGCCGTTCGGGAGAGTGATAGAGCACGTCATTGGTGGCGAGCAGCGGCACAGCGGCGGCGCGTGCCACGCGCTGCCATTCGCGCAGGCGGCGGCGGTCATCGCCCTTATGGGGCATGGAGACGCCGAGCCAAAGCCTGCCGGGTGCGGCGGCGAGAAGCTTTTCCATGAGAGACAGGATTTCTTCGGAGCTTACTTGCGGCGTGTTGCCATGGATGTCTTTCGGGAGTTCGCCCACCTCCTCATCTTCTCCGGCAAGAGTCCTGTTCCAGAAATTCTTGGGAGAGTCATTCACCCTTTCCTTTTCGTCGGGGCGCGGCGCCATCAGCACCAGCAGCAGGCCTTCCTGCCATTTGAGGAGGTCGTGGAGCGCGAGATGGCATTCGCCTTTGGGGGCGCGGAGTTTTCCCGCACTCAGCAACCGGCAGAGACGGCCATAGGCGGCGCGGTCGGTGGGGTAAGCGAGAATGTCGGGGGTGCCGTCAACGAAGGCAAGGCGCGCACCAACCAGCAGTCTTGGCCTGTTTTTTTCGATTGCCTGCAGCGCCGTATAGGCGCGCACGACACCGGCCAGGGTGTTTCGGTCGGCAATGCCGATGGCGGCAAGCCCGCGCTTTGCCGCCGTTTCCACAAACTCCCAGGGATGCGAGGCGCCGCGCAGGAAGGAATAATTCGTCGTCACGGCGATTTCGGCATAGGCATTCATGCGAAAACCCCATGCAGAAACCACTGCGGGGGCACACCCGCACGGTAAAGCCAGTAGCGCCGGCCTTCGCCATCCTCCAGCCGGAAATAATCGCGCGCCGGCTGCGGGGTTTCGTGACGCCACCATTCCATGGTGATGCGCTCGGGCCCTTCGCACTGCGCCACGGCATGCTGCACTTTCCGCCAGCGCAGATGTTGCGATCCTTCCAGGGCGGTCAGAAGGGTTACGGGTTCGGGCCGGGTAAACAGGCGCAAGGGACGGCGCGGGGCATCACCGGGCGCACGGAGTTTTTTCCACGGCAGTTTTGCGGCCTGCACATATTGCGCCGGCACCGCTAGCCACGCCGCTTCGGGAATATGCGTGTCATTGGGCTGGAAGGCGAGAATGCACTGGCTGCCGAAACGCGTGGCCAGACGGTCCACCAGAAAGCCGATGTCGGCCTTCTCATGGATGCTCGCATCGAAATCAGCGACTTCACCCTGGGCGCGCTCCACCCGGCTGGCGGACAGCCGGATGAGATCGAAACCGAAACCGGGATCAAGCGGATCGGCAAGGGTGTCCAGCTTTTCGCGGAAGAGCCGTTCGATGACCGCGGGCTCACGGGTGGGCACGCCCATGTCAATGGCGATGCGGCGCAGCGCGCCATCGGCCCGGAAGAACACGGCCTCGAGGCGGCGGGCTCCTTCGCCGCGCTTTTCCAGAACATCCGCCAGGGCGGTGGCGAGGGATCTGAGCGTGGCACGGATCACCTCTTCGGTGGCGATGGGTTCGGCGAAGCCCTGCTCCTTCCAGTAATCGGGAACCGGCAGGCGCGGCGAAAGCGGCTGGGTGCTTTTGCCCAGGGCCTGATCGAGGATTGCAACCATGCCGGTGCCAAAGCGCGCGGTCATCTCGGCGCGTTTGCGGCTGGCCACCTGCCCCACGGTCTTGAGTCCGGCGCGGCGGAAGGCGTGGGTGGTTATGTGATCGAGATTAAGGGCGGCCACGGGGAGCGGCGCCATCATCTGCGCTTCTTCACCAGGTTCTATGACGGCGCCGTCGCGGTAGCGGGCGAAGGCGCGGGCTGCCACCGCGGTTCCGGCCATGGCGCCACGCACGGCAAGGCCCTGGGCCTTCAGGCTTTCACGAATCCGGTCGAGCAGCGCTTGCTCGCCGCCGAAGAGATGGGCCGCACCGGTGACATTCAGCAGCAATCCGCGCGGGCCATCGAGCGCCACATGGGGGGTGAAGCGGTCGCACCAGTCGGCGATGCGGGTGAGCAGTTTCAGATCATCGGGCTCGTTCGCCGCCACCACCGTCAGCGCCGGCAGCATGGCGCGCGCATTGGCCAGGGGCTGGCCGATTACCAAGCCGAGGAAGGTGGCCTTGCGATCCACGGCGGAGAGGCGCAACGCATTGTCCACTTTCGCCACAACCACCAGCGGCGGCGCTTCAGCGGTTTGCCGCTTGCCGCGCCGCTGCAACCGGTCGGTTGGAAGGCGCGGAAACCACAGCGCCACGATCCGCTTCCTTGAAGAGACCCTCATCACAACTCCACTCCATGACCCACTCTCCTGTCCGCCCATGCCGGTTGCGGACGAGGCCTGCCTTGAAAACCGGATGGCCCCAGTTTTCCGCCTGGGTTGGCGAGGCGGCGGCGCGCACCAGCCAGCGGGTCTCCGCCGTGCTGGCCTGGGGCTCGGCGTTGAAGCGCAGGAGAAAAGTGGTGACGGTTTTTTGCGCTGAGGCGAGCGTCAGCCGCCGGCTGGCCATGAGGTCGAGAATTTTCGGCCGGCCCGCAATCTCGATCACAACAGCACCCAGGGCGGCGCAGGAGAGCGCATCATGGGCAGCGCGAAGTGCGCCCGCCGCATCGGCCACGCAGAGCAGCAGCAGGCGTTCCGGATCAATGCCGAATTCAAGAAAGCCGGTTGCCGAAAGCTCGCCGAATTCGAGGGCGGAAAAATCCTGGCGGATCCAGAGCAGGCGTTTTCGTGCGGCCACGCGGGCAGCGAGGCCCGCGGTGAAACCGGTTGCCGCCGCTTCATGGCCGGGCCCTGCGAAAACCTCATGCAATGCGCCGCGCTCAAGTCCACCCTTCAGGCAGAGATCGGCTGCGGCATGGCCGAGCGGAAGGCGGACCGCGGCTTGCTCCAATCCCGGCCTGGCAAGGGAGGCCCGGAGGGCCGCTATGGTGTGGCTGTGCATGGAAGGAGAAAAGAACAAAATAGGAACACAGTCAAGCGGGCCGTGCGCGAGAATCTTAGGAATTTAATACTTTAAGTTGAAACTGATCCTAAGACACCTGGCAGGCCCGCAGACAGGAATCTGCCCTTGCGGGCCACCACCCTAGCACCCCCGGGCCGAAAGCCGCTGCAGGGCGCTCTAATTGCGTTTAAAAGCCTATTGAGGGTTTATATTCTTAATTCAGTCTTCAGGCGAGACCTTCCAGCAGCCGCGCCACGGCCAGGGCGCCCGGATCGGGAACGCCCTTGAGATTGGCGGACGACACATAGGTTGAGCGGCCGGCCCCGGCGCGCGTCATGTAGGCGGTCGCATCGGCCCCCTGGCGGGCAAGGGCTGCGGCAGCGCTCAAGGACTTTCCACCGGCAAGAGCGGCAAGGGCCGGCTCGAGCGCATCGATCATGGTGCGGTCACCGGTTTTGGCGCCGCCGATTTCCTTCATGCGCTCCAGGCCCGCCTGCAAGGCGGCGGGCAAGGAAACGCCCGCCTTCAAGGCCTGCCCTGCGGCGGCAAACATGATGGCCAGCAACACGCCGCTCGAGCCGCCCATGGATTTTCCGAGAAGGTCGCTGATCGATGCGAGTAGGCTTGGGTTATCGGCCAAGGGCAATTTGGAAAGATGAGACTTGAGGCTGCGCGCGCCGGTGGCAATGGTCGAGCCCGTATCGCCATCGCCCACCTTGGCATCAAGGGCATTGAGTTCCGTCTCAAGGGCCATGAGCAGATCGCAGGATTTCGCAATGAAGGCCGCGGCCGCGTCATTGCGGCTCGGCTTGCTGGCGGTGCTCTTCACTTCCTTCGGGAGCTTGAGGCGTTTCAACCTGGCGGGGGTTCTGGGCGAAGGCCAGGCCCTGGGTGCAACGGGTGCGGTCAGCGCCGTGATATAATCGCGGGTGAGCGGCAGGAGCGAGGCGGAAAATCCGTGCATGTCCAGCGAGGTCACCATCAGGGACGGGCCGATGATCAACTTGATCTTCCTGCCGTTTGCGGAGGAGAGAAACTCGTTGGCCAGCACGCCCATTTCAAGCAGCATCGTCGAGCCCAGATTGTTGAGCAGCAGGGCATAGCCCGAGGCCTTGCCGACGCGCTCAAACAGCCTGTCGCAGAGAATGTCGGCAGCAGCTTTCGCGCCGCTGAAATCAATCAGCTCAACGCCGGGTTCGCCATGGATGCCAAGGCCAAGCTCGGCCTGGCCCGGGGGCACGCGGTCTTCGCGGCCCGCACCCGGCAGGGTGCAGGAGCTCAAAGAAATGCCGAGGGTCACTGATTTCGCGGCGACGCTGCGGGCGGCGGCAGCAACCGTTGCCAGGTTGGCCCCCTTCTCCGCGAGGTAGCCCGCGATCTTGTGAACGAAGAGCACGCCGGCCACACCGCGCGGCTGGGCGATGCCGGGAATGGCAATGTCATCGCTGACAACCACCATCTCGACCTTTTTGCCAAGGGCCCGGGCCCGCTCGGCGGCGAGGCCGAAATTGAGCCGGTCGCCGGTATAGTTCGGAACGATAAGAAGGCAGCCCGCCTTTCCGGTCACGGTGAGGATGGCCGCCAGTACCGCATCAAAACTCGGCGAGGCAAAAATCTCGCCGCAGACGGCGGCGGTGAGCATGCCCTTGCCGACAAAGCCGGCGTGGGAGGGTTCATGGCCCGACCCGCCGCCGGAAATGATCGCAACCTTGGACGACGGGAGATCGGTGCGGCAGACAACCTTGATATGCGGATAGCCATCGAGCGTGGCAATCGAGGGGTCTCCCGAGGCGCGGCGCAAGCCATCAATGGACTCGGTGACAAAGTTCTCTTTGGCGTTGGCAAAAAAATTCATGGACAGCCCCCTTGCGCATTCACGAAGCTGTGGAATTGCCACGTTAAAATGGGCCGGTCAAGAAGGGTCGACCTGGCTGCGTGAGCAGCCTTCAGACGACCTCATGCAGGGTTTTCCGGCATCGGCAGCCCGGTTGCCCGTCAGATAACCCCATGATAGCTTTTCAGTTTGACGTTACGAAGGGCTTGAAAAATTCGGGGCGACCGCAAAATGCCGCGAGGCAAGAAGTCATTGAGCTCGCTGCAACAACAGGGAGACCGGCAATGGGGCGGGCCGACGCTACCGGGAGGTGTCCTGACGCCGGCTCTGGCCGAATTTTGCCAGAGCGGGACGAGCATCGTTCTTGCAAGCTGCGATCACGACGGGCGCCCGATCGTTGGCCGCGGGCTTGCCTGCCGGATCGAGCCCGAAGGAAAAGCGCGTGTTGTCCTGCGGAAGTCCTCGAACCCCAAGCTTCTGAAAGCACTTGCGGATGGAGCGCGGCTTGCCGTGACCTTTACCCAGCCATCCACTCACCGCTCGATCCAATTGAAGGCACCGGCCGCCCGAATTGTTGACGCGAATGTGGGGGACGCGCCTGCGGCAATCGCCCAGACGACAGCCTTCAGCCGGGATCTCATGGATGTGGGCTACAGCGAGAGCTTCGCCAAAACCTATTGCGGATTCGAGCCGCACGATCTGGTGACACTCACCTTTTTGCCCGAGAACGCCTTTGTCCAGACCCCGGGACCCAACGCCGGGAGCGCACTGCAATGAGCACGATAGCATTGGATGCGATCCGCGGCTGCCTCGAGGGTTTCGTTCCCGCCGTAATGGCAACCTGCGATGCCAAGGGGGTTCCCAACGTATCGATGATCTCGCAAGTGCATTACGTCGACCCCGAACACGTGGCGCTCAGCTACCAGTTTTTCAACAAGACGCGGCAGAACATTCTCTCTACCCGCGCCGCCACGATCTCTGTGATCGATCCGGCGAACATGGCCGATTACCGGCTTGATCTCGACTACGAGGAAACCCTGACGGCGGGACCGATATTCGAGAGCATGCGGGCGAAGCTCGCCGGCATAGCCTCGCACAGCGGAATGGAGGGCGTGTTCCTGCTGCGCGGCGCCGACATCATGCGCGTGCGCGCAATCGCCGAGACTCCGGGGCCGCGGATTGCGCCGATGACATCCACCCTCAGCCTGCTTGCGGCGGTGCGCCGCAGTCTGGCTTTCATGGCGGCGGCGCAGGATCTGGGGAATTTGTTCGACAGGACATTGGAGAGCCTGACCAACCAGTTTGGCATCCGCCATGCCATGGTGCTGATGTTCGAGGAGTCGACCGGCAGCCTCTACACCGTCGGCTCGACCGGCTACGCCCGCTCGGGGGTTGGTTCGGAACTGGCGGTGGGACACGGCATCATCGGCGTTGCAGCGCGCGAGCGCGTGCCTATCCGGATCGGCCACATGAGCGCCGACTACAGTTATGGCGCGGCAATACGCGACCAGGCCCAGCAACATGGCCTGGCCGACTCGACCGCGAAGGAGATCGACTATCCGGGCCTCGCCGCGCCCGAAAGCCAGATCGCAGTGCCCATTCTCACTGACTCGCGCCTGCTTGGCGTACTCTTTGCCGAAAGCCCCGAGCCGATGCGCTTCTGCTACGAGGACGAAGACGCGCTTACGATCGTCGCCGACCGGCTCGCCGACCTGATCGGCAATGTCCAGCAGGAGGACAGCGGGCCTGCTGTTTTGCCCGAGAGCCCGCCGCAGGCAGCCCCTGCCAGCCGGGCCCCGATCACCATTCGCCATTATGCCGCCGATGACAGCGTGTTTCTCGACCACGACTATCTCATCAAGGGCGTTGCCGGCGCGATTTTCTGGAAGCTGGCGCGGGCGCATGTGGGGCAAGGCCGGGTCGAGTTCACCAACCGCGAGCTTCGCCTGGACCCTGCCCTGCGCCTGCCGGAACACTCGGAGAACCTCGAGGCGCGGCTGGTGCTGCTGCAGAAACGCCTTTCCGAGCGGAGTGCAATCCGGATCGAGAAATGCGGGCGGGGCCGGTTCCGGTTTGCCGTTCCCTGCGCGTTGACGCTGGAAGAGGTGGGATCCGGGGCCTGAACAGGCCATTTAGCAAATTTTTAGTGTTCCGTGCAGGAACTCTTAGCAAGAGGAATTGGCCGGTTTCGTGTATTTCGCCGCGCATCGCAACGCAGACGAAACAAGGACCGAAACCATGAACATGCTCGAAAGCTACTCGATCAGCGACTCCCAAAGCGGGGAAAGCGTTGAGGCCGACGATACATTCTTTTCCCTGGAAGGCCAGTTCAAGACACTGGCTTCCCTCCTCAAGGGCCGCATCATCCGGCCGGGACATTCGCAATATGATGACTTCCGCGCGGTGGTGCCTGGCAATTATGACCGGCGGCCAACAGCGGTCATCCGGGTTGCCAACGCCGCCGACATTGCCGCATCCCTCCGCTTTGCCCGTGACAACGGGCTTGAGGTGGCGGTGCGCAGCGGCGGCCACAGTGGCCACAGCAGCACCGATACGGGTTTGGTCATCGACTTGCGTGACCTGAACAGGCTGGAGATCGACAAGAAGACTCGCACCGCCTGGGCTGGCACCGGACTGACAGCGGGCGAGGTGACGCGCGCAGTCGAGAAGCATGGCCTGATTGTCGGGTTTGGCGACACCGCATCCGTCGGCCTTGGCGGCATCACGACCGGTGGCGGCATCGGCTATCTGGTGCGCAAGCATGGCCTGTCAATCGACTCGGTCCTCGCCGCAGAGGTCGTTACGGCGGATGGCAACATTCTCCTTGTCGACGAGAAGCAGCACCCGGATCTTTTCTGGGCGCTTCGCGGCGGCGGCGGCAACTTTGGCGTGGTGACGAAGTGGAAGTTCCGGCTGCATGCTCTGCCGGCCTTCACCGGGGGCCCTCTCGTTCTGCCCGCGACGCCGGAGGTCGTGAGCCGTTTCACGGCGCTCGCGGAACTTGCTCCAGAAGAGCTGTCAGCCATCGCCTCGGTGATGCCGGCGCCGCCCGCCCCGTTCATCCCGGAGGAATTCCACGGCAAACTGGTTTTCTTCTGCATGATGGCGTTTGCCGGGCCGGCTGAGGCCGCCAGGGATGCGCTTGCACCCTTCCGTGCAATTGCCACGCCCCTGGCCGATCTCGTCGCGCCGGGACACTACAGCGATCTTTACCTGCCGGAAGATCCGGAGCAGAAGCCGGCCTTCTCAGTCTGCTCCCGGCTCATGGACAGACTTGATGAAGGCGATGCGGGCAAAATAATCAACAGGGTGGCGGGCTCGAGCGCACCCATGCGACTGGGCGAAATCCGCGTGTTGGGTGGAGCAATGGGCCGCGTGCCTTCCTCCGAAACGGCATTCGCGCATCGGAGCAGCCGCGTCATGGTTTCGTTCATCGCCGTCTACGGCGACCCGGGCGAGCAGGCCGTGCACGACCGCTGGGCTGCCGACGGCATTGCGGAACTGCCGCAGGAGATGGACAGGGTATACGTCAATTTCCTGCTCACTGATCCGGCTGAGCGCATTCATGCGGCCTATCCGCCCCAGACATTGGAGCGGCTGAAGCTGGTCAAGCGCCGGTACGATCCAGAGAACCTGCTCCGCCTGAACCGCAACGTTACCCCAGCGTAACCGTGCTACCAGCAGCAGTAGCCGCCGTCAGCCAGGACAATCGACCCGGTCATCAGGCTGGCGGCGTCGGAGGCGAGGAAATGCACGACCGAGGCGATTTCGTCGGGCTGGCCGACGCGGCCCATGGGCGTCATTTCCAGCCACGTCTTGTACATCTCGGGCGATTCCTTGATGCCAAAGGCGGTGAGCGGAGTTTCGATGTAGGTAGGTGCGACCGCATTGACGCGCACGCCGCGGGTGGCCCATTCGGCTGCCAGCGAGCGGGTGAGATGGTGCACGGCGGCCTTCGAGGCATTATAGAAGGATTGCGGCTGGGGCTTGTTGACGATGAAGCCTGACATGGAGCCAATATTCACAATCGCGCCCTTGCCCTGCTTGAGCATCACGCCGCCAAAGGCGCGGCAGCACCAGAACAGGCCATCGACGTTCACATCCATGTGGTGGCGCCAGTGGTCATCGCTGGTGTCTTCGGCGCGTACATCGCTTTTGGCGACGCCAGCATTGTTCACCAGGATATCGACGCGGCCGTGGGCCTTGAGGATGTCGGCGCAGACGGCGTCCACTTCCTTCGATTTGGTCACATCGAGCTTGGCGCCATGGGCATCAATCTTCAGCTTGCGCAACTCGGCCACGGCCGTCTCTATGCGGTTGGGCATGAAGTCGGCGACGATGACTTTTGCGCCGGCTTCGCCCAGGGCTCTGGCGCAGGCCGCACCAATGCCCTGCCCGGCGCCCGTGACCACGGCAACCTGTCCGTCGAGTTTGAGTTTTTCCAGATACATCTTCTTGTTTTCCTAACTGGTTTCCTATTGGGCAAAGCTCATTTGCGGATGGCCCTTCCATCCTTGTCGAAGCGGTGAATGCGGTCAGGCTCCGGCGTGAGGAAGATCTTCGCGCCGGGGGCAGCGTCATATTCGCCGGCAGCGCGCACCGTCATCATGCCGCAGGGCCCCGCATCGACGTGAAGGAACGTATCGGCGCCGAGATGTTCCGCAAGCGAAATTTTCGCGGACCAGGTGCCATCCTTCAATGAGATGCCGAGATGCTCGGGACGGATCCCAATGGTATGGGCGTCAAACTTTTCGGCTGGCTTTCCGGATATCAGGTTCATTTTTGGTGAACCGATAAATCCGGCAACGAAGAGAGAGTCTGGTCTGTTGTAGAGTTCAAGTGGAGAGCCCACCTGTTCGATATTCCCCCGGTTCAAAACGACAATACGATCGGCCATGGTCATGGCTTCCACCTGGTCATGGGTGACGTAAATCATGGTGGCGCCCAGATCCTTATGCATCTGCATGATTTCAAGGCGCATATTGACGCGAAGTGCGGCGTCAAGATTGGAGAGCGGCTCGTCAAACAGGAAGCCCTCGGGATTGCGCACGATGGCGCGGCCGATGGCAACACGCTGGCGCTGGCCGCCGGAAAGCTGGCGCGGCTTGCGGTCGAGATATTCGGTGAGATTAAGCGTGGCGGCGGCCTTGGCCACCTTGGCTTCGATCTCGGCCTTGGGCATGCCGGCCATTTTGAGGCCGAAGGAAATGTTGCCGCGAACACTCATGTGCGGATAAAGCGCATAGGACTGAAAGACCATGGAAAGCCCGCGCTTGGAGGGCGCGGCCTCCGTCATGTCCTTGCCATCGATAAGGATGGCGCCGGATGTGAGGTCTTCGAGCCCGGCAATCATGCGGAGCAGCGTGGACTTGCCGCAGCCCGAAGGGCCGACGAAAACCACGAACTCGCCGTTCCTGATATCGAGGCTGGCGCCGGGAATGATGACGACATCGCCAAAGGCCTTGCGTGCATTCTTGAGTGAGATCGTGCCCATGTTATTTCACCGCTCCGAATGTAAGACCGCGAACAAGTTGTTTCTGCGCAAACCAGCCGAGCACCAGGATGGGCGCGATGGCCATGGTGGAGGCCGCCGAGAGCTTGGCCCAGAATAGGCCTTCCGGGCTTGAATAGGAGGCGATGAACTGGGTCAGCGGGGCTGCATCCTTTGTTGTCAGAGCGAGCGTCCAGAAGGCTTCGTTCCAGGCGAGGATGATGTTGAGCAGGAGCGTCGAAGCAATGCCGGGAATTGCCATTGGCGTGAGAACATAGAGCAGCTCCTTGCCGAGCGAAGCGCCATCCATGCGCGAGGCTTCGAGAATCTCGCCGGGGATTTCCTTGAAATAGGTGTAGAGCATCCAGATGATGATCGGCAGGTTCAGCAGCATCAGCACGGTGATGATGCCGCCGCGGGTATCAAGCAGGCCGAAGTCGCGGAAAATCAGATAGATCGGAATGAGGGCGCCGACCGGCGGCATCATCTTGGTGGAGAGCATCCACATCAAAAGATCCTTGGTACGCTTTCCCGGCGCAAAGGCCATGGCCCAGGCGGAGGGAATGGCAATCACCAGGGCAAAGAAGGTGGAACCCAGCGCGAGAATGACCGAGTTCATGGCGAACTGAACATAGTTCGAGCGGCTTTGCACGACGGAATAGGCTTCGGTCGTCCAGCCAGTCGAGAAGAAGCTGGCGATGTTGATGGCGTCGCCCTCGGTCTTGAAGCTGGTCAGCACCGTCCAGAGGATGGGGAAGAAGATGACGAGGCCCACGGTCCAGGCGAAGGCGGTGACGACCAGTTTGCGGCGGATGGAAGCGTTGCGTGCCATGTCATGCCTCCAGGTTCTTGCCAATCATCCGCATCAGGAAGAAGGCAACGATGTTGGCGAGGATGACCGCGATGATGCCGCCTGCCGACGCGCCGCCGATGTCATTGGCGATCAGGCCGTACTGATAGACAAGGAAAGGCAGATTGCCGGCGGGGCCGGCGGTGCCGGTGACGTAGATTTCAGCGAAGACGTTCAGCAGGAAAATTGTTTCAATCAGGATGACAACAGTCATCGGGCGGATGAGATGGGGCAATACGATGTACCAGAAGTATGAGAGCGGCGGCGTGCCGTCCATTTCGGCGGCCTCCTTCTGCTCTTCATCGAGCGACTGCAGGGAGGTGAGCAGTATCAGCGTGGCAAAGGGCACCCATTGCCAGGCCACCATGATGATGACTGACGCCAGGGGATGGTAGGTAAACCAGTCAATCGGCTGCAGCCCGAATGATTTCGAGATAAAGGCGAAGAAGCCGGAAACCGGATCCATCAGCATGTTCTGCCAGACCAGGGCGCTGACGGTGGGCATGACGAGGAAAGGTGCGATCATCATGATGCGCACGAAGCCGCGGCCATAGAAGGCCTGGTCGAGGAGAAGCGCCAGGAGCGTTCCACTCGCCACGCTAATGGCCAGCACCCAGCCCACGAGTTTCAGCGAATTTCCCATGGCCTTGAAGAAGGCGGGGTCGGTCAGAAAGTATGAGTAGTTGCTGAAACCTGCGAGGCAGCGGTTCTCGGCATCGAGAAGGGCACCGGGCGTGAGCAGCGAACAGATGGGATTGGGATCGAGCAGGTTGTAGCGCAGGAAGGAGAAGTAGATGGTCATGGACAGCGGCACGAGCATCCACATGAGCAGCATCAGGACAGACGGGGATACCGCCAGTTTTCCGAGTGTGCGTGTTTGCTGCGTGGCCATGACTTCACCCGCGACCTGAGTTTCTGGATCGGAAGGGACTGCCCGGAGACAAGCCGGGCAGCCAAGTTTCCATGGGAGGGAAGTTACTTGATGTAGCCGGCTCTTGTCATTTCGCGGGTTGCCGCCGCCTGCGCTTCGGCAAGGGCTTCATCCGAGGTCTTTTCGCCGGCAAGGGCCGCCGAGAAGATCTGGCCTACCGTGGTGGCAATGCCCGCAAACTCAGGAATGGCCACGAATTGAACGCCAACGTAGGGCACCGGCTTTACCGTCGGCTTGGTCGGGTCGGCGGAATTGATCGAGTCCAGGGTCATCTTGGCAAATGGCACCTTGGCATATTCGGCGTTCTCGTAGAGCGAAGTGCGGGTGCCGGGAGGAACGTTGGCCCAGCCTTCTTTCTCGGCTACCAAAGCGGTGTACTGCTTGCTGGTGGCCCAGCCGACAAACTTCTGGGCGGCGTCGTTCTTTTGCGTGCCGGCGGGAATTGCCAGCGACCAGGCCCACAGCCAGTTGCCACGCTTGCCGAGGCCGTTATCCGGCGCCAGCGCGAAGCCTACCTTGTCAGCAACAGTCGAGTCCTTGCCGGTTACGAAGGAGGCCGCAACCGTGGCATCAATCCACATGCCGCATTTTCCGGAGTTGAACAGGGCCAGGTTTTCGTTGAAGCCGTTGGACGATGCGCCTGGAGGGCCGGCATCAGCCATCAGGCTGAGATAATAGTCCAGGGTCGCCTTCCATTCCGGCTGATCGAACTGGGGCTTCCAGTTTTCGTCAAACCAGCGGGCCCCGAAGGAATTCGAGGTTGCGGTGAGGAAGGCCATGTTCTCGCCCCAGCCGGCCTTGCCGCGCAGGCACATGCCGTTGACGTCCGCCGAGCGGTCGGCGACCTTGCGCGCCGCGTCGGCGATCTGCTCCCAGGTCGGGTTCTCGGGCATCTCGACGCCCGCCGCCTCGAAGAGGTCGGTGCGGTACATGATCATCGCGCTCTCACCGTAGAAGGGCGCGGCGTAGAGATTGTCGTCGATGGTCAGGCCGCCGCGGATCGCGGGCAGGAGGTCGTCGGCGTCGTAGGCCTCGCCGAACTCGAGCGGCGTGAGCCAGCCCTGCTTGCCCCAGATCGGCACCTCGTAGTTGCCGATGGTCATGATGTCGTACTGGCCGCCGCCGGTGGCGATGTCGGTGGTGACGCGCTCGCGCAGGATGTTCTCCTCGAGCGTGACCCAGTTCACCCTGATGTCGGGGTGGGCCGCGTTGAATTCCGAGGTGAGCCCCTGCATCCGGATCATGTCGCCGTTGTTGACCGTGGCGATGGTGATCTCCTGCGCCTGCGCGGCGGCCGCCAGCGCGCAGGTGGAGGCCGCGGCGAGCAGCCATGCGTAGTGTCTCATTCTTCCTCCTCTGAGCCCGGATGGGCATTTCTTGATTGATTGGGCGAATGATCGCCAACTTCCGCGCGAAAGTCAACGGCGGAATCGGGCAGTCGCCCGTGGCATGAGCAAAAGTTTGCGCTGATTGGAGCGGCCGGGACGCGGTCGCGCGGGAGGTCCGGCCGGATCAGTTCCGGGCGAGCAGGGCCTC
>JAEUMI010000296.1 GCA_016792825.1 Hyphomicrobiales bacterium
TGCGCGCCTTCAATGGCCGGGATGGCGAATGGCTCGCCTATCTCGCGACCGTCAGCAAGAAATCCGTGACGCTGCGCTGTGAGCGGCGCGTTGCCGAAGCGAAACTGCCGCCCGACATCGATTATGTCTTCGCACCCCTCAAGCATGCGCGCCTGGATTACGTGGTGCAGAAGGCCACCGAACTGGGCGCCCGCCGGTTGCGCCCCGTCATGACCAGCCGCACCGTGGCCGAGCGCGTCAATCTTGAGCGCATGCGCGCCAATGTGGTTGAGGCCGCCGAGCAGTGCAACCTGGTCCATCTTCCCGAAGTGCTGGAACCGGAAAAACTTGAGAAGGTTCTGGCCGGTTGGGATAAGGGCAGGTCACTGGTCTATTGCGATGAAACCATGGTTGACCGCAATCCCCTGGAAAGCCTCAGGTCCCTGCGCCAGCCATCAGCCGTTCTGGTGGGCCCGGAAGGTGGTTTCACCGACGCGGAAAAAGCCCTGCTCAAATCCCGCACCTTTGTCATTCCCATCTCCCTGGGGCCGCGCATCATGCGCGCCGATACGGCGGCCATCGCGGCCCTGACCCTTATGCAGGCCCTGGCTGGAGACTGGGGCACCCATGATATTTCCTGATGGATGGACGTACAATCTTTGGCTTGCCGGAACATGGCGCACCGCCTAAATCCAAGGCAAATCGGCAACAAGGATTGATACATTGAGCGGACCAAGTCCCGATACCCAGGAAGCGCGCGCGCCGATTGAAAGCAAGACCCAGCTCATCGGCGCCTTGAGCAGGGGCACCAAGCCCAAAGCGGACTGGCGCATCGGCACCGAACACGAGAAATTTCCGTTCCTCACCGATACGCTGAAGCCCGTGCCCTATGACGGCCCCCGCTCCATCCGCGCCCTGCTCGAAGGTCTGCGCGACCGCTTTGGCTGGCAGGGCGTCTATGAGAATGACAAGATCATTGCCTTGAGTGATCCCAAGGGAATGGGCAATGTTTCGCTGGAGCCGGGCGGCCAGTTCGAGCTCTCCGGCGCTCCCCTCCAATCCGTCCACGATACCTGCGAAGAAGTGAATGAGCATTTGGTCCAGGTCAGGGAAATTGGCGATGCGCTGGGCATCGGATTTCTCGGCCTTGGCGCCTCGCCCACCTGGACGCGCGCCGAAACCCCCATCATGCCCAAGGGCCGCTACCAGATCATGGCGCCCTACATGGACAAAGTTGGCCGCTATGGCCGCGACATGATGTTCCGGACCTGCACCGTGCAGGTCAACCTGGATTTCGGCTCCGAAGCCGACATGGTGAAGAAGCTCCGTGTTTCGCTGGCCCTGCAACCCGTGGCCACCGCACTGTTTGCCAACTCGCCCTTTCTTGAAGGCAAGCCCAATGGTTTCCTCTCTTTCAGATCAGAAGTCTGGACCGATACCGACAAGGCCCGCTCCGGCATGCTGCCCTTCGCCTTCGAGCCGGGCATGGGTTTTGAACGCTATGTGGACTATGCCCTCGACGTGCCCATGTATTTTGTCATGCGTGACGGCAAATATCTCAACACGGCGGGCGAAAGCTTCCGCAAGTTCCTCGAAGGAAAACTGCCGCAGCTGCCCGGCGAAAAACCCGTGGCCAAGGACTGGGCCGATCATCTCACCACCATCTTCCCGGAAGTGCGCCTGAAGCAGTATCTCGAAATGCGCGGCGCCGATTCCGGCCCGTGGCGCAGGCTGTGCGCCCTGCCGGCCCTGTGGACCGGCGTGCTCTATGAAGAGAGTTCCCTTGATGCGGCTTGGGATCTGGTGAAGGACTGGAGCGCGGCGGAGCGCCAGGCCCTGCGCGATGCGGTGCCCCGCCAAGGATTGAAGGCAATGATCCGTAAACGGACGGTTAAGGATGTGGCCAGGGACATGCTGAAGCTATCCCGCGCCGGGCTGGAGCAGCGCGACCGCCAGGGCTGCAAGGGCAAGACCGAGGCCTCGTTCCTCGACGTGCTCGATGAAACCGTGGCAACCGGCAGGACCGCCGCTGAGAACCTGTTGGATCTCTACCATGGCCCGTGGAAGGGCAATATTGAACGGGTTTTTCGCGATTTCGCCTATTGAGGCAACAGAAGCCTTGCAAATCACAGAATGAATTCCTACTTAGGGATGGTTGGCTGAACTGAAGGAGACTGACGATGTTTGAAGGTCCTGGCGTGTTTGTTCTGGTAATCCTTGCCGTCGTTGTGTTTTACCTTCTGCGGGCCATCCGCATGGTGCCGCAGGGCTACAACTACACGGTTGAAAGATTCGGTCGCTATGTCCGCACCCTCGGCCCCGGCTTGGGTCTGATCGTTCCCTTCATCGACCGCATCGGCGCCAAGATGAACATGATGGAGCGCGTCATCCAGGTTCCGTCCCAGGAAGTCATCACCAAGGACAACGCCATGGTGACCGTGGACGGTGTGGCCTTCTACCAGGTCATGGATGCTCCCAAGGCAACCTACGAGGTGGTCGATCTTGAAAACGCGATCATCAACATGGTGATGACCAATATCCGCACCGTCATGGGCTCCATGGAACTCGACAGCCTGCTGTCGCAACGCGACGACATCAACCACAAGCTCCTCGGCGTTGTTGACCAGGCCACCAATCCCTGGGGCGTGAAGATGACCCGCATTGAAATCAAGGACATCAACCCGCCGCGCGATCTCGTGGATTCCATGGGCCGCCAGATGAAGGCCGAACGCGAAAAGCGTGCCTCGATTCTCGAAGCAGAGGGCCTTCGCCAGGCCGCCATTCTCAAGGCCGAAGGCGAAAAGCAGGCAGTTGTCCTGCAGGCCGAGGGCCGAAGGGAAGCAGCCTTCCGGGATGCGGAAGCCCGCGAACGTTCTGCCGAGGCTGAAGCCAAGGCAACCGAACTGGTCAGCACCGCCATCGCCAACGGCAATGTCCAGGCCATCAATTATTTTGTCGCCAACAATTATGTGAAGGCGCTGGAAGCCATCGCCCAGTCGCCGAACCAGAAGATCCTCATGATGCCGCTGGATGCAACATCCATACTGGGTTCCATCGGCGGCATCGCCGAAATTGCCAGGGAGGCTTTTGGCGGCGGCTCGACCGAGACGCCAAAGCGCAAAGGCGCCTCGCCGGTTCCCGGCGTAACCCAGAAATCCTAGGGAGCACCAGGCCATGCAAGATCTGATTCCCCTGACAGGCATTTGGTTCTGGTGGATTGTCGCCGGCGTGCTTCTGTTGTTTGAACTGATGACTCCGGGCGTGTTCGCCATGTGGCTAGCCCTTGCGGCGGCCTCCGTCGGCATTGCCGATTATTTCATTGATTTGAACTGGCAGCTTGAGTTGCTGGTTTTTGCCGGGTTCTCGCTGCTCTATGTCTATCTCGCGCGGCCCTGGTATTCGAGGAACAAGCTGCAGAACAGCGACCAGCCCAATCTCAACCAGCGCATCTACAGCTTTGTCGGAAAGTCCTATGTCCTCCATGAGCCCATTGTCGACGGTGAGGGAAAACTTGATATTGAAGGCACCCGCTGGGATGTGCTCGGGCCGGACCTGGCCAGGGGCAAGGCGGTCCGGGTGACCGCCGTCGAAGGCATGAAGCTGCGGGTCACTGAAGTCTAGTCGTCGTCAACCCGCCATTAACCATAACGCCGCTATTTTCCGGGGTTTGAGGAGTGTGGCGACGTGGCTTTGGGTCTGCGGCTGGTGTCTGTATGCGTTGTGGCAGGCTTTGCTGCCACCGCGCATGGCGAAACCGCAGGCTTGCTCCGCCCGTCGATCAACGAGGGTGAGGCACTGGCCGGCCCGGTGGAAGCCCCAGCGGCCATCCCTTCACTCACGATTGCCGCTGAAGAAGAGCAGGCGCCGCTCAAAACTGTCAAGCCCTTGACCGATCCCTATGCCGCGCAAGGCATGAAGCTGGGCGGACTGACGGTCTATCCCGAGCTGGAAGTGGGACCGGTTTACACCAGCAACGTTGCGGGCTCCGCCAGCGATGCCCGCTCTGATCTCGGCCTCTCGGTGTCTCCCTCCCTGCGCTTTGAGAGCGACTGGGTCCGCCATTCCTGGCGCGGCCAGGCAACTGGCGATTACGTGGCCTATCTGGAGAATGATGACTACAATTCATTGCAGGCCGAAGTGAGCAGCGCCTTCCGGCTGGACATCCGCCGCACCACGCGCGCCGAATTTGATGCCAGCTATGTGCTGGGCCAGGAGAGTTCGGCTGACAGCGAGGTGCCCGATACCGCCATTGGCAACCGCACCGACCATGCCCTGGCGGCGAACGCCGCCCTCATTCACGATTTTGGCGGGCTCGAGGGCCGCGCGAAACTTGGCATCGAGCGGCAGATCTTTGAAGACGTGGACCTGTCCGGCGGCGGGACCGAAGATAATTCCGACCGCAACAACACCACGCCCTCCCTTGCCTTGCGGCTGTCCTATACGGATCCACCGGCCCTCAAGCCTTTCGTCGAGCTTGCCTATGCGCCGCGCTTCCATGATGAAAAATTCGACCGCAATGGCCTGCGCCGTGACTCGCAAGGGATAAATGCAAGCCTCGGTGTAACTCTTGACCAAGGGCCATTTTGGCTGGGCGAACTGGCGCTGGTCTATGCCATGCGCGATTACGAGGATTCCGCCCTGGATACCAATGAGGCAATCGGCATCAACGGCAATCTCACCTGGGCGCCGACCGATCTGACCTCCGTGGTGTTGACACTGGCAACGGGCCTGAATGAATCCGCCTCGGCCACCTCTTCGGGATCGAAAACCTGGTCGGGCCGCATTGATGCCGCCCATGAATTGCGCGAGAACCTGATCTTGCTCGCAGGCTTCGGCGCGGAGTTTGAAAAATATTCCGGCGGCACCGATACGACGCTTTCGCCAAACCTGGGAATCGAATGGCAGCTCAATCCCAATCTGGCGTGGACCGCCGGCTATGACGGCACATGGTTCGAGGCGGAGGCCTCAGGTGACAATTATAATTATAATGAGCAGCGCCTCATGACCGGAATTGTCCTGCGCCGCTAGCGGCTTCACTCGGCATTCCAGGTCAGGCGGCCGCCATGGTCCGCAATGATTTTCTGCAGCTCCAGGCGAAATCCCGGGCCCAGGTCATGGCGCTCCAGGCCATAGACGACATTGGCGGCGAGAAATCCCAGCTTGTCGCCGCAATCATAGGACGTGCCTTCATAGGCCAGGCCGTGAAACGGCTGGCGCGCCATCAGGCGGATCATCGCATCGGTGATCTGGATTTCACCGCCCGCTCCCGGCGCCTGGGCGGAAATCTCTGCAAAGACCTCCGGCTGCAGGATGTAACGCCCGGAAATGATCAGGTTCGAGGGAGCATCTTTCGGCTTCGGCTTCTCCACCATCCTGTCGATGGTAAAGCTGTTGCCGCGCCAGTCCTTGGCGCCCACCACGCCGTAGCGATGCACCTGGTCAGGCTCCACCTTTTCAACCGCGATGACATTGCCGCCGCCCCGCTCGTTGTAGGTGGCAATCATCTGGCTGAGGCATCCCGGCCTCGCATGCATCACCATGTCCGGCAGCAGTACCGCGAAGGGTTCGTCGCCCACGATGCTGCGCGCGCACCATATGGCATGGCCCAGTCCCAGGGGTTCCTGCTGGCGGGTAAAGCTGGTCTGCCCGGCACCCGGCAGATCCTGTTCGAGGATATCAAGCTCACTTGACTTGCCGCGCTTGCGCAGCGTTGATTCCAGTTCATACTGCTTGTCGAAATGGTCCTCGATGACACTCTTGTTGCGGCCCGTGACAAAGATGAAATGCTCGATGCCGGCTTCGCGGGCCTCGTCAACGGCGATCTGGATGAGCGGCCGGTCAACCACCGTGAGCATTTCCTTGGGCATCGCCTTGGTGGCGGGCAGGAAGCGCGTGCCCAGGCCGGCCACGGGGAATATTGCCTTTTTGATCGGACGCTGCATGTTAACCTGCTCTTAACCAGACTTTGAAAGGGGCACCGGCTGCTGTACAGTTTTCGTAAAATTCAATCTAGCATAGGCCGTGACAAGTAAAGGGATATTTGATCGTGACAGTGTTGGTAACGGGCGGCGCCGGCTACATCGGCAGCCACATGGTATTGGCTCTCGTTGATGCCGGTGAGGATGTCGTGGTGCTCGACAATCTTTCCTCCGGTTTCCGCTGGTCCGTCGCCCCCCAGGCAAAACTGGTTGAAGGCGACATTGGCGATGCGGATTTTCTCAACCGCCTGATGGCCGAACACAAGTTTGATGCGGTTGTCCATTTTGCCGGTTCAATCGTTGTGCCGGATTCCGTCAGCGATCCCTTGGGCTACTATCTCAACAATACGGTGAAATCGCGAACCCTTCTTGACAGTGCCGTGAAGGCGGGCATCCCGCGCTTCATCTTCTCCTCAACCGCG
Source organism: Hyphomicrobiales bacterium (assembly GCA_016792825.1). Lineage (GTDB taxonomy): Bacteria > Pseudomonadota > Alphaproteobacteria > Rhizobiales > Aestuariivirgaceae > Aestuariivirga. The sequence continues at coordinate 6,380 of JAEUMI010000296.1, forward strand.
GCCGTCTATGGCAATCCCCTCACCCGGCCCGTGTTCGAAACTGAGGCGCCCGCCCCGATTTCACCTTACGGCACCTCGAAACTCATGACCGAATGGATGCTGCGCGACACCCATGCCGCCCATGGCCTGGATTATGTGGCGCTCCGCTATTTCAATGTGGCCGGTGCCGATCCCAAGGGCCGCTGCGGCCAGTCAACCCCCCGCGCCACCCACCTGATCAAGGTGGCCTGCCAGACCGCACTTGGCCAGCGCCAATCCATGGACATTTTCGGCACCGACTACGACACCCCCGACGGCACCTGCCTGCGTGACTATATCCATGTGAGCGACCTGATCGCCGCCCACATGAAGGCGCTGACCCATCTGCGCCGGGGTGGCGAAAGCGGCATCTTCAATTGCGGCTATGGCAAGGGCTATTCGGTTCTGGAAGTCATACGGGCCGTGGAAAAGGCCCATGGCGGCCCGGTCAGGGCCAATCGCGTGGCACGGCGCGCCGGCGACCCCGTTGCCATCATTGCCGGCGCCGACCGGGTGAGGTCAGTTTTGGGCTGGGAGCCCCAATACGACGATCTTGACGCCATTGTAGCCTCGGCGCTGGCTTGGGAAAATCATCTCTTGCGGCGCAACGCAGCCTGATTCACGCCGCATTTGGCAGCTTTTCTCCCACCCTGCTAAAGACATGGACTGGCGGCGAATCGCCAGGTTGGATCAGGGACGGTTCATATGTTCAAACGACTACTCGCGGCACTGCTCATTGCCACGCCACTGTTCACCTCGGTGGCCCAGGCGGATGCAAAATTTGAAAAATTCATCCAGACGCTCTGGCCGCAGGTGAAGGCGGCTGGAATTTCCCGTTCGCTCTTTGATGCGGCCTTTGCCGGCGTCACTGATCCCGATCCCGCAGTCCTGAAGCTGGCTGCGACCCAGCCGGAATTCACCTCGACGACCTCCGCCTATCTCGCCAAGGCGGTGACCCCCATCCGCATCGATACGGGACAGCAGTTGAAAGGCAGCGACGCCGCCCTGCTTTCGGCCATTGAAAAGAAATATGGCGTCGACCGCCACATTCTCTTGGGCATCTGGGGCATGGAGTCGAACTTCGGCAAGGACAAGGGCTCCATGAGTGTCATGCGCTCCCTGGCAACGCTTCTCTATGCGGGACGGAAGAAAAAATTCGCCCGCGAACAGATCATCGCCGCTTTCAAGATTTTGAAGAGCGGCACGCGTACGCCGGAAAATTTCACCGGCTCCTGGGCTGCCGCCATGGGCCACACGCAGTTCATACCCACCTCCTATCTGTCCTATGCGGTGGATTGGACCGGCGACGGCAAGCGCGACATCTGGGGTTCCAGGGAAGATGCTCTGGCCTCAACCGCGAATTACCTGGCCAAGGCCGGCTGGAAATCCGACAGGCCCTGGGGCTGGGAAGTTTCCCTGCCGGCAAAATTCAACAAGGCCCTGATTGGCCGCAGCAAGTGGCGGCCCGTTTCCGAATGGGTGAAGCTTGGCGTGACGCCCGCTGGCGGCGGCAAGTTCAGCGCCCCGCAGGCCGATGCATTCATGATGATCCCGCAGGGCATTGATGGCCCGGCCTTCCTCGTCACGCGGAATTTCCTCTCCCTCATGAACTACAATTACTCCCATTCCTATGCCATTGCCGTGGGCCATTTGGGCGATCGGATACGCGGCGGCGGCCCCATTGTCGGCACTTGGCCCGATCTCGATTATGATCTCAGCTTTGCCCAGCGGGTAGACCTGCAGAAGCGCCTGTCGCGTCTGGGCTTTGAAACCGGCGGCGCCGATGGCCGCTTCGGGGCCAGAACCTATGAGGCCATCATCGCCTACCAGAAGAGTGTCGGCCTGCCGCTCGATGGCAAGCCCAGCGCCAAGCTGCTTGAGCGCCTGCGGAACGCGGGTTAGGATGGGCCATGTTGCTCCGTCTTGCCATCATAGTCCTCGGCCTCAGTCTTGCCGGCGCTTCTGCGCAGGCCCAGTCGGTGGAAACGGCACCCCTCATGGGATCGCAATCGACCGAAGAGGAGATTGTCCAGCCGGTTGATGACACCTACCGCATACTGGTCATCGGCGATGCTCTGGCGGGCGGCCTTGGCGCCGGCCTCAGCCGCATGGCCGAACCCGAACCCCGCTTCGAGATCGTCAACCGTTTTCAGGAAACCTCGGGCATTGCCCGCCCGGAAGTCTATGACTGGGCCGCCAGCCTTCCCAAGATCATGGAAGGCAAGGAATTCAACGCCGTCGTTGTATTGATGGGGTCAAACGACCGCCAGGCCATTCGCGAAGGTGACTTCCGGCTGGCTTTCAATACGCCGGAATGGAAAGCGGCCTACGAGGCCAGGATCGATGAATTGCTCGAGGTTCTCAAGTCGGCCGGCGTGAAGGTGTTCTGGGTTGCCATCCCGCCCATGGGCGACGCCAAATATGAAGCCGACATGAAGAGCATAGCCGCCCTGCAAAAACAGGAAGTGCTGGGCAAGGGCCAGGTCTATGTGGATTTGCGTTCTGCCTTCCTGACGCCGGACGGCGAATACACGGACAAGGGCCCCGACGACACGGGAGAGGTGCAACGGCTGCGCTCCAGGGACGGCGTTGCATTCTTGAGATTGGGCAACAATCGCTTTGGCCAGCTTCTCCTGGCTGAAATCAAGCGGATCATCGGTCCAGGCGCGATTGACGCCACGCCGGAATTGTCGCCAAAAGGTGACCTGCCGTCGCCTGCCGTAGCCGTGGTTCCGCTCTTCGGCCAGGATAGCGGCGACGGAACCGCCTTCACCTTCCAGCCCGATGAGAAACTAATTTCCGAACTGGCAAGGGTTGTTGCCGGAGATATCATCGTTCCGGCCATTTCGCGTTCCGATATCGTGCCTGGCAGCGAGGCCGAGAAACTTTTCATTCTCGGCCAGGCCCAGCCCGCACCCGCTGGCCGCTTTGACGATTTCAGTTACGTCAAGCCAACCCCCAACTAGCGCGGCAGCGTGCTCTCACCCATGAGAAATTCATCGACGGCGCGCGCCGCCTGGCGGCCCTCGCGGATCGCCCACACCACCAGCGATTGCCCGCGCCGCATGTCACCGGCGGAAAACACCTTGGGCAGGCTTGATTTGTAGTTCATCACATTGGCTTCCACATTGCCCCGGCCATCGAGCTTGACGCCGAGCGAGGCCAGCATGCCCTCCTGCACCGGGCCTAAGAAACCCATGGCGAGCAGCACGAGATCAGCCTTGAGCTCGAACTCGGTTCCGGCAATGGGCTGCATCTTGGCGTCAACCCTGACGCAATGCAGCCTCTTCACCTCGCCGTTCTCACCTGAGAAGGATTTGGTGACGACCGAGAAATCCCGCTCGGCCCCTTCCTGCTGGCTGGACGAGGTGCGGAATTTCAAGGGCCAGTCGGGCCAGACCAGCGCCTTGTTTTCCTTGTCCGGCGGCCGCGGCATGATTTCAAGCTGGGTCACCGACAGGGCCCCCTGGCGCAGCGACGTGCCGATGCAGTCGGATCCCGTATCGCCGCCGCCGATGACAATCACATGCTTGCCGCCGGCCAGAATGGGTTTGTTGTCAAGCGGTGATTCCTTTGAGACGCGGCGGTTCTGCTGCGGCAGGAAATCCATGGCGGGATGAATGCCCGCAAGCTCGCGGCCCGGGATCGGCAGGTCGCGCGGCTTTTCCGCCCCGCCCGTCATCAGGACGGCATCAAAACTGTCAACCAGCTGCCGGGCATCCTGGGTAACACCGATATGCGCGCCATAGTGGAAGGTCACACCTTCCGCTTCCATCTGCGCCACACGCCGGTCGATGTGGTGCTTTTCCATTTTGAAATCGGGAATGCCGTAGCGCATCAGCCCGCCCGCCTTGCGGTTCTTCTCAAAGAGATGAACATTATGCCCGGCCCGCGCCAGCTGCTGCGCCGCCGCCAGGCCAGACGGCCCGCCGCCGACGATGGCCACCTTCTTGCCGGTCTTCTCCGCGGCAATCTCCGGCTTCAGCCAGCCTTCGCTCCAGGCCCGGTCCACGATGGCGCACTCGATGGATTTGATGGTGACCGGATTGTCATCGATGTTGAGCGTGCACGAGGCCTCGCACGGCGCCGGGCAGATGCGTCCGGTGAATTCAGGAAAGTTGTTGGTGGAATGCAGGTTGCGCGAAGCCTCTTCCCAGCGGTTGTTGTAGACCAGGTCATTCCAGTCCGGGATCTGGTTGTTCACCGGGCAGCCATTGTGGCAATAGGGAATGCCGCAATCCATGCAGCGCGCCGCCTGGTTGCGGGTGCCTTCATCCGACAGCGGGATGATGAATTCATTGTAGTGGCGCACCCGGTCGGCAGCCGGCGCGTATTTCCGCTCCTGCCGGTCGATTTCGAGAAATCCAGTAACCTTCCCCACTATGCACTCCTCTTGACGCCGATGGTCATGCCGTCGCTGGTTTCCTGCGCCTTTTCCAGTTCCGAAAGGGCCCGCGCATATTCAACCGGCATGATCTTCACAAACTTCGGCAGGTACTGCGCCCAGTTGTCGATGATGGCCTTGGCCCTTGACGAGCTTGTGTATTTGTAGTGGCGCGAGAGAAGTTCCCAGATGCGCTCGCCGTCATGCTTGTCCATGGCTGCCGTCACATCAACCAGTCCGTGATGCTCCAGATCGCCACCATGATGATGCAGGCGCTCGATCGTTGCGTCCTCGGAAGGAATGGGGGCGAGATCGACCATGGCAAGATTGCAGCGCTGGGCGAAGTCGCCCGCCTCATCGAGAACATAGGCCACGCCGCCCGACATGCCGGCGGCGAAATTCCGCCCCGTGTCGCCGATGACCAGAACGCAGCCGCCGGTCATGTATTCGCAGCCATGGTCGCCGACGCCTTCGACGACCGCAACGGCGCCCGAATTGCGCACCGCAAAGCGCTCGCCCGCCACGCCGCGGAAATAGCATTCGCCGGTAATGGCGCCATAGAGAACCGTGTTGCCGACAATGATGGATTTTTCCGGAACGAAGCCGATCTTCTCCTGCGGCTTCACGATGAGCTTGCCGCCGGAAAGCCCCTTGCCCACATAGTCATTGGCCTCGCCCGTGAGTTCAAGGGTGACACCATGCGCCGCCCAGGCGCCAAAGCTCTGGCCCGCCACGCCGTTGAGCTTCACCGTGATCGTGTCTTCAGGCAAGCCAGCATGGCCATGGCGTTTGGCCACTTCGCCCGAGAGCATGGCGCCCGCCGTGCGGTCCGCATTCCTGATCTTCGAGATGATTTCGACAGGCGTTCCTTTCTCCAGGGCAGGCATCGCCTGTTCGATAAGCCTGCGGTCGAGGATATGCTCGATGCCATGGTTCTGCGCCGAGACTTTCTTGGTCGCAACCGGTCCCTGCACGTCGGCCTTGGCAAACACCTTGGAGAAATCGAGGCCCTTGGCCTTCCAGTGGCTGATCGCCTCCTGTTGGTCCAGCCATTCCGTGGCCCCGATCAGTTCGCTGTAGGTCCTGATGCCCATGGCGGCCATGAGCTCGCGCAGCTCTTCGGCGACAAAGAAGAAATAGTTGATCACATGTTCCGGCTGGCCCTTGAAGCGCTTGCGCAATTCCGGGTCCTGGGTGGCGACGCCGACTGGGCAGGTGTTCAGATGGCACTTGCGCATCATGATGCAGCCCGCCGCGATCAGCGGTGCCGTCGCAAAACCGATTTCATCGGCGCCGAGCAGCGCCGCGATCAGCACATCGCGCCCGGTGCGGATGCCGCCATCGGCCTGCACCGCGATGCGGCCGCGGAGATCATTGGCCACCAGCGTCTGCTGGGTTTCGGCCAGGCCGATTTCCCAGGGCGAGCCCGCATGCTTGATCGAGGTGAGTGGCGACGCACCCGTGCCGCCCTCATAACCCGAGATCGTCACATGATCCGCATGGGCTTTCGAAACGCCGGCGGCGACCGTGCCAACGCCCACTTCGGAGACGAGCTTCACCGAGACAAGCCCCGAGGGGTTCACGTTCTTCAAATCAAAAATCAACTGCGCCAGATCTTCGATGGAATAGATGTCATGGTGCGGCGGCGGCGAGATAAGCCCCACACCAGGCGTCGAATGGCGCACCCGGGCAATCACGCTGTCTACCTTGTGGCCGGGCAACTGCCCGCCTTCACCGGGCTTGGCGCCCTGCGCCATCTTGATCTGCATCATGTCGGAGTTGACGAGATATTCAGCTGTCACCCCAAAGCGCCCCGAAGCTACCTGCTTGATCGCCGAACGCATGGAATCGCCGTTGGGCAGCGGCACGAAGCGGTCCGCCTCTTCACCGCCTTCACCTGTGTTGGATTTTCCGCCGATGCGGTTCATGGCGATGGCCAGCGTCGTATGCGCCTCGCGGCTGATCGAGCCGAAGGACATGGCCCCCGTCGAGAAGCGCTTGACGATTGCCTTTGCGGGTTCCACCTCGTCGATCTCGATGGGCTTGCGGCCCCTCTCTTCCGCCGTCTTTATCTTGAACAGCCCGCGCATGGTCTTGAACCGCTCGGACTGCTGGTTGATGTGCTTGGCGAAAGCCCGGTACTTTTCGACCGAATTGCCCCGCACCGCATGTTGCAGGTTCGAAACCGTGTCCGCCGTCCACACATGGGCCTCGCCCCTGATGCGCATGGCATAGTCGCCGCCCACATCAAGCGAGGTCTTCAGCACCGGATTGATGCCGAAGGCATCCTCATGCCGGCGGAAAGCCTCCTCGGCGATTTCCGCAAGCCCCACGCCTTCGATCTGCGTGGCCGTGCCCGTGAAGTACTTGTCGACGAATTCCGTCGAAAGGCCGATGGCGTCAAAAATCTGCGCCCCGCAATAGGACTGGTAGGTCGAGATGCCCATCTTGGACATGACCTTCATAAGGCCCTTGTCCACCGCCTTGATGTAGCGCTTCACCGCCTCATAGGGGGTGACCTCTTCTTCCAGTTCGGAAACCATGCTTTCCAGCGTTTCAAACGCCAGATAGGGGTTGATCGCTTCGGCGCCATAGCCAGCGAGCGTGCAGAACTGGTGCACCTCGCGCGGCTCGCCCGATTCCACCACCAGGCCCACCGAAGTGCGAAGTCCCTTGCGGATCAGATAATGATGCGTGGCCGAGGTGGCGAGAAGCGCCGGCAACGGCACCCGCTCGCCTGACACGGCGCGGTCCGACAGGATGATGATGTTGTAGCCATCCCTGACAGCCCGTTCGGCAAGCCGGCACACGCTGTCAAGCGCTGCTTCCATGTATTCCGGCCCGTTGGCCACGTCATAGGTGATGTCGATGGTGGCCGTGCGGAACGGGTTTTCGCTGATCTTGCCGATGGTGCGGATGCGCTCGAGGTCTTCATTGGTGAGGATGGGCTGCGAGACCTCTAGCCGCATATGCGTCGAGGTGCCTGCGAGGTCCAGAAGGTTTGGCCGCGGGCCGATGAACGACACCAGCGACATCACCAGTTCTTCGCGGATGGGATCGATCGGCGGATTGGTCACCTGCGCGAAGTTCTGCTTGAAATAGGTATCCAGCATCTTGGCCCGGTCCGAAAGAACCGAGATGGGCGCGTCATTGCCCATTGAGCCCACCGCCTCCTGCCCCGTCTGCGCCATGGGCGCCATCAGGATTCTCAGGTCTTCCTGCGAATAGCCAAAAGCCTGCTGCCGGTCGAGCAAGGGCACGAGGATCTTTGGCCGCTTGGTCCTGGCCTTGGGCAGGTCACGCAGCACAACCTGGGTGCGCTTCAGCCACTCCTTGTAGGGATGTGCCGTGGACAGCGTCTTCTTCAATTCCTCGTCTGATATGATGCGCTTCTGCTCAAGGTCGATGAGCAGCATCTTGCCGGGCTGCAGCCGCCACTTGTGGGTGACATGTTCTTCGGCAAATTGCAGGCAGCCCATTTCAGAGGCAAGCAGCACAAAGCCATCGTCGGTCGTGAGATAGCGGGCCGGGCGCAAGCCGTTGCGGTCAAGCGTGGCGCCGATCAGGCGGCCATCGGTGAAGGTCATGGCGGCGGGGCCATCCCACGGTTCCATGAGCGCCGCATGGTGTTCATAAAAGGCCCGGCGGTCCTCGTCCATCAGCGGATTGCCGGCCCAGGCTTCGGGGATCAGCATCATCATGGCGTGCGGCAGCGAATAGCCGCCCATGGTGAGGAACTCGAGCGCGTTGTCAAAGCAGGCCGTGTCCGATTGCCCTTCATAGGAAATGGGCCAGAGCTTCGACAGGTCTTCGCCAAGCACCGTGGACTTCATGTTGGCCTGGCGCGCCGCCATCCAGTTGTAATTGCCGCGCACCGTGTTGATCTCGCCGTTGTGGCAGACAAAGCGGTAGGGGTGCGACAGCGGCCAGCTCGGGAAGGTATTGGTGGAAAAACGCTGATGCACCAGGGCGAGCGCCGATTCAATGCGCGGGTCCGTCAGGTCCTTGTAATAGGCGCCGAGGTCCTTGCCGAGCACGAGGCCCTTGTAAACGATGGTGCGGCTGGAAACCGACACCGGATAATAGGTCCGGGCCTTGGCGCCGAGGACTTCCAGCACCCGGTTTGACACAACCTTGCGGCAGACAAAAAGCTTGCGCTCGAAATGCGCCTCATCCCGGATCGTCGGCCCGCGCCCGATGAATACCTGCCGGTGGAAGGGCTCCGTGCCCTTCACTGAATAGCCGAGCACCGAAGAGTCAACCGGCACATCGCGCCAGCCCAGAACCTTCAGGCCTTCCTCGCGCGAGGTTTCCCACCAGATGCGTTCGATATCCTGCCGGTAAACCGTTTCGCGCGGCATGAAGAGATAGGCCACGCCATAGGTGTGGGGTGCTGGCAGTTCGAAACCCAGGCGCTTGGCTTCCTCGGAAAAGAATTTGTGCGGAATCTGGATCATGATGCCGGCCCCGTCGCCAGCCTTGGGGTCAGCGCCAACGGCACCCCGGTGTTCGAGATTCTTCAGAATGCTCAGGCCGTCATCGATGGTGCGGTGGCTCTTGATGTTGTTGATGTTGGCAATAAGGCCAATGCCGCAGGCATCATGCTCGTTCCGGGGATGGTACAGCCCATGCGGTTCGCGCATCCCCTCCGGCAGCAAATGAAGTGACTGGCTCATGGCTATCGTCCTCTTCCAACATTCCATTCAGCCCCGGGGGCTGTCATTCCGTCCTTGTCTCTGGATTTGATCTCTTGAGGGGGCGTTTGGTGCCGCCGGAGCCTCATGCAAGGGATCAAACTCTGAGAGCGTCTTTCCGCCCGAGCCGACCCTTAAGTGCGTTTAGTGGTCTGGGCGCGGGCCATGCAAACGGCATCGGCGGCTGTTTTTGCCGTCGCTTTCAGATGTGTTGTGGTCGTATTCCGGTTCATCCGGGCTCACAAGTCCAAAATTGCCATTTATAAAGGACAGCCATACTGTCCTTTCTTCAAAATACACGATCTGGAGCTTTGCGCAAGGAAGGATTCGTTTGGAGCAAAAATACGCAATAAAATTACGCAAATAATTTCAAGGCCCTCGACCATCCCGCCTCGAAACGGTAGGGAAGAGCTCCCCCTTTGGAGCTCTCCCATGAATTTTGCATCTGATAATCACTACGGCGTTCATCCCCGGATTCTGGAAGCCATGGTGGAAGCGAACGCTGGCTCGGCTCCGGCCTATGGCGGCGATGACTGGACTAAAAAAGCTGAGTCGCAGCTTTCCAAGATTTTCGAGAAGGAAGTGCGCTCCTTCCTGGTGACAACCGGCACAGCAGCCAATGGCTTGGCCCTCTCGGCCCTAACCCCGCCTTATGGCGCCGTGATCTGCCATGGCGAGGCCCATATCAGCGTTGATGAATGCAATTCCCCGGAAATGTTTACTGGTGGAGCGAAAATACTTGGCCTCCATGGGCCTGCCGGGAAAATAACCCCGGCCATGGTCGAAAAGACTCTCAAAGGCTTCATCCGCGGCGAGCACGATCCCAAACCCGTAGCCGTTTCGCTGACCAATTCCACCGAACTGGGCACCACCTATTCTCCGGATGACGTGAAGGCGATTTCAAATCTCATCAAGCCGCGCGGCATGAAACTTCATATGGATGGCGCGCGCTTTGCCAATGCGGTCGCAGGCTTGGGCGTCACCCCGGCGGAACTCACCTGGAAATCCGGCGTCGATGCCCTGTCCTTCGGCGCCACCAAAAATGGCGCCATGATGCTGGAAGCGGTGGTTTTCTTCGATACGAATTTGGCCGATGATTTCATCTATCGCCGCATGCGGGGCGGCCAGCTCGTTTCAAAAGGCCGCTATTTGGGCGGGCAAATGCTGGCTTATCTCAAGGACGGCCTGTGGCTGGAAAACGCCAGGCAGGCTAATGGCCTTGCCGCACAGCTTGCCGAAGGCCTCGGCAAATTCAAAAACATCCGCATTCCCAATCCGGTGCAGGCCAACGAAGTATTCGCCGTCATGCCGCGGGCCCTGAACGACAAGCTTCTGGCGTCAGGTGCTAAGTTCTATGACTGGATGCCAGACAGCCTTGGCAAGGCCATTGCCGACGACGAAATTTTTGTCCGCTTCGTTCTGTCCTACGCAACCCCCGAAGCCGATGTCCGGAAATTCCTGGACTTGGCCAAGGACCTGCAATCCTGATTCAATAATAAAAAGGGGCGCCCGCAAAGAGCGCCCCCAATTTGGAATTAGGCGGCCTTTTTAGCCTCAAGCACTTTCTGCTCATTCGCAGTGCGAATGGCAATCGTGCGTGGCTTCAAAGCTTCCGGAATTTCGCGCTTCAGCGAAATATGCAGCAGGCCATGGTTCAAATCAGCCCCGGTCACTTCAACGTGGTCGGCAAGCTGGAAGCGGCGCTCAAAATTGCGGGCCGCGATGCCCTGGTGCAGGTATTCGGTCTTTTCCGCGGGTTTTTCAGCCTTTTTGCCGGTAACCGTAAGGGCATTGCCCTTCACTTCGAGATTGATGTCGGAAGCGCCAAAGCCGGCAATGGCGATGGTGATGCGGTATTCGTCCTCGCCAACCCGCTCGATGTTGTAGGGCGGATAGGCCGGGGTTTCGAAGCTTGCGGCATCATCAAGCATCCGGGCAAGATGGTCAAAACCAATGCTGGAACGATAAAGTGGAGTAAAATCAAACATTTACATTCTCCTAAAGCAATGCATTCAGCGCGGACCCACAATTGGCATCCGCTCTGGAAAAAGTAATTTCCGTTTCCGGGAATGCAAGGGGGAGGGGCCAAAAAAAATGAACTGAAAATGAATGATGGGTTCTGACCCCGTTCAAGTTCAGGGGTCTAGTTTCGGTCTCAAGGATGGCCAATCGGGTCATCACAACGAAACAAAAACTTAAACCCTGGAGAACGAAAATGATCACCAAGTCCCTCATCGCTGCAGCCGCTGTTGCTGTTTCTCTTACCGCCCTGTCGCCGGTTCAGCAGGCTCAGGCGAAAGTTAACGTAGACATCAACCTCGGCCTCGGCGGCGGTTATTATCCTGGCTACGGCTACGGCGGATACTATCCCGTATATGAGCCCTACTACGGCGGCATCACCTGCAAAAAGGGCCGCAAGATCGTTGACTGGTCTGGCTTTCACAACGTGAATGCCATCGACTGCAGCAAGCCAGTTTACCAGTACCATGCCTGGAAGAATGGCCACAAGTTCCGCGTCAAGGTCGGCATGAACGGCAACATTTTCGGCGTTAAGAAGCTTTTCTAATCCAACACCCTGCACCGGAACGCCCGCAAGGCGTTCCGGCCCCTTTGCCTTGTTTCTGCCATGAAGTTGAACGGCAGATGAACGGGGCTATCGGCTTTTGTTCAGCAAGATTTTGCCATGATCCCGTCAGATAAGCTGGGGAGCTTGTGAAGTTGGAGGGCGGAACGATGCTCAGGAAATTTTTGATGGCGGCTGGCCTCGCGGCGGCATTTTCACTTTCTCCGCAGGTTGCGGAAGCCAAGGTAAAAGTGCACATCGATATCTGGCAGCCCGGCGGATACTGCTACTATAATCACGATCCCTTCCGCTGCGGCGGTTATGGCTACTATCCCCGTCCGGGATATTTCGTCCCCCACCCAGTATACAGGGGCAAAGTGTCCTGCGGCGCAGCCCAGTGGAAACTCCGCAACCAGGGTTACAAGCAGATTAATGCAACGGACTGCGGCGGCAGATCCTATGCCTTCATCGCCCGAAAAAACGGCGTGAAGTACAGGATCAAGTTTGATTCCTACCGCAACCGCATTACGTCGCGCCAGCCCATCTGATTTGCCAAACCGAAGGAGCAGTCCCATGCGCCTGCACATTATTGGCCTCGCCGCGCTGGCCGCAATTGCCGGATCATTCGCAACTGTCGCTGACGCGGAGGCGGGTTCGCGCTGGCGTTTCCTGAATCCCGGCTATTACTTCTACGATCCGCCGCCCCGTGATTTCTACGCCTATGAATATGACGACGAGGAATTCTATGGCGACGAAGACCGGCCGCTCGCCTACTATGATCCCGACGACGATTATTATGACCCGCGCTATTATGAGCCGCGCTATGAAGGCGAAGAGCCGGTCTACATAGCCCCGAAGAAGAAGACGAAAAAGACCGTCAAGGCTGACCCGGTGCCCAAGCCCGTGGTCAAGAAATCCGTAACTGCTGCGCAAAAGAAAACCCTGACCAAGACTGAAACAACCTCCGTGGCTTCGGTCGAAAAGAAAGCCGTGGCCCCGGCTGAAAAGAAAACCGCCGCCGCAGCCGGCGGCATGTCCTGCGAAAAGGCCGAAAAAATTGTCTCGGGCTACGGCTTTACCAGTGTGAAGCCAACCGCCTGCAGCGGCCAGGTTTTCGCCTTCAACGCCACCCGCAGCGGCAAGAGCTATGTGATCAAGCTCAGTTCCGCCAGCGGCGAGTTGACCGAGGTCAAGAAGGTTCAGTAATTCTTGCCCATGATGGGCCTCTGCTTTAGAGCAGGGGCCCATGGAACTGATTTCAACGCCAGAGAATCCGGTGCCGCGCGGTGCCGAGTGCACGCGCGTGGTGACAAATGACGGCTTTCACCTGCGCGCCATGTCGGTCCGCGTCAGCAATCCCAGGGGCACCGTGGTCATCCTCGGTGGCCGCGCCGATTTCATGGAGCGCTATTTCGAAACCGCGCGCGATTTGATGGAAAGAGGCTACTGCGTGGCCTCGGTCGATCTGCGCGGGCAGGGCGGCTCCCAGCGGCTGACCGAAAAGCGCCTGCGTGGCCATGTCGGCAGCTTCGAGGAATATGATGAGGACATCCGGGCCTTCATGACCCAGGTTGTCCTGCCCGATTGCCCGCCGCCCTACTATGTGCTCGCCCATTCCACCGGCGGAAACATTATCCTGCGCCTTATACGCACCCGCAACTGGTTCAAGAAATGCGTTCTCATTGCCCCGCTCGTTGACCTGAACTACGGGGCCTGGCCCATACCCCTGGTGCATCTCCTCACCTCCATAGCCATGACCCTGCGCCTGGGATGGGTTTATCTGCCGGGCAAAAGGCAGGCTCCCCTGGGACGCAAGGATTTCACTGGCAACCCCCTGACCCAGGATCAGCGGCGCTGGAACCGTGACAGTGCCGTGCTGGAAAAAGCCCCGCAGCTTGGCTCCGGCGGGCCAACCTACGGCTGGCTCTCGGCCGCCCTCAAGTCGATTGCCACGCTGCGCAAAATGAAAAGCGAGAAAGGCCTGAAATGTCCGGTCCTGATCGTCGCTGCAGGCCTCGACAGCGTGGTGGACAACGACGCCATAAGGCGGTTTTCCGAGCGCGTGGCCGGCGTCTCGATCATCACCATCCGTGAGGCCCTGCACGAAATTCTCCTGGAAAAGGACGAAATCCGCCAGCAGTTTCTGGCCGCCTTCGACATGTTTGTGGCCGAGGAGCCGTAAGGCCCCAGAGCGCCCATTTTTCGGGCATATCCCGTGAATTGCGTTTGTCATTGAGCCATGCTATTGGCCGCCCAACTCCTGACAAATAGAGAAAGTTCGAGCGCCCCATGAATTTGCGCAACATCGCGATTATTGCCCACGTTGACCATGGCAAAACAACCATGATCGACCGCCTCCTGTCCCAGTCCGGCTCCTTCCGCGACAATCAGAAGGTGGCCGAGCGCGCCATGGATTCCAACGATCTGGAGCGCGAGCGCGGCATCACCATTCTGGCCAAGGTCACCTCGCTGGTCTGGAAGGATACCCGCATCAATATCGTGGACACCCCCGGCCATGCCGATTTCGGCGGCGAGGTCGAGCGCATTCTCAACATGGTGGATGGCGCCGTATTGCTTGTCGATGCCGCCGAAGGCCCCATGCCGCAAACCAAATTCGTGCTGCAGAAAGCCCTGAAGATCGGCCTCAAGCCCATCGTCTGCATCAACAAGATCGACCGCCCGGACGAACGCCACAATGAAGTGGTCAACGAGGTGTTTGACCTCTTCGCAGCTCTGGAAGCCAGCGAAGAGCAGCTCGATTTTCCGATCATCTACGGCTCGGCCAAACATGGCTGGATGTCCAAGACACCCACCCAGACCGAAGACACCATGGCGCCGCTGTTTGATCTCATTGTTTCGCATTTCAATCCGCCGGTGATCGAGGAAGGCCCCTTCCGCATGCTGGTCACCACCATCGAAGCCAACCCGTTCCTCGGCCGGGTTCTCACCGGCCGCGTCCGCTCCGGCTCGGTTAAGGCCAACCAACAGGTGCGGGCCCTTTCCCAGGACGGCAAGGTTGTCGAGCAGGGCCGCATTTCCAAGGTTCTGGCCTTCCGTGGCCTCGACCGCGTGCCGGTCGATGAATGCTTCGCCGGTGACATCGTTGCCATCTCCGGACTGACCACCTCGACGGTTGCCGATACGATTTGCGATCCCACGGTGAACGAGCCGATCAAGGCCCAGCCCATCGATCCGCCAACCCTCACCATGACCTTCCGCATCAATGACGGCCCGCTCGCCGGCAAGGAAGGCGACAAGGTCCAGAGCCGCGTCATCCGCGAGCGCCTGCTCCGCGAAGCCGAAGGCAATGTGGCCCTCAAGGTCACCGCTTCATCCACTGAAACCGACGCCTTCGAAGTGGCGGGCCGCGGCGAATTGCAGTTGGGCATCCTTATCGAAACCATGCGCCGCGAAGGCTTTGAACTCACCGTGGGCCGCCCCCGCGTCGTCTTCCGCACCGATGAGCACGGCCAGAAGCTCGAACCCATCGAAGAAGTGATTGTCGACGTCGACGAGGCCTATTCCGGAATTGTGGTGCAGAAGCTCTCCGAGCGCCGCGCCGAAATGCGCGACATGCGGCCCTCCGGCGCCGGCCGCCAGCGCCTGGTGTTCCATGCCCCCACCCGTGGCCTCATCGGCTACCAGGGCGAACTCATGTCCGACAGCCGCGGCACCGCCATCATGAACCGCCTGTTCCATGCCTATGCGCCTTACGTCGGCGATATTCCGGGCCGCCATACGGGAGCACTCCTCTCCAACGGCGATGGCGAGGCCGTGGCCTATGCCATTTTCAACCTGCAGGACCGTGGCCCCATGTTCATCGAACACGGCACCAAGGTCTATGCCGGCATGATCATCGGCGAACACACCCGTGGCAATGATCTGGAACTCAATGTGATCAAGGGCAAGAAGCTCACCAACGTGCGCGCCTCCGGCAAGGATGAAGCGGTGGTGCTGACCCCGCCCATCAAGATGTCGCTGGAAAAGGCGCTGGCCTATGTGGGCGATGATGAGCTGGTTGAGATCACGCCGAAATCCATCCGGCTCCGCAAGATCTATCTCGATGCCAACGAGAGAAAGCGCATGAGCCGCGCCAAGGAAGCCGCCGAGGTCGCTTAACCCTATTCCTCGCGGTAGGGCCCGCCCGGACAGGGCACGTCGGACATGAGTTCGCCCGCCGTGATGGCGCGCTGCGAAACCACCTCCGGCATATCCTTTTCGCAGTTGAAGCGGCGCGCCGGGCCATCGGCTTTGGCGCGCGCGACTGTATTGGCCTCCGGATATTTCGTGTCGATCAGCGCCGTGCGGCAGGCGTCCCGCCCGTTGAGCTTGCTGACCACCAGCCAGTTCTGCTTGGCATATTCTTCGCCCGAACCATTCTCGGTGAACCAGCGCAGGATGGTGGCAATGGGCTTGCCGTTTTCCATGCGCCATTCGATCCTCGGGCCGGGCGAATTGAAGGCCCCGAAGGTTTGCGCCGAAGTGCACTGGCTGCGCGCTTCCGGGCCGAAAGCGATAAAGCCGCGCAAGTCGCCCTCGAGATAGAGAACGTCAAAGCCTGGAATGCCCTTGCACTGCCAGATGCCGCCTTCGCCATTGTCTTCGCCGCTGTCAAGTTCAAGCGCTTCGCAGGCCTTGAGGTCCAGGTCGGAATAGATGCTGGTGATTTCGCCAGCCGCGGCAGCACTTGCCGAAAGGCCCAAGACAATTAGAGCTGCGAATTTTCCCATGGCCCGTAGTATGCTACGGGAAATCGTGCAAAGGAAAGCCCCATGCGTATCGACGCCATTGCCGCCGGCCGGAACCCGCCCAAGGAAATCAACGTCATCGTCGAAGTGCCGGTGGGCGGCGAGCCGATCAAATACGAGATGGACAAGGAGGCGGGAACCCTTGTGGTCGACCGCTTTCTCTATACCTCCATGCGCTATCCCGGGAACTACGGCTTCATTCCGCATACCCTGTCCGGCGATGGCGACCCGGTTGACGTGCTGATCGCCAACCAGCGCGGCATCATTCCCGGCGCCGTCGTGGCCTGCCGCCCGGTGGGCGTCCTGAAGATGCAGGACGAGGCGGGCGGCGATGAAAAGATCATTGCCGTGCCGGTGCCCCGCCTCACCCGGCGCTATGAAAATGTTTTCAACTATCTCGACCTGCCGGAAATCACCGTGCAGCAGATCGAGCATTTCTTCACCCACTACAAGGATCTTGAAGCGGGCAAATGGGTGAAGGTGCTGGGCTGGGGCAACGCCGGGGAAGCCGAGAAAATGATCACCGACGGCATTGCACGGGCCAAGGCGGCGAAGAAATAGTTCGCCTTATTTGCCATTCCGGCGAACGCCCCCAAATTTCGGTC
>JAEUMI010000324.1 GCA_016792825.1 Hyphomicrobiales bacterium
CACGCGCCCTCCCGCGGCCAAAAGCTTGCCATCTTTTAACGAAGTCCCTGCGTGAAAAATCTCCACATCTTCGCCGAAATCCTGTCCGAGTCCTCTGATCTCACTGCCCTTGGCATAATCGCCGGGATAACCCTTGGCGGCCATCACAACGGTGAGCGCGAAGTCGTCGCGCCAGCGCACCGAAACCTTGTCCAGCGTGCCATCGACTGTTGCCAGAAGCAGCTTCAGCAGGTCATCGCGCAGGCGCATGACAAGCACCTGCGTTTCAGGGTCGCCGAAGCGCGCATTGTATTCGATGAGTTTCGGCCCGTCCTTGGTGAGGATGAGACCCGCATAAAGCACCCCCACATAGGGGTGGCCCATGTCCGCCAGCGCCTTCACCGTAGGCTTCACGATTTTTTCCAGCGCCTCGGCGCATAGCGCGTCAGTCATGCAGGGAGCAGGGGAGTAAGCCCCCATGCCGCCCGTGTTTGGGCCCACATCGCCATCACCCACCCGCTTGTGATCCTGCGCCGTGGCCAAAGGCAAAGTGTGCACGCCATCCGACAGCACAAAAAAGCTTGCCTCTTCTCCCTCGAGGAATTCTTCGATCACGCATTCCGCTTCGCCAAAGCGTCCTGAAAAAATATCCTGCAGCGCAGCCTCCGCTTCCGGAAGAGTCATCGCCACGGTTACGCCCTTGCCCGCCGCCAGCCCATCCGCCTTGATCACGATGGGAGCGCCTTGCGAGGCCAAATACGCCTTTGCTTTTTCCAGATCCGTGAAGCGCCCATAGGCGGCAGTGGGAATATTGTAATTGGCGCAGATGTCCTTGGTGAAACCCTTGGAGCCTTCCAACTGGGCCGCAAATTTTGATGGACCAAAGGCCTTGAAGCCCGATGCGTTGAGATCATTCACCAGCCCGGCCACCAGCGGCGCTTCCGGGCCGACCACGACAAAATCAATGTTCTTGGCTTTGCAGAGATTGATCACCGCCTGATGGTCCGCAATGTCGATGGCGGCAAGTTCAGCCACTTGGGAGATGCCGGGATTGCCAGGCGCGCAATAGAGCTTCGTCAGCAGCGGGCTGGCGGAAATTGCCCAGGCCAGCGCATGCTCGCGGCCCCCGGACCCAATCAAGAGTACATTCATTCCAACGCGTCCTTGCCTTTTCCCGCCTTCTCGCATCTGATAGGCTGGAATCAAAGTGAAACCAGCGAAATGTCCACTGATTGGCCCTATAACCCCGAAACCGGCGAAATTATAGAGCAGCCGCTGCCCAATGTGGGCGAGTATTCGGTCACCGAGATTTCCCATGCCCTCAAGAAAACCCTCGAGGAAACCTTCGGCCATGTGCGGGTGCGCGGCGAAATCTCAGGCTTTCGCGGCCCCCATTCCTCCGGCCACTGCTATTTCTCGATCAAGGATGAAGGCGCCAAGCTCGATGCCGTGATCTGGCGCGGCAATTTTTCCAAGCTCCGCGCCAGGATGCAGGAAGGGCTGGAAGTCGTCGCCACCGGCAAGATCACCTCCTATCCCGGCAAGTCCAATTACCAGATCGTCATCGAAAATATCGAGCCCGCCGGCGTCGGCGCGCTCATGGCGCTGCTTGAGGAGCGTAGGCGCAAGCTCGCCGCCGAAGGCCTGTTTGATGCCGACCGCAAGAAGCCGCTGCCATATTTGCCAAAGTTGATCGGCGTGGTGACTTCGCCCACCGGCGCCGTGATCCGCGATATCCTCCACCGCCTGAGTGACCGCTTCCCGCGCCATGTCCTTGTCTGGCCCGTGCGCGTGCAGGGCGAAACCTCGGCGGCGGAAGTGGCCGCTGCCATCATCGGCTTCAACGCCATGGCCAATCCACCTGATCTGATCATCGTGGCGCGTGGCGGCGGCTCGCTTGAAGACCTCTGGGGCTTCAACGAGGAAATTGTCGTTCGCGCCGTGGCGGGAAGCAAAATTCCGATAATTTCAGCCGTGGGCCACGAAACCGATACGACGCTGATCGATCTCGTCTCCGATCACCGGGCGCCCACACCAACCGCCGCCGCCGAGCGTGCCGTTCCGGTGCGCGCCGATTTGCTGGCAGAGCTGGCCTCCCTCAATGCAAGGCAGGCCCGGAGTGTGGCCCGCTATTTCGATGAACGCCGCACCAGGCTGCGCTCCGCCGCCCGCGCCCTGCCAAAGCCCGATGAATTCCTCGCCCTCGTGCGCCAGCGCTTTGACACGGTGGGCGCAAGGCTGCCCCAGGCACTGCGCGCCAATGTGCAGCATCACCGCGTGGACCTCGCGACAATTTCCGGCAGGCTTTCCGTGCGCCCCATTGTCCAGAACCAGCAGGAAATGAAGCGCCGCTTAGCTGAGGCAGATCTGCGCGGCAATCGCGCCATGTCCCGCGTTCTGCAATCCCTCAGGGACCGGCTTTCCGCAGAAGCCAAACTCTTCGCCGCGCTGAACTACACCTCGGTTCTGGCCCGCGGCTTTGCCCTAGTCCTCGACACCAGGGGCCAGCCGGTCAAACAGGCCGCCGCGGTCACTCCCGGTCAAACCTTGAAAATTCAGTTCAGTGATGACACATTGACGGTTCAGGCCGCCAAAAAGACTGCCCAGGGCGAACTCTTTTAAATTAGGAAATGCAATGAATTATCTCGACCCCAATTTGCCCAAGCAGCGCGAGGCAAAGCTGAAGTACTTGAACGCCGATTATCAGGTCCTGCGCGAGGGCGATTATGTCCGCTGCAGCGTGTCGGGCCACCCCATAAAGCTGGAAAATCTGCGCTATTGGGACGTCGAACGGCAGATGGCCTTTGGCTCGGCGGAGATCTCCTTTAGCGAGTTTCTGGCCAGGCTCTAAGCCACCCCTTCCGGAAATCTCTGCATTATCAGTGAAATAGGGGAATTAACCGTCGGTTGCCCCGCCTGCGGTAAGACTGGAATAGCTGGGAAACCGGGTGTATAAGCCCATTCCTTTGTATCTGGAGCGAAGACTATGTTGACCAATTGGACACCTGACAGCTGGCGGAAATTCCCCGTTGTGCAGGTGCCGGACTACCCGGACACACAAAAACTTAGCGTTGTGGAAAAGCGCCTTGCCGGTTTTCCGCCGCTGGTTTTTGCCGGCGAGGCGCGCAAGCTGAAGCGCAAACTGGCGCGCGTCGCCGAGGGCAGGGCTTTCCTGCTCCAGGGCGGCGATTGCGCCGAAAGCTTCGCCGAGCATTCCGCCGACAACATCCGCGATTTCTTCCGCGTCTTCCTCCAGATGTCGGTGGTTATGACCTTTGCCGGCGGCCAGCCCGTGGTGAAGGTGGGCCGCATTGCCGGGCAATTCGCCAAGCCGCGCTCTTCGCCAACCGAGGTGATCGATGGCGTCGAATACCCGATCTATCGCGGCGACATCATCAATGATTCGGAAGTGACGGTTGAAGGCCGCAAGCCCGATCCCGAACGCCAGATCATGGCCTACCGCCAGTCGGCGGCAACCCTTAATCTGCTCCGCGCCTTTGCCCAGGGCGGCTATGCCAACCTGGAGCATGTCCACAAATGGACCCTCGGCACCCTGAAGGATTCGCCCGCTTTCGAGCGTTACCAGGAATTGGCTGACCGCATCACCGAAGCCCTGGGCTTCATGCGCGCCTGCGGCATCAATGCCGATACCGCCCCGCAACTGCGCCAGACGGATTTCTTCACCAGCCATGAAGCCCTGCTGCTCGGCTTCGAGCAGGCCATGACCCGCGTCGATTCCACCAGCGGCGACTGGTATGCAACCTCGGGCCACATGCTGTGGATTGGCGACCGCACCCGCCAGCCCGACCATGCCCATATTGAATTCTGCCGCGGCATCAAGAATCCGATTGGCCTGAAATGCGGGCCATCATTGAAAGCCGATGAACTCATCCGGCTCATCGACATTCTGAATCCGGAAAACGAGCCGGGCCGCCTCACCCTGATCGGCCGCTTCGGCGCCGACAAGGTCGAAAAACATCTGCCCGAGTTGATCCGCGCCGTGAAACGCGAGGGCAGGGTCGTCGTCTGGTCCTGCGACCCCATGCATGGCAACACCATCAAGGCCACCTCCGGCTACAAGACCAGGCCCTTCGAGGCCATCATGACTGAAGTACGCCGCTTCATGGCCATCCACCAGGCCGAAGGCACCCATGCCGGCGGCGTCCATGTCGAAATGACCGGCAAGGATGTCACCGAATGCACCGGCGGCCTGCGTGCGCTCCGCGATGAAGATTTGAATGACCGCTACCACACCTTCTGCGACCCGCGCCTCAACGCCGCCCAGGCTTTGGAGCTTTCTTTCCTGGTGGCTGAAGAGCTTAAAAAGGAAATGGCCTCCCGTCCCAAACTCGATGACGACGAGTCCATGGAAGCTGCCGAATAGCGCCAAGCCACAGTATTGTCACATTTAAGTCTGGAACAAACTATCTAGCGGCCCGTTCCAAAGCAGGGATCAACCCTCTGCTAAGGAAACGCGCACATGAAACTCAGGACTTTTCTCGCCAGTGCAACCGCTTTTGCGGCAATCGCCGTTATCGCTCCAGCTACAATACCAACAAGCTGGAACCCCGTTACTGCCGCAGAAGCGGCAACGTCCATCAGTTTTTCGGTATTCTATGATGGCCTCGCCGACCACGGCGATTGGGTGAACTACGGTGGCGACTATGTTTTCGTTCCGGTAATCGCTGATCGTGATTGGCGGCCTTACCGGGAAGGCCATTGGGTTTATGCCCGTGGGCATGGCTGGACATGGGTGTCCGACGAACCCTTCGGTTGGGCCACCTACCACTATGGCCGCTGGGGCTTTGCTCAGGAAATCGGCTGGTATTGGGTTCCTGGCACCAAGTGGGCTCCGGCCTGGGTGAGTTGGCGTCGCAGCGGCGACCATGTGGCTTGGGCGCCTCTGCCTCCGCGGCGTGGCGGCGGTGACGACATTTCAATCGAGATCAATATCGGCTCAATCCCGGATTATTATTGGGTCGCGGTTCCTTCCCGGAGTTTTCTGGACGTCAACCTCACTGTTGTAATTATTGATGACGACCGCGAACGCCGGAGGATTGTGAACGACAGCGAATTTGTCGGAACTGTGAACATCGAGAATAACATCGTCGTCAACAACATCATCGATGTCAATTTTGTTGAGGAAAAAACCGGCAAACAGGTGAAACAGGTTGAGGTCAAGCAGACCGACGATCCGGCCAGCGCCAAAGCCACTGACGGCGAGGTTGCCGTGTTCAATGGCACCCTGGAGGCCGATAAAACTGCCAAGCCCGCTAAGGTGAAAGCTGCAGCCGAGGTGGAGCAGAGCCAAGCCGAGAACAAGAAGAAAGTGGCAGCCGAAGCCGAAGGCCAGGCGGCTACTCCAGCACCTGAAGCACCTGCCACTGAACAGGCGGCCCAGCCTGACGACAAGATGAAAAAAGTAACGCCTGAACAGGCTGAAGGTCAAGCCACCGAAGAAGCTCCTGCCACTGAACAGGCAGCTCAGCCTGACAACAAGAAGAAGAAAAAAGTAACGCCTGAACAGGCGGAAGGTGCGGAGCCTGATGACATGCCGGTAGGTTCGATAACCAAACCCGCCGAGCAGCAGACTGACAAGAAGAAGCCCGCTGCCGGTGAGGAGCCAGTAGCCAAGAAGGACAAGAAGGCCGTGCCTTGCGATCCTGCAATAGACAGTGAATGCGTTCCACAGTAATCGCTGAAACCTCGCTACCGCCGGTGCCGCTTGAATGCGGCGCCGGCTTTTCTATCGCGAACATTGGTGGAGAGTTCGCTAAGGCGCGACCTGGAAAGGCTGCACCTGGCTCGGGCTGGTTCTGCGGAATTCCCCCAGGATATGTGAAAACAGCGCCACCAGCACCACCCCGCCGCCGATGAGCGTGGGCACACCCGGCACCTCGTTCATGAATATCAGGACCCAGAAGGGCGTGAGCGGCACTTCAAGCGCCGCCACCAGCGTCGCCTCCGCCGCCGGCACCCGCCGCGAACCATAGGCATAGAAGATCAGCCCCGCCGCATTCTGCAGCACGCCGAAGAGCGCGATGAGCCCAAGCTCGTAGGGCGTCACCGAAAGCGTCGTGGCAAACCAGAAACAGATGAATGAGGTGATCCAGGCGGAGGCCGCCATGGAGGGAAGCATCGCCACCTCCCGGTGCTTGCGCATGACAACGGTGAAACTCGCCATCGCCAGCGACATGATCACCGCCAGGAACTTGCCGTACATGCTCCCGCCCCAGGGCGAACCCGCCAGCATGATGGTGACCCCGGCAAGGGCGACAGCACTGGCAATGAGCGTCGACCGGCTGGGCTTCTCGCCGATGAACAGGTAGGCCAGCCCCGCCGTGACGAAGGGCACCGTGGCATAAATCACCATGGCATCCGCCACGCTGGTGTAGCGCAGCGCACCGATCCCTGTGATCATCCCCAGCGCCGACAGACAGGCCACCGCAAGGGCAGGCCAGCGCAAGCCAGCCAGGATGCCCAGCGCCCGGCGCCCTTCCGACAGGAAGAAGAACAGGAACACCGCGCTCCCCGAGAATATCCCGCGCCAGAACAACAGGGTCATCAGGTCATTGGGGATGAGGCGGGTGAAAAACCCGGCCGACGACCACGACAGTGCCGCGCAGGCCACCAGAATCAGGCCCAGCCGGTGCTGTTGTTGCTCGTGGAGCGTCATGCGCTCTGATAGGGTTTTCTCCTGTGCCGCGGCAAGGCCCGTAAACCTCATGGCAACCCTGCTTGCCACGATGGGCTTGACGGAAAAGCCCAATTCAACCATGGTGCGCGCCATGAACACCGCCCCCCGCCAAGCCGTTAACGTTTGCGGCATTATTATTATTTGCTAGTTGAAAAACTGCTGGCTGGGCGCCGCTTACTTAAATTTGTCTTAAAGCGTTTCCCGGTCAGTCCAGAACCGTGGAAAAATCATGACTTTGCGCCTATATAACACGCTCACCCGCCGGAAGGAGGACTTCACACCCCTCGATCCTTCGAACGTGCGCATGTATGTCTGCGGCCCCACCGTCTATGATTTCGCCCATATCGGTAACGCCCGCCCAGTTATTGTCTTTGACGTGCTATACAGACTTTTGAGGCACCTTTATCCTGGGGCTGGCAAAGCATCAGACGGTTCGCGCGTCGAATATGTGCGCAACATCACTGACGTAGATGACAAGATAAACGACCGCGCTCTCCGGGATTTTGGTAGGCAGATAAGTTTTGGAGAGTTGACGCTCAATCAGGCCATCCGCGCGGTTACTGAAAAAACCGCCAATCAGTTCCAGGCTGATGTAAAGGCCCTGGGTTGCCTCGATCCTACGCAACAGCCCCGCGCCACCGAGTTCATCGATCAGATGATCGCGATGATCACCGTGCTGCTCGCCAAGGGCAACGCCTACCAGGCCGGCGGCGAAGTGTTGTTCGACGTGGCCTCCATGAAGGATTACGGCGCGCTCTCCAACCGCAAGCTGGAGGATCAGCAAGCCGGCGCCCGCGTCGCGGTGGAAGCCCACAAGAAAAACCCCGGCGACTTCGTGCTGTGGAAACTGTCGACAGCCGAGGAACCCGGCTGGGAAAGCCCGTGGGGCCGTGGCCGCCCCGGCTGGCACATCGAATGCTCCGCCATGAGCAAAAGCTATTTGGGCGAAGTCTTTGACATCCATGGCGGCGGCCTTGATCTCATCTTCCCTCACCACGAAAACGAACTCGCCCAATCCCGCTGCGCCCACGGCACCAAGAAAATGGCCAACATCTGGATGCACAACGGCTTCCTCCAGGTCGAAGGGCAAAAGATGTCCAAGAGCCTGGGAAATTTCGTGACGATCAATGAAGTTTTGAATGATTGGCCAGGCGAAGTTGTGCGCTTCAATATGCTTCGAACGCATTACCGCCAGCCGATTGATTGGACCAACACGATGATTAACGCAGCACAAAATGAATTGGAAGAATGGGTGCTCAAAATTGACGATAAGTTTGGTCCAAATATTGGTAGCAGCAAAACTGCCTTGCCGGTCTCGTCCGAACTTGTAGAAATTCTATGCGACGACTTAAACACACCAGAAGTCCTTGCGTTTCTGCGTCAAAAGACAAAGAGCCTCGGAAACAGTGCAGAAGCAGTAATGTCTTTTTTGTGTGATTGCGAGTTCTTGGGGCTACTGGATAGACGAAAGCTTGGTCTGATTTCGCGAGAGTATGGCGGCGCGGTAATGCCGGAGTTGATGGTAAATTCGTTTGATGTGTACCAGCAGTACAGAGCAAGGATTCACAATGGTCTACCGGGAGCTTTTGAGGATTTCAGAGCGAGAATTGCTGAGTTGGGCGGGGCCATCAAACTTCATCCCAATGGCGCGATCGAGTTAACCCAAGACAAGATTGAAGCAAGCCAGATCACGTCGCTCATCGAATCGCGCAACGCTGCCCGTGTTGCAAGGAACTGGAAAGAGTCTGACCGCATCCGCGACGAACTCGATGCCATGGGTGTTTCCATCAAAGACAACAAAGACGGCACGACGAGTTGGGAGGTCAAGCGATGACCCGCGAACATATCTCCCTCTTTGACACCACGCTGCGCGATGGCCAGCAGACGCCCGGCGTTGACTTTTCGCTCGATGACAAGCTGGCGGTGATTGAATTGCTGGACAAGCTCGGCGTCGATTATATCGAGGGCGGCTATCCCGGCGCCAACCCGACCGACACCGCGCTCTTCAGCGAGGACCGCAAAACCAGGGCCACCTTCACCGCCTTCGGCATGGTGAAGCGGGCAGGGCGCTCCGTCTCTAATGACGCGGGCCTCCAGGATCTGATCCGCGCCCATTCCAAGGCCGTTTGCTTCGTGGCGAAGTCCTGGGACTACCACGTGCGCGTCGCCCTGGGCTGCACCAACGAGGAAAATCTCGACTCGATCCGCCAGTCCGTCGAGGCCGCGGTTTTCGCCGGCAAGGAAGTGCTGGTCGACTGCGAGCATTTCTTCGATGGCTTCAAGGCCAACCCGGAATACGCCCTCGCCTGCGCCCGGGCGGCCCATGATTCCGGCGCCCGCTGGATCGTGCTCTGCGACACCAATGGCGGCACCATGCCCGCTGAAGTTTCCGACATCGTCCGTGCCGTGACGAAATGGGTGCCGGGAACCCACCTCGGCATTCACGCCCATAATGACACCGATCAGGCCGTGGCCAATTCCCTGGCCGCCATCGATGCCGGGGTTCGCCATGTCCAGGGCACCCTGAACGGCATCGGCGAACGCTGCGGCAACGCCAATCTGGTTTCGATCATCGCCACCCTCGGTCTGAAAAAATCCTACCGCGACCGCTTTGCCATCGCAGTTGATGACGAGCGCCTGCAGAACCTTACCCATGTGGCCCGCGCCTTCGACGAACTGCTGAACCGCGCCCCCAACGCCCAGGCTCCCTATGTGGGCAAGAGCGCCTTTGCCACCAAGGCCGGCATCCACGCCTCGGCCATCGTCAAGGAACCGGAAACCTATGAGCATGTGAAGCCGGAATCCGTGGGCAACCGCCGCCGCATGCTGGTCTCCGATCAGGCCGGGAAATCCAATCTGGTGTCCGAGCTGAACCGCGTCGGCCTGAATGTCTCCAAGGACGACAAGCGCCTCGACACGCTGCTCCGCGAGGTGAAGGAACGCGAGGCCATGGGCTATGCCTATGACGCCGCCGATGCCTCCTTCGAGCTCCTCGCCAGGCGCACTCTTGGCAGTGTGCCCCATTACTTTGATGTGCTCTCCTTCCGCGTCATCGTCGAACAGCGCGACGGCGAAATGATCTCTGAAGCCGTGGTCAAGGTGAAGGTCGATGACGAGACCTTCATCAACGCGGGCGAGGGCAATGGCCCGGTGAACGCCCTCGACGTGGCGCTGCGCAAGGACCTCGGCAAGTTCCAGCCCTATATCAACGATCTCGAACTGGTCGACTACAAGGTGCGTATCCTCAATGGCGGAACCGGAGCCACAACCCGGGTTCTGATCGAAAGCCGCGACGGCAAGGGCGACCGCTGGTTCACCGTGGGCGTTTCCCCCAATATCGTCGAGGCCTCCTTCCAGGCCCTCTCGGATTCCATCATCTACAAGCTGCTGCGCGAAGGCGTGACCGGCAAGAGCTGACATGCGGGGTGCTCATGCGACCCATGCCCGTTACCTGATTGCCGCATGCGATAGGCGTCGTTAAACCCCCGGGCATGGCAGCCATCGAACAAACTTCAAAAGCCGGCCTGACAGCAGCCGAAAAAGGCGTTCTTTACGCGGTTCTGGCGCATCTCACCTGGGGCGCCATGGCCGTCTATTTCGGCTTTATGCGGCACATCTCACCAATCGAAATTGCCGTGCATCGCGGCCTCTGGGCCATTCCCTGCGCCGCCCTGATCATCTGGTGGCTTGGTCAATACAAGGATGTCTGGCAGGCCGTCGCCTCGAAGCGCAATCTGGCCATTCTCACGCTCACCGGCTCCATCATCGTGTTCAACTGGGGCTTCTATGTCTGGTCCATCGAAATGGGCCGCACCCTGGAAGCCAGCCTCGGCTATTACATCAACCCGCTCATGAATGTGGTCATGGGCTACCTGTTTTTGGGCGAACGCTTCAACCGCCTGCAGTTGCTGGCACTCCTCCTTGCGCTGATTGCGGTGCTGATCCAGACATTTGCGGCAGGCGTGTTTCCCTGGCTTGGCCTGATGCTGGCCACAAGCTTCTGCATTTACGGTTTCCTGCGCAAGACCATTGCGGTGGGTCCCACCCAGGGCTTCTTCATTGAAGTCTGCATCATCGCCATCCCGCTCTTGCTCACGCAGGTCTGGCTTGTGAACAATGGCGAAGCCCATTTTGGCGGCACACTGCCCGACACCTTGCTGCTGATGGGCCTGGGGTTAATGACGACATCGGCGCTGGTTTTCTTCGCGCTCTCTATAAAATTGCTGCGCTATTCGACTGCCGGGCTGCTGCAATACATCTCGCCCACCCTAGTGTTCCTCACCGCCGTGTTTGTGTTCGGTGAACCCATGGACAGCTGGAAGCTCCTGTCCTTCGTCGTCCTGTGGATTGGCCTTGCGATCTATTCCTGGTCGGCGCTCCGCGACGAACGAAGCCGCCGCCGCGAAGCGGAAACACTGGTTTAGAGAACCTTCCGGATCGGCTGCAGCGGCACCTTCTGGTGGCTATTGGCCAGGCGGTATTCGAACGCCGGCACCACTTCGGCCGCCGTCTTCACCACATCCATCTTGAACTCCATGCCCTCGCGGATGAAACTTTCTTCCCGCATGTGCTTGAGCAGCGTCAGATAGGGCTCCCAGTAGTTTTCGATGTTGCACAGGATGATCGGCTTGGCGTGCTGGTCCAGTTGCGCCCAGGTCGAGATCTCGGTGAGCTCTTCCAGCGTGCCGATGCCGCCGGGCAATGCTGCAAATCCGGTGGAATACTCGAACATCGACATCTTGCGCTCATGCATGCTCTTGGTGACGATCAGTTCGTTGACGCCGGTGAGCATGCGTTCCTTGCTGCCCAGGAATTCCGGGATGATGCCGGTCACGTGGCCGCCCGCTTCGAGCACGGTCCTGGCCACTTCGCCCATGAGGCCGATGCTGCCGCCGCCATAAACCAGGCCAATGCCTGACGCGACCATGGCAAGTCCCAGTTCCCGGGCCGCCGCCATATAAACGGGGTTCTTGCCGGGGCCGGAGCCACAGTAAACACAGAGATTTTGGGCAGGTTTGGTCAATAGATCGCGCCTCATTTTGATGGTTGCAGCAATTCTTTGCAGATTCGCCCCATTGGTCTTATTAATGTGGACGATTCCTATTATCTAATAGCCTATTCGCCGCTGCTGCGGCTATGATCTTATAATCACGATTACGGACGGCCACAGATGAAAATTAATCCCCTCGCGATCTTCACAGGCCTCACGCTGGCAACCTTCGGCGCCCTCATCTATGTCGAGCAGCAAGGCTCGGCGGACGACGTATTGATGACCACCGCCAAGGTTGAGCCGCCAGCCCCGCCAATCCCTGCGGAACCGCCAAAGCCTGCCGAGCCCGTGGTTGCCGAGCCGGCGCCAGCCCCGCCGCCCGTGGTCGAGCCAGCCCCGCCGCCCGTGGTCGAGCCAGCGCCAGCCCCTGAAACGCAAGTGGCGGCGGTGGAAGAGCCGCCCCTGGTGGAGCCGCCAAAGCCTGCCGAACCCGTAATTGCGGCGGAGCCTCCGGTAACCCCTGCCGAACCTGCCGAAGAGGCCAATGTTGTCCCGAGCTTTGATACGGTGCGGGTCGAACCCACCGGTGACGCCGTGATTGCCGGCCGCGCCGCTCCCGGCGCAGAAGTCGTGGTCAAGTTCAATGGTGCGGTCGTGGGATCTGCGGTTGCCAATGAGGAAGGGGCCTTTGTGGTTGTGCCCTCCAAGCCACTGCCTACCGGCCCCGGTGCGCTCTCCATTGAATCCAAGAGCAATGACATGGTGGTTGCTTCTGCCGATACCGTCGCCGTCGATGTGAAGGCCGGAGCCGTTGACACCCCGATGGTGGCTGTGTTGAAGGCCGATGAGCCGACGCAGGTTATTCAGGCCCCCGCCAAACCCGCTCTGCCGCCGTCCATGACCGTCAATCTCGATACGGTCGATTATGACCAGTCCGGAAACATTGTGTTTGGCGGAAGAGGGCCTGCGGGCAGCAAAGTGCAGCTCTATGTCGACAACAATGTCTATGGTCTGGCCGATATCAATGACAAGGGCACCTGGTCCTTTGCCGGCCAGGCCCCGCTATCCGTCGGCCCCCACGCCCTGCGGGCTGATGAGATCGGCAGCGATGGGGCGGTGAAGAGCCGCATCGAAATGCCCTTCTACCGTGAAGAGCCGGCCAAGGTGGCGGCCGCTCCGGCGCCTC
This sequence comes from Hyphomicrobiales bacterium, assembly GCA_016792825.1. GTDB lineage: Bacteria > Pseudomonadota > Alphaproteobacteria > Rhizobiales > Aestuariivirgaceae > Aestuariivirga. The sequence continues at coordinate 12,853 of JAEUMI010000324.1, forward strand.
CCGCCGCTCCTGAAGCGCCCAAGCCTGTTGACGTGGCCACCGCCCAGGAAATTCCAGCGCCGGCGGCGCCTGCTTCTGAAGCGGTAGCCCCGGCACCGGAAGCCCCGGCCCCGGTTGAAGCGCCGGCCGCTGCCGCACCGGCAGCAGAGCCAGCCGCTGAGACGCCCGCACAGGAGACTGCCGTCGCGGCGGTCGAAGTCCCGGCCGCAACGGAAGCTGCGCCGGAACCCGCGGCGACACCCGGCCAGATCATCATTCAGCCCGGCAACAACCTGTGGAAGCTGTCGCGCCAGATCTACGGCAAAGGCATTATGTACACGGTGATCTATGAAGCCAATAAGGACCAGATCCGAAAGCCTGAGCTGATTTACCCGGGCCAGGTCTTCCTCACGCCGGACGCTGCCGCCGCCACGTCGGGGCAGTGAAGATCGCTGACTGAATGAGCCGCAAATTGCCGAAGAGCCCTGCGACCTTCGCCTTGGGCGACGGAAACCAATGGCAAACCCTGAAGAGCCTGATGCCCTACTTGTGGCCCGCGGGCCGCATGGATTTGAAGGTCCGCGTCGTCCTGGCGATGATTGCCCTGGTGGCCTCCAAGGTGGTGACCGTGCTCACCCCCTACAGCTTCAAATATGCCACCGATGCCCTGACCGCCTCGGGCAGTGCGGCGGCCATCGCCTTCAGCGTTCCGTTCTTTTTTGTCCTGGCCTATGGCGTGGGCCGCATCTCCATGGTGGTGCTGGCGCAGATCCGTGACGCCATATTCGCCAAGGTCGGCCAGCGCGCCGTGCGTGAACTTTCCATCCGCACCTTCCGCCACCTCCACGCGCTCTCCCTCAAGTTCCACCTTGAGCGCCGCACCGGCGGCCTGTCGCGGATCATTTCGCGTGGCACCGCCGGCGTTGACACGGTGCTGCGCTTCTCGCTCTTCAATACCTTTCCGACGGTCCTTGAAATTGCCTTTGTCGCCGGCGTGCTCACCTGGTCCTTCGGATGGCTCTATGCCGCGGTCATCCTCGTCACCGTAGTTCTCTATCTCTGGTTCACCTATGCCGCCACCGAATGGCGCATCAGCATCCGCCGCGACATGAATGAAGCCGACACCGATGCCAACACCAAGGCTATCGACAGTCTCCTGAATTTCGAAACCGTGAAATATTTCGGCAATGAGGAGCATGAGGCCGCCCGCTTCGATGTGTCCATGCTGCAATACGAGAAGGCGGCAGTGAAAACCTGGGTGTCGCTTGCCGTCCTGAACGCCGGCCAGACCGTGATCTTTGCCACCGGACTGACCATAGTCATGGCCATGTCGGCCTACGCCGTCTCCAGGGGCCAGGCCACCATCGGCGACTTCGTGATGATCAATGCCCTGATGGTGCAGCTCTACATGCCGCTGAACTTCATCGGTTCGTCCTACCGTGAAATCAAGCAGGGCCTGATCGACGTGGAGGGCATGTTCTCGCTGCTCTCGGTGAATGCCGAGATCAAGGACAAGCCGGGGGCAGCGCCGCTCAAGGCCTCCAAGGGCGAACTCGCCTTCGAGAACGTGAGCTTCGCCTATGACCAGGAAAGGCCGATCATCCGCGGCCTCTCGTTCACGGTTCCAGCAGGCCATACGATGGCCATTGTCGGTCCTTCGGGCGCGGGCAAATCAACCATTTCACGCTTGCTCTATCGTTTCTATGAATTGACCGCCGGCCGCATCACCATTGACGGCCAGGATATTGCCGAGGTCACGCAAAAATCCCTGCGCGCCGCCATCGGCATGGTGCCCCAGGATACGGTGCTGTTCAACGACACCATCCGCTACAACATCCGTTACGGCAGGCCCGATGCCAGCGATGCGGAGGTGGAAGCCGCCGCCAAAATGGCGCAGATCCACAAATTCGTCCTCAGCCTGCCCAAGGCCTATGACTCCATGGTGGGCGAACGCGGCCTGAAACTCTCCGGCGGCGAGAAGCAGCGCGTATCCATCGCCCGCACCATCCTGAAAGGCCCGCCCATTCTGGTGCTGGACGAGGCGACCTCGGCGCTTGACAGCTTCACCGAACAGGAAATCCAGGCCGCACTCCGCAAGGTTTCGAAAGGCCGCACCACGTTGGTGATTGCCCACCGCCTGTCCACGGTGGTGGATGCCGATGAAATCATTGTGCTCGATGGCGGCAGGATCGCCGAGCGTGGAACCCATGACAGGCTGCTGCGCAAGAAGGGCGTTTATGCCGCCATGTGGAACCGCCAGCGCGAGGCCGATCAGGCCCGCCGCATCCTCACCCAGGCCGAAACCGATAAGCTTAATAAACCCGGAGAACTGCAGCCCGCTGGGCCCATGCCGCCTGAAGAGACCTTTACCAAGTAATGGCCCTGTGTTTGCTTTGCAAAACGCCAAATCCGCGCTAGATGAGCCCCATGTCCATTGTCAGCAGCATCACCTCGGCATTTGTCCCCATCCACCGCGAAGGTTATCGTTTCATCGCGATTTTTGCCGCTGTTACGCTGGTGCTGTTCTGGCTGGACTGGGACGCGCTGGCCTGGCTTGGCGTCTTGGCCACCGCCTGGTGCGCCTATTTCTTCCGCGACCCGGAACGCGTGACGCCGCAGCGGGCAGGGCTGGTGATTTCGCCTGCCGACGGCCGCATCTCGGCCATCGAAAAAGTCATCCCGCCGCCGGAACTTGATCTCGAGCGCGAACCCACGACCCGCATATCCGTGTTCATGAACGTCTTCAATGTGCATGTGAACCGTTCGCCCGTCGACGCGAAGGTTGCCAGGATCACTTACATCCCGGGCGTCTTCCTGAACGCCGATCTCGACAAGGCAAGCGAAGACAACGAGCGCCAGGCCTTTACCCTCGAGCTGGCAGATGGCGGCAAGCTCGGCGTTGTCCAGATCGCCGGGCTGGTGGCCCGCCGGATTGTGAAGTTTGTAAGCGAAGGCGAACGTCTTGCCGCCGGGCAAAGGCTCGGCCTGATCCGTTTCGGCAGCCGCGTGGACGTCTATCTGCCAAAGGGAACCAATCCCCTGGTGGCCGTTGGCCAGAGCGCCATTGCCGGCGAAACCGTGCTGGCCGATCTTACCTCGGCCGAGGCCGAACGCATGGCGCGGAAAAGCTGAGCGTGGCCGGCGATCCTGAAATTGACCTGCCAAAGAAACCGGCCAATGGCCGTCGCTTCAAGCAGGTTCCGGTGCGCTTCCTCCTGCCCAATCTCATCACCCTGCTGGCCCTGTGCAGCGGCATTACCTCCATCCGGCTCGGGATCGAGGGCCGCTATGAACTGGCGGTGGGCGCGGTCATCATTTCCATCGTGCTCGATGCGGTCGATGGCAGGCTTGCGCGCTTTCTGAAAGGCACCTCGCGCTTTGGCGCGGAACTCGACTCCCTCGCCGACTTCGTGAACTTCGGCGTAGCCCCGGCAATCCTGATCTATCTCTGGTCGCTCAATGACATGCGCACCATGGGCTGGGTCGCGGTCCTGATCCTGGCCGTCTGTTGCGCCCTCAGGCTGGCCCGTTTCAATGTGGCCCTCGATGATGTGGACAAACCCGCATGGTCGGCAAGCTTCTTCAGCGGCGCTCCCGCACCCGCTGGAGCCGGGCTTGCCATGCTGCCCATGTATATTGGCTTTCTGGGCATCGTTGATGATGGCCACACCTATTCGGAGTTCATCGCGCCCTATGTTGTGGCGGTAGCACTTTTGATGGTCAGCCGTGTGCCGACCTATTCCGGGAAAACCATGCGCCCGCGCGTGCCGCGCGATCTGGTGCTACCCATTCTTGGTGGCGGAGTCCTCGCCATCGTCTGCCTCATCGCCTTCCCCTGGGAGACGCTCACGCTGATGGCTTTTGCCTATCTCGCCCTCATTCCTTTCAGCATGCGGGCCTATCGCCGCTACAAGGCTGGGGACGCGCAGGCTAAAAGCACCTGACCAGGTCGGCCCAGAGATCATCGCCATCTTCGATGCCGACTGACAGGCGGAACACCCCGTCGCCCATGTAGTCGCGGAACCGCGAAGCTGCTTCCGGGCCATGGCGGAAGGTGGACTGCTCGATATCATCCGTGCCGATCCAGTAGATCAGGCTGCGCAGATGGCCCAGCGACACCGCATAGTGGATGATCTCCAGTTGCTTCACCATGCGCCGGGCAACCGCCATGCCGGCTTCATGGGTTTGAAACGTCATCATCCCGGAGAAATTCTTCATCTGCGTGCTGGCAAGCCCGTGCTGCGGATGGGAAGCAAGCCCCGGATAGAACACCCGCTTGATGGCCGGATGCCCTTCAAGGCGCGTGGCAAGCGTCATGGCCGCCTCCTGATGCGCCTTCATGCGCAGCGGCAGCGTCGCCGCCCCGCGCATGATCAGCCAGGCATTGAATGGCGAAAGCACGCCGCCGAAATGCACTGTTGCTTCAAGGTTGAGGGCATCGAGATCCGTCTTGCGGCCAAGCACCGCGCCCCCCATCGCATCGCCATGTCCGCCAATATATTTGGTAAGTGAGTGAATGACGAAATCCGCGCCAAGGCTCAAGGGCTTCGTGGCAATGGGCGTCGCATAGGTTGAATCGACCACCACGTCGCGCACCCCCTTTTCATGGGCAAGGGCCGCCAGCATCCTGACGTCGGTGATCTGCATGGTGGGATTGCTCGGTGTTTCAAGCCAAAGCATGCGGGTATTCGGCCTGATTTCCGCCGCCACGGCCTTGGCGTCCGTTGTGTCCACGAAGGACGCTTCAATGCCGAAGCGGGGCAGGGTATCGCGCGTCAGTTCGGCCACCCCCACATAATTGGAATCGGGCATCAGCAGGTGGTCACCCTTGCTCAGGCGCCCGGCAATCAGCGCATGGCTGGCGGCAACGCCAGAGGCATAGGCGAGCGCTGCTTCGGCCCCCTCAAGGGCGGCGAGTTTCTGCTCAAGCTGGCGCACCGTGGGGCTGGAAACCCTCCCATAGACGAAGCCGTCGTAATCCTTCTCGTCTCGGGCTGAAAAACCTGTCACATCGGTCGGCGCAAAAGTGGCGGACATCACCAGGTTGGGTGATGATGCCCGCGTTGCCGGATCAACGAACTCGCCGCCGTGAACCGCAACTGTCGATTCATGCAAAGGGCCGCTGTTTTTGCCTGTATTTGACGCCATGATCTCTTCCTGCATTCCATCGAATTATGCTTTATGTTGGCCGCCATTGGGCGAATCTGCAACTGGCTAAGGGCGGCATCTACTATGCAGGATTGGGAGGAACAGCGAGAGTTGTTTCCGACACGGGCGCGGTCGGCACGGCGGCCGCCGGCCCGCCCGCGCCTGCGTCCCAATCTCTTTGCAAGATTGGCGCGGTTTTGCATTGCCAGGCCCATGCCGGTTCTGCTGATCGCGGCTTTCCTGATGACTGCCGCGGCAACCCTTGCGGTTCTCGGCCCGCGTTTTGATTTCAGCCGTCCTGTAGAAATCCCGATTGACCGGGCAACCCAGTCCTCCCAGGCGCGCTACCAGGCGGATTTTCCCGCCGTCGCATCCCTGATGGTCGTGCGGGTTTCGGCTGAAAACTCCACCTTGTCCCGCAATGCGGCGCAACTCATTGCCGGAAAGCTTGAGGCGCAAAAGTCTGATATCAGGCAGGTGTTCATCCCCGGGCTCGGAGACTTTTACGACCGCTTTGGCTTCCTCTATCTTCCGCCGGAGGAAATCAATGCCCGGGTCGAGCGTGTCAAGCGCATGAAACCCTTGTTCCAGGCCATCGCCGCCTCGCCAAATCTTGCCGGGCTTTCAACCCTTGTAAATCAGGTAGCCGAAGCGGTTCAGAAGGGCAGGTCCCCGCAGGGCATTGAATCGCTGTTCGTGCAGATGTCGGAAACGGTGAAAAATCAGGTAGCAAACCGGCCAGCACCCATGGATTGGACGCGCGTGGCAGGGCTCCGCCTTGAGGCAAGCAACAAGGAATGGGTTGTGGTTATTCACCCCCAGGCCGGCAGGCTGCAGGAGGCAAGGATTGCCATTGAGGCATTGACCGTGCCGCTGCTTGAGGGCAGGCAGGACCTGAAGATCACCAGTGATTTTCCCCCCGAGGCCAAAAGCCTCCCGGCAGGCAGCAGCGGGCGCCAGATTGTTGTATGCCTTCTCCTCTCTGTCCTGTTCTTCATTCCTCTTGTCGTTGCAACGCTGCGCAACCTCTATTCCATTGTGCTGTTCACCGTGCCGCCTGTTGCCGCAATCACTGCGGCATTTGCCGCGGCCTTCTTTGTCGCGCCGGTGATAGACCGGACCACCGCCACCCTGGCGTTTGCCGCGCTCCTGCCGGTCATGGGGTTCTCCATCGCCCTGACCGCTGTCCTGCGAAAGCCCGGCAAAGCCGGCTCAAGTACTTCTCTCATTATGTTGGCGGCTCATGAAATGGGACCGCTGATACTGACTTTGGCCGGGATGGTTTGCGCCACCTGGTTGCTCTGGCTCCTCTTGGGTTTTTCAAGCATTGCCAGGCTTTCAGCCGTTGTCGTGATTGCCGCGCTGGTCGGGCTTGTGGCAACCCTGGTGCTTGTTCCGGTTTTCGCCTCCCTTCTTTCAAGGCCGGAAGGAGAAAAGCCCGCGGATGCCTATGATCGCGCCACAGCCCGCAACATTCGGGCGATCTGGAACAGGCTGAGGCCGCCCTTCACCGCGCTGCTCCTGGCCGTATCGCTCTTCTGCATTGTGTTCTTTTCGTCGCTGAATTTCAGCACCGCACGCCTTCCCGGGTCAGATGGTGTCTCCACCGCCGCACGGGGGCTGCAATTCACCGTTGAAGGGGAAGCCGCCGCCGCCAGGCTTGTGGAAGACCTGCAGCGGATTCCGGAAGTGGGTACGGTTCGCTGGATGGGGAACTTTCAGCCGCAGCAGGTCGAACTGAAGCGCAAGATATTGCAGGGTCTTGCCGGAGCAATTCCGGGGGTGAGTGAGGGCGGCGCGGTCGGACCCTATGATCTGCTTGAGCATATGCGTGGAATGGAAGCGGGCTTGCGCGTCATTTCAGATGGCGCGGGCGCTGATGCCGGCCTGCGCGCCAGCGCCCACGAGCTTCGCCGTTCACTTGCCGTGCTTGCCAATTCCGGCAGGGCGCCTGAATCAACCACAGCGGAACTCGAGCGGCTGCTCTTTTCCGGCTTCGGCGACCTGTCAAAAAACGCCGATGGCCTTGCCGTCCTGACCGAACCCAAGCTCGCTGATCTCGACCCGAACCTGCGCGCCCTTTACGTGACCGAAGGCGACAGGTGGCGGATTGAAGCCCTGCCCAGGCGATTGATCTCGGCCAAGGCTTTCATCGATGCAACGCGGGTGGTGGATGCCATAGCCCTTGGCCCCCTCGTGGCCGAACAGGCGCAATTGCGCACCCTTGCATCGGCCTCCCGGACGGCGCTCGCATTTGGCTTCGTTTTCACCCTGCTCATGACCCTCGCCTATCTGCGCAACATTCTGGACTGGCTGATTGTGGTGGCCTCTTCGTTTCTGCTCTTGCCGCTCTATGCGGTGTTTATCGTGACAACGGCAACGGCGGTCAGCCCGGCCACGCTGCCCGCCCTGGTCATGACCTCGCTGTATGGTGTCACGACCGCGCTGCTCCTGGTGGCCGCGCGGCGCCGGCAGGGCGCAGGCGGGCTTGCCATTCTTCTCCCGGTGGCGGCGATTGTCGCACTTATCCTGCCAATGAGGCTGCTGAACCTGCCTGAGTTCGAGTCCTTTACCGGCACGCTCACGATGCTTTTGGTGGTTGCCACGGCCTTTAACCTGACCGTCGTTCCGCAGCTCTGCGCATGGACCGAGGGTTGGCGCTCCACGGATCCGGCCCCGGACGATGCGAAACGCCCCGTCCGCCCGCGCGAAGAGCTGGGCGAAGATATCTTTTGAGGTCTGCACAGGCATGCGCAAACGCGATTTGACAGCCGCAGTCGGCGTTTGGGCGCCTGATCCGGCTGCCCGCCCCTGCCTTTCGCGCCGCGCTGCGACGAAAGTCAAGGGCGACAACCGCAAAATCTGGTGCTAGGTTTTCAGGCATGAGCCAAAAGTTTTTGGCGCTCGCCTACGTAAAATAGAATCGTAAATGAGGGAGTATCCATTCATGAACATGAACTTCAAATCCTGGCTTGTCGGCACCACCATGCTGGTCATGGGCACCACCGGCGCCTTTGCGGAGGTGGTCTTCAACCGCGGCAACTCGGCCGATCCGGAATCACTCGATCCGCACAAGACCTCCACCGTCTATGAAGCCCATATCCTGCGTGACCTGTTCATGGGGCTGACGATTCACAACGCCAAGGCGGAAGTTGAGCCCGGTGCTGCCGAAAGCTGGACAATCTCGCCGGATGGCAAGGTCTACACCTTCAAATTGCGCGCCGGGGCAACCTGGTCCGACGGTTCGCCCGTGACCGCAAATGATTTCGTCTTTTCCTGGCAGCGCATCTGCGACCCTGCGACCGCCGCCGAATACGCCTATATGCTCGCTCCCGTCATGAATGCCGAGGATGTGACCGCCGGCAAGAAGAAGCCTGATGAACTTGGCGTCAAGGCAGTTGATGACATGACCTTCGAAGTCACTCTCAACGCGCCAACCCCGTATTTTCTGGAGATGCTGACCCACCAGGCCACCTATCCGGTGAGCAAGGCCAATGTCGAGGCAAAGGGGGCGGATTTCGTTAAGCCAGGCAACCTCGTGTCAAACGGCGCCTACACCCTGGCCGAATTCGTGCCCAATGATCACGTCAAGGCAGTGAAAAATCCGAAATTCTATGATGCCGCCAACGTCAAGATCGATGTGGTGAACTACATTCCGACGGAAGACCGTTCAACCGCGATGAAGCGCTTCGAGGCTGGCGAGCTTGATTCCAACGATGATATTCCAACTGAACAGCTGACCGACCTCAAGGCCAAGTTCGGCGATCAGGTTCATCTCGGCCCGTATTTGGGCACCTACTACTATGTCTACAAGATCAACAAGGCCCCGTGGAATGACGTAAAGCTCCGTCATGCCATCTCCCAGGCGATTGACCGCGACTATCTTGCCGAAAAGGTGTGGCAGAACACCATGATCCCGGCCTATTCCTTCGTGCCGCCGGGCATCAGCGGCTATGAGACGCGGACCACCGAATACGCGGAAATGTCCCAGATCGACCGTGAGGACGCGGCGAAGAAAGTTCTCGCTGATTTGGGTTATGGCCCGGACAAGCCCCTGAAGATGGAAATCCGTTACAACACGTCGGAGAACCACAAGAACACCGCCGTCGCCATCCAGGAGCAGTTGAAGCCCCTGGGCGTTGAGGTGACACTTCTCAACACCGATACCAAGACCCACTATGGCCATCTTGAACAGCATGGCGACTTCGATGTCGCCCGCGCCGGCTGGATTGCTGACTACAAGGACCCGTCAAACTTCCTTGATCTCTGCAAGACGGGCGCAGGCAACAACTACTCCGAATACAGCAGCAAGGAATATGACGATTTTCTGGCGGCCGGTGCCGCGGCAGCTTCGCCTGAGGAGCGCATGAAAAATCTCTCCGATGCGGAAGCCGTCGGCGTGGCGCGTGATCTCTGCGTTCTGCCTCTTCTCTACTATGGATTCCACACAGTGGTTTCAAGCAAGTTGAAGGGCTGGGAAGACAACGTCATGGACGTTCATCCCACCCGCTTCCTCAGCAAGGAATAGTCTCATCGGAGACGCGCCGCCCTGCCTGTGAGGGCAGGGTGGCCGTTCCCTCCCGTCAGGGGATTTCCATGCTGCGCTACGTGCTTCGGCGATTACTTACGGCCATCCCGACACTCTTCGTGATTGTGACGATCGCATTTTTCCTGATGCGCGTGGCGCCGGGCGGCCCGTTCAACCAGGAGAAGGGTCTCAACCCGGTCATCAAGGCCAATCTTGAGCGGGTTTTCCACCTCGACGAGCCCTTGTGGCGCCAATACTTATACTATCTGCAAAACCTTCTGCAGGGCGATTTCGGCCCAAGTTACAATTTGCCGGATTTCACCGTGGGAGGATTGCTCTACGACGGCCTTAAGGTTTCTGCCGAACTTGGGGGCTACGCGCTGGCACTGGCGTTGATTCTTGGAACCGCGCTTGGTGTTGTTGCCGCGCTCAATCAGAACCGGGGAAGTGATTACGCCGTTGTCGCTCTGGCGACGGCCGGCAGCACCATACCGACATTCGTGATAGCGCCCCTGTTCCAGCTTTTCTTCGCCCTGACCCTTCACTGGTTTCCGGTGGGCGGCTGGGGTGGAGGGGCCTTTTCACATAAGGTGGGCCCGGTCCTCACCCTCATGCTGCCGCAGCTTGCAATCGTCGCCCGGCTCATGCGGGGCTCGATGATCGAGTCCCTTCATGCCCATCATATCCGCACCGCGCGCGCCCTCGGCCTCTCTGATTATTCCGTTGTGATACGGCATGCGCTCCGCGGCGCGCTTCTTCCCATCATATCCTATGCCGGTCCCGCTGCTGCCGCGCTATTGACGGGTTCGGTGATCGTTGAAACGATATTCCAGATTCCGGGCATAGGCCGCTATTTTGTCGATGGCGCCCTGAACCGCGATTATACCCTGGTCATGGGAACCGTGGTGCTCATCGCCATCTTCACCGTCCTGTTCAACCTCATCGTCGATATTCTCTACGCCGTCATCGATCCGCGGGTGCGCTATGACTGATGTGCCCGTGATCCCCGCCCCCGCCGAAAAAGGCCGCTCCCTCTGGGCCGATGCCTGGGCCCGCATGAAAGCCAACCGCGCCGCCCTGTGGAGCGCCTACTATCTCATCTTCATGGCCTTGCTCTGCGTCTTTGGCCCCTGGTTCACCTCCCATCAGTTCACCACCATCTACCAGGACTATAACCGGGTTCCGCCGAGCCTTTCCGCCTATCCGAAGCCCGAGATGATTGATCTCGCCGTCAAGGACGCGGTGCAGCGCGCCCGCGTGCAGCTTGCCGGATGGCAAGAGAAGGACGGAAAGATTCTCATTACGATCACCTCCGCCAAGCCCATCGACGAGCGCATGACCCGCTACATCGACCGTTCCAGCGTGTTCGAGGAAACCCAGGTCGTGGAAAAATCTTTTGACAGCCTCAGGCTTGTCATGAGCACCTCGGTTGAGAAGCAGTATTTCTATTTCGGCACCGACAATTCCGGCCGCGACATGCTCACCCGCACCCTGATGGCCGGCCGCGTTTCCCTGGCCATCGGCCTTCTTGCCGGCTTTGTGGCCGTGGTGATCGGCGTCCTCTATGGCGCCACGGCCGGCTTCATCGGTGGCAAGACCGATGAAGTGATGATGCGCGTTGTCGACGTCCTCTATGCGTTGCCTTTCATTTTCTTCGTCATCATGCTGGTGGTGTTCTTCGGCCGCAATTTCGTGCTGATGTTCCTGGCCGTGGGCGCCGTGCTCTGGCTTGACATGGCCCGCATCGTGCGGGGCCAGGCGCTGTCCATCAAGCGCCAGGAATATGTCCAGGCCGCCGAGGCCCTGGGCGTGAACTACTGGGGCATCCTCATCCGCCATATCGTGCCGAACCTGCTGGGGCCGGTGGTCATCTACATGACCCTGCTCGTGCCCCAGGTCATCATCCTCGAAAGCTTCCTCTCCTATCTCGGCCTCGGCGTGCAGGAGCCCATGTCGAGCTGGGGCGTGATGATCTCGCAAGGCGCCAAGAACATGCCGTCCGCCAACTGGTTGATCGCCATTCCGTCCTTCTTCCTCACCACCACGCTTTTCGCCCTGAATTTTATCGGTGATGGCCTGCGTGACGCCCTTGATCCCAAGGACCGCTGAGATGAAGGAAAGCATCCTCACCCTCAAGGACATCAGGGTAAATTTCAGAACCCTTGATGGCATCGTCGAGGCGGTCAAGGGCGTGAACCTTGATGTGAAATCAGGCGAAACCGTCGCCATCGTGGGCGAGTCCGGCTCCGGCAAAAGCCAGTTGATGATGGGCACCATGGGCCTGCTCGCCTCAAATGGCACAATCTCCGGCGAGGCGAGTTACCGCGGCACAAATCTCATCGGCTTGCCCAGGCAGGAGCTCAACACCATCCGCGGGCGCAAGATCGCCATGATCTTCCAGGAGCCCATGACCTCGCTCGATCCGCTCTACACCATCGGCAGCCAGCTCATCGAACCCATCATGCACCACCAGAAAATCGGCTGGGATGCCGCCAACGCCCACGCCATCGAAATGCTGAACCTGGTGAAAATCCCGGAACCCAAACGGCGCATGGAATCCTATCCCCATGAAATGTCCGGCGGCCAGCGCCAGCGCGTGATGATCGCCATGGC
>JAEUMI010000056.1 GCA_016792825.1 Hyphomicrobiales bacterium
TTCGCTGCCGGCAAGTGTGCTGCCATCGCTTCGGCCTGGCCGGTGTAGTCGATCACCACGGTGTGTTCGACACTTGGCAGCTGGGTCAGAACCTTGCCTATCTTCTCAGCGAGGCTGTGGGTTTTCCCGGCGTAGAAATAGGCATCGCAGGTGAAAAGGAGCTTTGGTGCGATCTGGCCGAAGCGGTCAAGAATGCCGCGCTCGCCGAAATCCGGCGAGCAGGATGACCAGATGGCCCCGAGCGAGGCCACCGCCAGGAAAGCCACAATGGATTCGGGATGATTGGGCACCACGGCGCAGACCCGGTCGCCCTGTTTGATGCCAGCTTTGGCAAGGGCGCGGTGGGTTTGGGCGACGCGCGCATTGAGCTGGCGCCAGGTCATGTTCAGCCTGATCCTGTCTTCGCCCCAAAAGACCAGGGCAGGCTTATCATCGTTCCGGCGCAAGAGGTTTTCGGCATAGTTCAGCCTGGCATCGGGGAAAAAGCGGCCTCCCGGCATTCTATCCCCGTCGGCAAGCACGGTTTTTCCACGGGCTCCCGCCACCACACCGCAGAATTCCCACAGCTTTAACCAGAAGGCTTCCGGCTTTGCCGTGGAGAATCCCAGAATATCCGCATAGGATTGCAGACTGTCAGTTTCGGTGCGTTCCAGTTCATCCATAAACCTGCGGAGATTCGAGCCCGACTTCCTCTTTTCTGGTGGCGTCCACAGGGGCTGGTCGGGCATTACTTATCTCCGCTTGGAATTTGGTCCATAATATATCCGGCTTCCAAAGGAGGAAGAATGAAAAAGCGACTTGTCTGGATGGGAGTGGCCTTGTTCCTCGGGCTTTTTGCCACCGGGATCTGGGTTTTCATCCAGCCGGGTTTTGCCGTTGCCGAGGTGCAGGACTATGTCATGCGCAAGACAGGCCGCACGCTTCTGGTCAATGGCGGCGCCCGGCTCGAGTTTCTGCCCCAACTCAGCGTGCGCCTCGACGATGTTTTCCTCTCCAACCCCGAAGGCATGGATGGCAACTTTGCCCGGGCTGCGAGCGCCCGCTTGCCCCTGCAACTCAATGATCTCATCCGGCGCAAGCTAAAAATCCGGCACGTCACATTGGACCGGCCGGTGTTCAACGTTCTGATAGACCGGGAGGGGCGCGGCAACTGGGTGACCGGTGAGAAAGTCGCCCAGGGCAATAGCGGGCAATCCAATGGCGGCAGTTCCGCGGAGCCCCTGACATTCCGGGTGGAAAGCGGCTCGGCCAGTTTTCTTGACGAGCGAAGTGGCCAGGCGTTTTCGCTTGAAGATGCTTCGGCAAGAATTGCCATCGGCGAAGACGGCGGGCTTGCAGTGCAGGGAACAGCGGCGCTCAACAAGCAGTCTGCCACTATTGAGGCCGAGGTGATTTCCCTGCAGCGGGTGAGCGAGGATGGTTCGCCATTTAACCTCACGATCAGGGCCCCGGCGCTCACAGTGAATTTTACTGGCAGGCTGTCTACGCGCGACGGAATAGGCCTTGCCGGCGCAATTGACGCCACCGCACCCGATCTGCGCCAGCTTTCGAAATGGCTGGGTTCGGAGATCGGGGGGAACGCCGGCCTCAAGAATTTTTCACTGGCCGGCGCCCTGGATTCGAAGAACGCGGCTTTCAATCTGACCAAGGCCAGTGTTGCACTGGACGGCATGGTTGCAAATGGTGATCTGGCGGTTGATCTCACCAGAAAAATGCCAAGGGTCATCGCCACGTTTTCAACAGATATTTTCTCGCTCGACCCCTATCTCCCGCCGCAGAAAGCCAGCATCTCCGGAGCAGGAAAGGAAGACACGGGCTGGGATTTGTCACCGGTCTCCTTTTCCGGGCTTAACGATGTGGAAGGCGATGTGAAGCTCTCGGTTTTTCAGGTCAAATGGGGCGATGCCAAATTCGGGCCGGCCGAGTTGTCCGGCACCCTGAAGGGTGGAAAGCTGCAGACGGCGATTGACGATGCAAGCCTGTATGGCGGAAAGGCTACCGTTGAAATCACGCTTGATAGCAGACCGGAGCCGCCCGCCCTGCACCTGGTTCTCGATGCCCAGGGGATGAAGGGCGAAACCTTTCTCAGTGAATTCGCAGGGGTGGAATGGCTCGCCGGCACAACGGCGCTCAAGGCTTCCCTCAGCGCCACGGGCCACAATCAACGGGAAATGATGTCAACGCTCGCCGGCACGTTCAGCATTGACGTTGCGGATGGCGAAATCACCGGCCTCAACATTGTCGACATGGTTTCAAAATTGAACACGGCACTGAGCGATGGCTGGGGCCGCGGGCCGGAAAACCTCACGTCATTTGATTCGGCGCAGGCAAGCTTCGTGATCGGCGACGGCATCGGCAAGACCACGGATGTGATGGTTTCGGGCCGGACCTTTGCGGTCACGGGAGGTGGCGAGATCGACATGCTGCGGCGCGCGCTGGATTTCAAATTCGATCCCAGGCTGGTGACCGGCGATGCCGAGAGCACCGGCCTTCCGGTTGAGATCGCGGTGAGCGGGCCCTGGCAGGCGCCAAAAATCTATCCCGACGTGGAAGGGATTTTTGACGATCCGGAGGCCGCCTATGAGGCGCTGCGCGGCCTTGGGGTTTCCGGAAAGACCATGAAGAAGATTGGCAAGAAGGGCAAGAAGCTCCTCGAAGACCTGTTCGGCAATTGAAGTCGCCCGCCGCAAAGAGCATTATTGCACCATGATCCGCGTCCAGGCCCAGGCCTTCGATACCGCCGCCGAACTTGCAAAGCTCAAGCAGGGCCGGACGGATATTGGCGGCAGCGTGGTTTTTGTGGGCACCATGCGCGACATGAGCGATGGGGCGGCAGTTTCCGCCATGACCCTTGAGCACTATCCCGGGATGACGGAGAAGGCGCTTGCGGAAATCGATGCGGAGGCCCAGCGGCGCTGGCCGCTGCTCGATACGCTCATCGTCCATCGCTACGGCAAGCTGCTGCCGGGAGACGACATTGTCCTGGTCATCGCCACATCAAAGCACCGTGAGGCAGCATTCGACGCCTGCCATTTCCTGATCGACTGGCTCAAGACCAAGGCGCCGTTCTGGAAACTGGAAAGCGGCGCACAGGGCGACACCTGGGTTTCGGCCAAATCCTCCGACGACGAAAGTGCATCACGCTGGGACAAGACGCCTTCGTGAGGGGTTACCGGCGAGGCCCCCGGCCGTTTTACAAGAGCATGATCGACGGCCTTGTCTTGCTCGCTGCCGTCGCCTTTGTGCTGGCGGCCATGAAACACTTCGGCTGGCTTGATCTTGGGACGGGAACACTTCAGGTGGTCGATGGCGATTCGCTGCGCCGCGGCGATTTGGATATCCGCCTGCACGGCATCGATGCGCCGGAATACCGGCAGACCTGCCGGGACAAGCATGACAGTGAATATCCCTGCGGCAAGCAGGCCGCGAATGCCCTGCGCGGCCTGGTTGGCAAGCAGGAGGTTTCCTGCAGGTCGATTGAAACGGACCGTTATGGCCGCTCCGTTGCGGTTTGCCGGATTGGCGGGCTTGAAATCAACGGGGAAATGGTGCGGCTGGGTTGGGCTGTTGCCTACACCCGCCACAGCCTTTCCTATGTGCGGATGGAAGCCGAGGCGCGGCGCGCCAGGCGGGGGATTTGGGCGGGAAGCTTCGAGCCGCCCGAGGATTATCGCGCTCGACTCCATCTGGTTCAGGGAAATTTGGGGGATTCGCCGCCGCCGGATTGAGAAATGGTGCTGCCGGCCAGGATTGAATCTAGCCAGTCATTGGCGCTAACTGTAAAGATCGCTTCGAAAGGCAACAGTATGAAGGACTTCAAGATCAATCCGGAATTCGCTATAACCGATGAGCCCGCGCTGCGAAGCCTGTTTGAGGCGACGCATGCCCTGGCCACCTTGAAGTGCCAGGGCTCACTCGACAGGCATGCGCAAGACTTTATCAGGCGTTCGCCCTTTCTCTGCATCGGCACGCAGGACCGGAATGGAAAAGCCGATGTCAGCCCGCGCGGCGACCCGGTGGGATTTGTCAAAATCCTTGATCAGCACACGCTGGCGATACCGGACCGGCCGGGCAACAACCGTCTCGATACCCTGGCCAACATTCTCGCCAACCCCAGCGTCGGACTCCTTTTCATCATTCCGGGGTTCGACGATACGTTGCGGGTGAGCGGGCAGGCCAGCCTGGTGAATGACCCTGAAATCCTCAAGGGCATGAGCATCAAAGACCGCATTCCCACACTTGCCATAGTTGTCAAGGTGAGCGAGGTCTTCATGCATTGCGCCAAGGCATTCCGGCGCTCGCAATTGTGGAACCCCGAGCATTTTCAGGATCGACGCGAGATGCCGTCGCTCTCAAAGATCATCCTGGACCAGACAACCGGCGCTCCAACAGATGACGCGGCAATGCGCAAACTGGATGACGAACTGGAAGACGATTACAAGAGGACGCTTTACTAGGTCCAGCAGAATGTTTGGGAAAAATGGTGCTGCTAGACAGGATTGAACTGTCGACCTCTCCATTACCAATGGAGTGCTCTACCACTGAGCTACAGCAGCGCACCAGAATGGGGGGAGACATGCCACAGGCCTTAACCTTTCGCAACCCTCCATACGCGCCCCGGGCTTGACAGGGACGGCGCGTTTTTTCATCTTTTGGCCATGGCCAACAAACCCCGAACCCCGCGCTCAACTGCCGAAACCAAGCGGCTGGCGGAAGCCTTGCGGATTAACCTCCTGAAGCGGAAATCCCTGGCCAGGCTCAAGAAAACCATGGCCAAGGTCGAAAAGAAGGCCCCGGAATAGACCTTGCCCCAAAGGTGCCATCTATGCTTGTTAACGGCGTTTTGGCGGCCCTGCGGGACGGCTCTGCTGATTCTTATGAAGGGAACGTGTTGAATGGATCGTATCCGTATCCGGGGCGGCAATAAACTGAACGGCACCATCAATATTTCAGGTGCCAAGAACGCCGCCCTGCCCCTGATGATCGCGGCGCTGCTCACCCCCGAAACGCTGACGCTGCGCAATGTTCCGCGCCTGGTGGACGCTTTGCGCCTGCAGCGGATCCTACAGAATCACGGGGTTGACATCACGGTTTCGGGCAAGCGCCCGGGGCAGAGCCCAATGGCCGGGGAAACCCTGCGCATTTCGGCAAAAAGCATTGTCGACACCACGGCCCCCTATGACCTGGTGTCCAAAATGCGGGCCAGCTTCTGGGTGCTCGGCCCCCTTCTGGCGCGCTGCGGCGAAGCCAAGGTCTCGCTGCCCGGCGGCTGCGCCATCGGCACGCGGCCCGTCGATCTCCACATCATGGCCATGGAAAAGCTCGGCGCCCAGGTCGAAATCGAGGCGGGCTATGTCATCGCCAAGGCCAAGGGCGGCTTGAAGGGCGGACACATCAATTTCCCCAAGGTCACCGTTGGGGCGACGCATGCAGCTTTGATGGCAGCGGTTCTGGCGAAGGGCGATACCATCATCGAAAACGCGGCGCGCGAGCCGGAAATCGGCGACGTGGCGGAATGCCTGGTGAAGATGGGCGCCAAGATCGAAGGCATCCATACTTCAACATTGAAGATCACCGGGGTGACCAGCCTGCATGGGACCGAGCACGAAGTGATTGCCGACCGCATTGAAACCGGCACCTATGCCATGGCAGCGGCGATGGCGGGCGGAAATGTCCTGTTGAAAGGTGCGAAGGCCGAGAGCCTGGCATCGATGATCGATGTTCTGCGGAGGGCCGGCATTTCGGTGCAGGACAACAGCGAAGGTCTGCGCATCGAGCGCAATGGCCAGGGCATCGAGCCGGTCAATGTCGATACCGATCCCTATCCCGGCTTTCCGACCGATCTTCAGGCGCAGCTCATGGCGCTGATGACCAAGGCCAAGGGCACCGCCATGATTCGCGAAACGATCTTTGAAAACCGTTTCATGCATGTGCAGGAACTGGCCCGGCTGGGCGCCGATATCCACCTGCATGGCGACACGGCGGAAGTGCGCGGCGTGCAGAAACTCACCGGTGCCGACGTGATGGCCACCGACCTGCGCGCCTCGGTGTCACTGGTCATCGCCGGCCTCGTGGCGGAAGGCGAAACGATGATCCACCGCGTCTACCATCTTGACCGCGGCTTTGAAGCGCTGGAAGAAAAACTGCAGGCCTGCGGCGCCGATGTCGAAAGGCTTGCGGGAAACTGATTGGTGCTGAGGCTTACGGCGAAAGACTCGGAAGATCTGAAGGTCATTTCTGCCCACATGCAGGATGCCCTGGTGCGGCTTGCCGACATCCGCTACCTGGCCAAGTCACGGCAGTTTGCCTTCGTGGCCAACCGCTTTGCCTGGGAGCTGCAGCCGAAAGCCGAGCGGCGGCGCAGCGGCCTGCATTTCGAGCACGTCCTCAGCGTGAAGCAGCACGGCATCATGGCCCAGGCGAAAGACGCTATCCTGTCGCTTCTTGCAATCACTTTTGAACCTGGCCCGGAGCCATCCGGCACGGTGGTTCTCACGTTCTCGGCCAACTGCACCATCAGGCTCGAGGTCGAATATCTCGATCTGCATTTGAAGGACCTTGGCGGGGTCTGGGCCACCCATTTGACCCCTCATCACGGTGACTAGCGCCTTTGCGAGCTTTCCGTCTAATCTCAATTCATGACAACTCTTAAGAAAAACCGCCTCATTGCTGTCGATCTTGACGCCAGCATCGGGCCAGGCCCATCGGCCGAGGCCGAGCATGAGCGGCGCGTCGCCATCTATGACCTGATCGAGGAAAACACGTTCGGCCTGCTGAACGGGAAGGAGGGGCCTTACCGCCTGCAGCTGTCCACCCAGGACGGGCGCCTGATGTTTGAAATCTTCAATGAGCAGGAAGAAAAGCTGTCGATCATCGGGCTTTCCATGTCGCCGTTCCGGGTCATCGTGAAGGACTATTTCCAGATTTGCGAAAGCTATTACCAGGCCATCAGGCACTCCACGCCCTCGCAGATCGAAACCATCGACATGGCGCGGCGCGGGTTGCACAACGAGGGCAGCGAAATTCTCAAGGAAAGGCTCAACGGCAAGGTCGACATCGATTTTGATACGGCGCGGCGGCTGTTTACGCTGGTCTGTGTCCTGCATTGGCGCGGATAGGATTTGCCGATGCCGGGTGACCTCCCGCATGCCGTGCTCTTTGCCTGCACGCAAAATGTCATCCGCTCGCCGATGGCGGCGGCCATCATGAAGCACTTCTACGGGCACAGGGTTTACGTGGCCTCGGCGGGCGTCAAGCCCGGCGATCCCGATCCCTTCATCGCAACCGTGCTCGATGAAATCGGCATCGACCTTGGCAAGCACCGGCCGCACAATTTTTCCGACCTGGAAGATTCAAGCTTCGATCTCGCCATTTCGCTGTCGCCGGAGGCGCATCACTGGGCTGTGGAGCTTACCCGCACCATGGCCATTCAAACCGAGTACTGGCCGACCATGGATCCTTCCGCCACGGCCGGCAGCCGCGAACAAATTCTCGACAGCTACCGGGCGGTGCGCGACGGATTGGAAAAAAGGATCAGGGCAAGGTTCGGAGCTCTGGGGGCCCGGGGCGTATGAAATAAGGGTTTTGTCGCAGTCTCTTGCATTTGGCGGCCAAGAGGTCCATTTATCGCGCCGCTTCCTTTTAACAACCGGAAAGATTCATGGCGAAAGAAGAACTTCTCGAATTTGAGGGCACGGTATCCGAGCTTCTGCCCAACGCGACGTTTCGCGTGCTGCTCGACAATAACAATCATGAAATTATTGCCCACACGGCGGGCAAGATGCGCAAGAACCGTATCCGGGTTCTCGCTGGTGACCGCGTGATGGTTGAAATGACGCCCTACGATCTGACCAAGGGCCGCATCAACTACCGTTTCAAGTAAGTCCATATGGCTGATACCCGCGTTAAGCTTGTTCTGGCCAGTGCTTCGCCGCGGCGTTTGATGCTTCTGGAGCGCATGGGCCTGGCGCCCGACCTGCTCAATCCCACGGATCTCGACGAAACGCCGAAACGGCGCGAAACGCCGCGCCGGCTTTCAATCAGGCTGGCCGAAGAAAAGGCCAAGGCCGCCATCCATGCGCCGCAAGTGCAGGCGCTGGGCGCAGGGGTGTTCATTCTCGCGGCCGACACGGTGGTTGGGCTGGGGCGCCGGATCCTTCCCAAAGCCGAATCCCGCAAGGATGCCTATGGCTGCCTCACCCTGCTTTCGGGCCGCTCCCACTGGGTTTATTCCACGGTTTGCATCATTGCCCCCAATGGGCAGAAATCCACGCGCTGCAGCGAAACCAAAGTCAGGCTCAAGCGGCTGTCGCGGGAAGACATCGAGAGCTATCTCAAGTCCGATGAATGGCGCGGCAAGGCGGGCGGCTATGCCATCCAGGGCCGGGCGGAAGCTTTCGTGCGCCAGCTTACGGGCTCCTATTCAGGGGTGATGGGGCTGCCGCTTTACGAAACCGTGCATTTGCTGGAAGGTGCTGGCTATCCGGTGCTTCACACCTGGATGACGACTGCTTCCACTGTCGTGTGATGGCCGAACCGGTCCGCCTCAAGCCACGCCGTCCGTGCCCCATTTGCGGGAAACCCTCGCTGCAGAAATTCCACCCCTTCTGTTCGGCGCGCTGCGCCCAGGTTGATCTCAACCGCTGGCTGGGCGGCAACTATGCAATCCCCGCGGTTGAGAACGAAGAGCCTTCCGAGGGTGATTTGGACAACGACCGGCAAGTGGACTAGCATCGGGAGATGACGAGGCAACGGGGAGCATGAATGGCCGACGCACGGATTCTGATCGTCGACGATCATCCCCTTTTCCGCGAGGCCCTGCGCAATGCGCTTGGCACGGCCAAGACCCGGCTCGATATTTCCGAGGCGGGCTCGCTTGATGCGCTGATTTCGCATCTTGCCAGGGACGACAGCTGTGACCTGGTTCTGCTTGATTTGCGCATGCCAGGCGTTCAGGGACTCTCGGGCCTGATCTACCTGCGTTCACAATATCCCAATATTCCAGTGGTCATCGTTTCGGCCAGCGAAGAACCGGGCATCATGCGGAAGTCGCTCCATCTCGGGGCTTCCGGGTTCATCCCGAAGTCATCGGGCGCGGCGACGATCATCGAGGCGGTGGAAACTGTCCTGGCCGGTGGTGTGTGGGCCCCGCCCTGGACCGAAAGCGAGCCGCCCGCTGATTCAGAAGCCGCGACCATCGCTGAGCGCGTAGCCTCGCTCACGGCGCAACAAATCCGCGTCCTGCTGATGCTGAAGGAAGGCCTTCTCAACAAGCAGATCGCCCACGCTCTTAACGTTTCGGAAGCAACGGTGAAGGCCCATGTCTCGGCCATCCTGCTGAAGCTTGGAGTGGCCAGCCGCACCCAGGCGGTGATCGCCGCCAGCAAGCTGGAAGGATTATAACCCCGTAATAGGCTTTAACACTTATAGAGAGCGTGCCACATCGGATTTCCGGTCTGGCAAGGGTTCGCTTCCCTTCGAGATGAACTCAAGACTGCGGGACCCTCACGTAGCATTGGGGTTAATTCTGTTAAGAAGCTTTAATTCCAGCCCTGACTCCCGATCAGAAAATATTCACTTAATATTTTAATCGGCCAGTGATGCCTTGGACCTATAAATGCAGGCCAGTTTCAGCTTCATCAACCAGGTTCCCAATGACCCCAGCAGCCAGCCACGCAATTGCAGGCACCACAAACGACCTCGCCGAAGAAATTCAGCCGCAGTACAATCTGCGGTTCGAACGCGTGGCTGCAGGCCCGGGCCGGGGCTTCTGCCTGGTTGACGTCCTGCTCAGAAACAACGGCCTCATTCCCGCAAACTTTCCCTTCTTCTGTCTGACCGTCCTTGGCCTCAACGCGGCCCCGGCGCCGGGCTGGGCCCAGCAGGAGATCACCATTGTCCGGAAAATGCAGCGTTACACTCCGGTCACCTCGAGCACCCTCGATCCCGGGGCGCTGGCCCAGTGCTGCACGATCAAGCTGCGATACAAATCGGCCTTTGGCGGCAGCCTGGAGTTTGAGCCGGGAAGCGAACATCTGCTCACGGATTTCCCTAACCTGAACCTGACCTGCGTGGTAGGCGCCGGCAATTTCCCGTCGCGGCGGACACTGCTGCAAGTGCCTGCAACCGCATTCAGGATGCTGCTGAAAAACAAGGATGCTTCGCAGCCGGCAGCCGACATCTGACCTGAGCAGCGGAACCCCCGGTTCACTCGCCGGCAACAGCCCTGATTTCAAGATGCGACATGGCGGCACGGAGCGCGGCGGGCCTGACGGGCTTGCGCAGGACATGAATGTCATGGACGGTGGCGAGGTCCGCCACGGCCGGAGACCTGTCTGCGGTAATGAGAATGGCCGGAATGGGCCGGCGCGCCCTGCGGCGCAATTCATTGATCAGCGAAATGCCATCTTCCTTGTTGAGATGGAAATCGGCGAGGATCATGTCGATCCTGCCGTCGGCGATGTCATAGGCCCGCAGTGCCTCGGCGCTACCGCGCGCCAAGTGCGGCGTGCAGCCCCAGCCGCTGAGCAGATGCTTCATGCCTTCGAGGATCGCCGGTTCATCATCGATCACCAGAACCGCCGCCGTTATGCCCAGCCCGGGGCGCTGGAGCGACACGCTCCTGGTGCGGACGCGCGGTATGACAACGTGCGACAGGGGCACGGTGATGGCAAACATGCTGCCCTTGCCGGGAGTGGTGCGAAGCGTTATTTCGCTGCCGAGAATGCGCGCCACCCGCTCGACAATCGACAGGCCAAGGCCAAGGCCCGTGGCTGAACCCCCGTCATCGCCCAAACGCTGGAACTCCTGGAATACCAGCTCCCGCTTGGAGTCCGGAATGCCGATGCCCGTGTCGTGAATCTCGATGCGCAACGCCCGTCCCTTACGCCGGCAGCCCATCAGAATGCGTCCGGATCTGGTGTATTTGATCGCGTTTGAGATGAAGTTCTGCATGACACGCCGCAACAGCTTGCGATCGGTTTCAACCGTTGCGCCACAATGCATGAACTTGAGAACCAGGTTCTTCTTGGAGGCGGCCGGGGCATATTCGGTGCTCAGGGTTTCCATCAGATCGTCGATCCGGAAGATCGACAGTTCCGGCAGCATGACGCCCGCATCAAGGCGCGATATATCAAGCAACGCCGTCAAAATTTCCTCCACCGCCTCCAGCGAGGTATCAACATTTCGCGCCAGGGCGCCATCGTTGGAGCGCTTCAGCCTTTCCACCAGGCTTGAGGTAAACAGGCGGGCGGCATTGAGCGGCTGCAGGATGTCATGGCTTGCGGCAGCAATGAACCTGGTCTTGCCGAGGTTGGCAGATTCGGCTGCCGCCTTGGCCACGGCCAGTTCATCGTTCAGCCTGGTCAGTTCCACCGTGCGCTGGACCACACGGCGTTCCAGCTCCTCGTTGGATTTCTGCAAGGTCTCCGCGGCGCGCACGCTTTCGGTGGCATCGTTGAACGTGACAACAACGCCGCCATCCGGAATGGCATTTGACCTTATTTCCAGGACCTGGCCGCTGTCGCAGAGGCGCTCGCGGAAATGCTCGTGGGTGATGGCCATCTTGCGCAACCGGTCCTCAAGGCTCGCCTCGCCGCTTTCGGTGGTGCGGAGGAATTCCAGGACGATCTCGCGCATGGGGGCGCCGACGCGCCCCAGTTCATTGCTGAGCTTGAGATGGTCGTGGAAGCTGGCGTTCCAGCAACTCAGGTTCATTTCGGAATCAAACACCGCAATTCCCTGCTCGACATTGTCGATGGCCGATTGCAGCAGGTCGCGGTTGTGCTGGATGGCGGCGGAGGCATCATCAAGGAGCCGCATGGCGCCGCGGGGATGGGCGGAATGGCGCTCGAGCAGCAGTGCCATGACAAGACGCGACGAGGCCACGCCCACGGCGCGGGCCAAGAGATGCTCGGCGAAACGCAGCATGCGGACATCGGCTTCGAGGGCTGGCTTTTGCGTGACGCCGCGCTGGGCAAAGAATTCGGCAAAGGCTGACCTGGCGCGGGCTTCGCCGAGATAGCGGGCGACGGTCTGCTCGAGCTTTTCGACAGTGACGGCGGTGCGCCAGAGGCGGAAGCCCGTGCCGGTGCCGACAGTCAGTTCGCGGGTCACAAAGCTTGCGGCCTGAATGCGTTCGATGGGGGTGGGCAGGCGGCTCAGGGAAAAGCCGACATAGGCACAGATATTGGCGGCAAGGCTCCACAGCACGCCATGGCTCAAGGCATCCAATTCCATGTTGAACAGCATCCGGGGCCGGAGAAAATCCAGGCCGAACGGGCCCTGCTCGATCAGGCCCTTGCCCATCCAGCCGGCATCGGCGAAGGACGGAAGCAGCAACGTGTAGCCCCAGACAAGGGCGCCGGCCGTGAGTCCTGCCATGGCACCGCGGGCCGTGGCGCGTTTCCACATCAGGGCGCCAAAAAAGGCCGGGGCAAACTGGGCCACGGCGGCAAAGGAAATCAGGCCGACCTGGGCCAATGCGGCGGTCGAGCCGATCATCCGGTAATAGCCATAGGCCAGCACCAGCACGAGGGCGATGGCCAGCCGCCTGATGGTGATCAGGGTCTTTCCCATGTCATGGAGGAGTTCCGGCCGTTCGGTGCGCTGG
This sequence comes from Hyphomicrobiales bacterium, assembly GCA_016792825.1. Taxonomy (GTDB): domain Bacteria; phylum Pseudomonadota; class Alphaproteobacteria; order Rhizobiales; family Aestuariivirgaceae; genus Aestuariivirga. Next base: position 12,611 of record JAEUMI010000056.1, read on the forward strand.
CGGAGCAGCAGGGGCACGACGAGGTTGTTGCAGATCATGATGGAGAGCGCGATGGTTTCAACCACCACCATGGCGGTGGAGGCCGAGAGGCCGCCGATGAAGGCCACCATGGCGAAGAACCCGCTCTGGGCGCTGACCGGCAGGGCAAGCACGAAGGTGTCGCCGTCGGCGCTCGCGGGCAGCATGACCAGCCCGGCAATGGCGATGGGGATGACGAAGATATTGATGGCGACGAGATACAGCGGAAACAGCCAGGCGGCGCGGCGGATGTCGGAGGGGGCGGCATTTTCGACCACGGACACATGAAACTGCCGCGGCAAAAGAATTATGGCGATGGCGGCAAGAAGGGTGAGCGTCAGCCAGCGGGTGCCGCTCAGACCATTGGCCAGCAAGGCATAGATATGCGGATCGGCGGTGACTTGGGCGGCAAGTTTTTCGAAGCCACCCATCATGGTGAGGGTGACGAACAGCCCGACCGCGATGAAAGCCACAAGCTTGACGATGGATTCAACGGAAATGGCGAGGATCATTCCATCCTGGTGCTCGGTGGTATCAATGTGGCGGGTGCCGAACAGGATGGCAAAGACGCCCATGGTGAGCGCCACCAGCATGGACAGCCCGTCAGCGCCCTGCATGACCGGCATGATGTCCTCGGGGAACAGGGGGTCGGTGATCATGGTCTGCAGGGACTGCGACACGGCCTTCAGCTGAATGGAAATATAGGGCACCACGCCGATGGTCGCCACCACCGCCACCAGGGCGCCAAGGGCTTCGCTCTTGCCATAGCGGGCTGACAGGAAATCGGCGATCGAGGCGATGTTCTGGCGTTTGGCGATTTCGGCGATGCGCTGCAGAAGCGGCCAGCCGAGGGCAAAAACCAGGATCGGCCCGATATAGATCGGGAGGAAATCAAAACCGGTGCGGGAGGCGATGCCGACACTGCCGAAATAGGTCCATGAGGTGCAGTAGACACCGAGCGACAGGGCATAGATAAAGGGCCGGGGCGAACCTGGTTCCCGGCGGTTGGCGGGCTTGTCGCCCCAGTTTGCAACGGCAAACAGGGCCCCGAGATAAGCCAACCCAAAGAAGAAGATCATCCAGCTTTGCAGCATGGGCCGAGCCTAGGCGAAAACCTTGCGAATGGAAATGCCGGGCTATCTAGGCGACGGGAACGCCCAGCATGTCGCGCACCAGCGGCACCTGCTTCAGGGCCCACATGAGATGGGCCTTTTCGGGCGCGTGGAGCTTCTTCGGGTCGACGCGGTTCGAAGGCGGTATGCCCTGCTCGATGTCGGCAAGCTGCTGCTGGAGAATGGCGCGCAGGATAATCTGGTGCGCCTCGAGTAGCCCATCAATCCTTTCCTCAAGAACACCCGGCTTGCCGCGCAGCGCGTTCAATCTGGCGGCGGTGGAATGTTCGGCCAAGGCGTGGCGCAGGGCCAGAACACGGGCGGCAGAAAAAATCGGCATGATGCCGTGCATCTTCAGATCCATGCGGCCATCTTCTTCCAGGCTGAAGCGGCCCAGCCAGTTGACAGGGGGGCGCGCCTTTGCGGCGCTCATGTCCATGAGCTGCAGGAAGACCATGGTCCGGGAAGCGGCTGAAATGGCATCGCGGCGCAGGTCATCCACCAGGCCATGATCGCCGTGGACCGGCAGGGCGTCGAAAAATATGTCGGCGTTCAGGATGTCCTGCGGTTCGGCCCGGGACAGCCAATGGGCCACCTGCTTGCGCCACTGGCCCGCCGATTTGCACCAGGCCGGGTTGCCCGCCATCACGCCGCCCTTGCACAGGGGAACGCCCACCTCGTCCAGAATGGCATTCATGCGCTGGCCAAGTTTCAGGAGCCAGGCCTCAGCTTCAGGCTCATCTGCCGCGTCAAAGACAATCGCGTTGTCCTGGTCCAGCGCCAGCAGGCTTTCACCGCGGCCGACCGAGCCCAGCACCATCACCGCAAAGCGCAGGGCTTTCGGTTTCGGAAAAGCCGCGGACACTTCCGTTTCCGCAAGAGTCGCGGCGCGGGCCGTAAGGCTGCGCACTTCGCCGGAAATGATCCCGGCAATGTCGCGGGGATCCACCTCCTCATGCAGCAGGGAGCGCGCGGCGTTCGCCAGCTTCCGCCAGACCATGGCAAGCTCTGCAGGTCCTGCGGCTTCGCCAAGCGCGTCGGCAAAGGCCAGGGCCTCATCGGCCTGCAGGCGCAGCAGATCGCGCTGAGTGATGGCGCCAACGAGTTCGCCATCCGCATCGATCACGCCCATGTGACGGTATTTCTTGCGCCGCATGCGGCCGAAGGCGATGTAGAGAAAATCTTCGTGGGAAACGCTCTCGAGCGGGAATGTAGCGATGCTTTTCACCGGCTTTGTGAATGCCTTCGCAGCATCGCGGTCAATGGCCCGGAGAATATCGCGTTCGGTCACAATGCCGTGGGGGGCTCCGGGCTTCTCACGCGCGATGAAGAGCGAACTCACCTTGCGGCGCACGAGCAGGGCAAGGGCTTCGCGAAGGTTCAGGGCGGGAGCAGCAAATACCGGCGGCTTTGACATCACGTCCTTGGCCCGGTGCCGATAGGGATAGCTGTCAACACGAACGGGACTTGACGCTGGCGCCGCAGCTTCATGCCAACCCGCCACGCCTGAAGAGGTGGCGGATTTCCGGCAGGCATCCTCGGCTTCCGCCAGGGTGCGGATGGAATTCCTGCGAAGGCGGGGCAAGAGGGCGAGGAAGACTTCCGCCGCAAGCCTGGCATCGGGCAGGGCACGATGGCGGTCGACCACTGCAATGCCGAGCCAAGCGGCCAGCGTTTCGAGGGAAAAGTTCGGCAGGTCGGGCCTGAGCGAGCGCGCCAGATCGAGCACGTCGAGAAACCGCGGGGACTTCCAGGCAAGGCCGGCGCGCTCATGCTCGCTGCGCAACATGGCAAGGTCAAAGCCCACCGCATATCCCAGAACCACATGGGCCCCGGCAAAGCCGCGGTACTGCTTGTAAACCTGCGCGAAGCTGCCGGCTGACTTCACCGCATCATCGGTGATGCCGTGAATTGCAACCGACTCACGCGGAATTTCCGCGCCCGGATTGACCAGCGAGGCAAAGTGGGATTCGGGCACAAGCCTGCCATTGAGAATGGCGATGGCGCCGATTTCCAGAATGCGGGCATGGTTCACATCCAGTGACGTTGTTTCGGTATCCAGCGCTATGGCTGTCAGGGACAGCAGGGGCGTTGCCGCAGTCGCCACGGGATGCTCTTGCTTCATGAAATCCTCCGGCCGCGGAATGGTTACGGCACTGGCGTGAAAATCTTGTAGATGAATGCCGCCACTTCGCTTTCCAATGGAAAGGATAGCATGCCCATGACCGAATAGCCGAGAAGCCACGGCATCAGGTAAAAGCGGACCATAAAGAAGAACCAGGCAACGTAGAGGGGCACCATCTGCGGAATCAGAAACCCCGGCGTTATCGGCCTGAATACCCGGATGACGGGGTCAGTCGATCTCACAAAAAACCGCATGAAGAAGAACGTGGAGGTTTCCGGGAGAAAGAACCCCATGGCGGCGCGCCCGATCAAGGTCCACATGACCAGCCCGAGAACGTAGTCAATGAGGATGACCCACCACGGGAAAATCTCGAACAGCTCAACCATGTGAAAAGGTCCGCATCATAAAACATAAAACAGGGGCGGAAAATTCCGCCCCTGCATTCTAGCTGTTTTTTGCTTCAATGACCCGAACTAAGGATCGTCTTGCCCGATGGCACGCGAACCTCGTCCACCATGGCCTGAACCTCTTTCGAAGGCTCCTTGGTCATGAGGCTGACCACGACCATGGCGACAACGCTGACAGCCATGCCAATGATGCCGAAGCGGATGTCGTCAATTCCCCACCACGGATCCATGATCTTGTTGAACACGAGGTAGAGGTAGAGCGAGCCGGAGACAAAGCCACCGACCATGCCGGCGATAGCGCCGGCGGTGTTGGCGCGTTTCCACCAAATGCCGAGTACCAGCGGGAAGAAGAGGCCGGAACAGGCAAAGTCGAAGGCCCACGCCACGGCACCCAGAATTCCCGTAAGCTTTAGCGACGCGACGAGAGCACCCGCCGCACCGATGAAGAGCAACAGGATGCGGGCCACTGTGAGGCGCCGCTTCGTGCTGGCCGACGGATCGATGATCTTATAGTAGAGATCATGCGAGAGCGCGTTGGCGATGGCGAGCAACAGCCCGTCGGCCGTCGACATGGCCGCCGCAAGGCCGCCAGCCGCAACGAGGCCGGAAATTACGAAGGGCAAGCCAGCAATTTCAGGCGTGGCAAGCACTACGATGTCGGGCCGCATGAAGAACTCGTTCAACTGAAGGATGCCATCGGCATTCTGGTCCTGCACCGCGAGCATGCCCACGGACGCCCAGTGCTTGATCCATTCCAGATTGGCAACATCCGCGAACGGCTTGCCGATGATGGAAGTCGCCAGGTTCGGATCGAGCAGCTGCAGCTTCGTCAGCGTCGCAAGAGCGGGCGCCGAGAAGTACAGCAGGAAGATGAAGAGCAGCGACCAGCCGACAGAGCGCCGGGCTGAGCGGACCGATGGGGTTGTGAAATAGCGCATCAGAATATGCGGAAGCGATGCGGTGCCGGCCATCATGCAGATGGCAAGAGACACCATCTTCCACGAGTTCATCACGTCGCCGGGCGTATTCTGCGGCGTCGTCAGTACCGACAAGCCCGCGATGGGCTGGGCGGGAGGATTCAGCCCGTACTGCGCCTGCAGTTCGGCGATGCGGAAAACGCCTTCGCCGTACGAGAAGTGGGGGATGATGCCGAAGCCTTGCTTGTTGGACATCCAGATGATCGGCACCAGATAGGCAATGATCAGCACGATATACTGCGCAACCTGGGTCCAGGTTACGCCGCGCATGCCGCCCAGCATCGAACAGATGAAGATGCCAAGCAAACCGAGCCAGACGCCGACTTCGAAGGGCACGCCGAGCGTCTGCGCGGCAATCGTCCCGGTGGCGTTGATCTGCGCCGTGACGTATGTGAACGACGCCGCCACCAGGATGATAACCGCCATCAGGCGCGCGGTATTGCCGCCATAGCGCGTGCCGATGAAATCCGGCACCGTGTAGCAGCCGAACTTCCTGAGATAAGGCGCCATCAGCGAGTTCACGAGGACGTAGCCGCCGGTCCAGCCGACGATATACCCGAGATAGGGGTATCCGCCGAAATAGACGCCGCCGGCCAAAGCCACAAACGAGGCCCCCGACATCCAGTCGGCGGCGGTGGCCATGCCATTGTAAAGCGCAGGCACTTCGCGGCCGGCGACATAGTAGGCGTCAACTTCCGCGGTCCGCGAAAGCCAGCCGATGACCGCATAAATACCGATGGTGAAGAGCAGGAATCCGATACCTATCGCCTGTGCGCTGCCGCCCAGGCGTTCGAACACCGCCATGATGGCGAAGAAGGCCAGAAAGCCAAGGGTGTAGAGAAAATAAACCTTGCCCAGGTTGTCGAGAAACGCCGGGCGTTTGGACATTGATTCAGTAGACATCTTGTTCCCCCCTTATTCTTCGCCGACGCCGAATTCGTCGTCAATCGCGTCTTGCCGCCAGTTCTGGATCCAGATGAGCGCCACGAAGGCGATCAGCGAACCCTGAACGCAGAAATAATATCCCAACGGAAAGCCCATGAACGTGTAGGCATTCAGGCTTCCGGCGAACCAGGGAAGGATGATTCCGAAGAGCACCCATAGTGCAAGGATTATATAGGTCAGGTTTCTCGTTTTCACCCAGTGCATCTGGCGTGAAGCTTTTGTGTCTGCTGGCATGTTTCGATCTCCTCCCAAAAATCGCCTTGCACATGCACATGCAAAGCCCCTACGATATTAGCTCTGACTACAGGCAACAGTGCAATGCTGCGATATGAACTTTGCGGTATGGACTGGAACAACTCCCGGATTTACAAGTTTCTTCCCATGCACCAGGTTTTTGCCATAGCCAAGGATTTTCTCAACAGCATTGGCTTTCGGCCCGGCCGCCGGCGCGCGGGAAAAATCACCACGATCGCTGAACTCGGCGACTTCATTGCCAGCCGGTCGGCGTTCGTTTCGCAAAAGACGCTTTACGGCTATGTCCAGACGCGCATGGGAATGAACTACGCCAAGAACTTCCAGGACGAAGTTTTCCTGGCGTCGCTTAACATCGCCAAAATGCATGTGTTTGCGGCCTGCCTGTCGGACCTCGCGATCTACGCGGTAGCCGAAACAACTGCTGGCGCGCACACCAGTCATGAGACCTGCCGCGCAATCGCGCGCCAATGCTTTCGCAACGCGATTGAAG
>JAEUMI010000332.1 GCA_016792825.1 Hyphomicrobiales bacterium
AGGGCTGTTGCGCCCAAGGTTTTAAGGACGGAACGGCGGGAAATTTTCTTTGTGGGGCGTGGTGTTAGCTTGGTCATGGGGCATTCCTCCTGTAGTTTATTTTTATGACGCAGTTATACACAAAAGAAAACATTATTGCAATAATATGCAAATTATTGCTATAAAAACCACATCTGTCAATCCGGTTGATTTTGGTGCGCAATTTCGGCCAAGGATTTCAGGAAATTGGGAGAAATCCGTGCTCGCAGAAGAACGCCAGAATCAAATCCTCTCCTTAGTAAATTTGAATCGCTCGATTTCCATAACCGAGATACAGCAAAGACTTGCCGTTTCGCGTGAAACCATCCGGCGGGATTTGTTGGCGCTGGCCGAACAGCGAAAGATTCGGAAAACCCATGGCGGGGCAATTTCGCTCGACACCCATGAGCCTGAAATGGCCATCCGCCAGACAACAAATGTTGCCGGTAAGCGCGCCATTGGCCGTCTCGCAGCGGGTATGATCCCGGATGGCGCGTCGGTCATTCTGGCAGGCGGCACCACGGTACAATGTACCGCAGATGAACTCCTTTCGCGGCAAGGCCTGCAGGTATTTACTAACTGCATTGCCACCTGCACCAAGCTTGGCGGGCGCAACAATAACCGAGTGCATATCCTCGGGGGAGAGATCCAGCCGCAGAATCAGGCCTGCCTTGGTCGTGATGCCACGCAGATGCTGTCGAATTATTTTGCCGACTTCGCGGTCATTGGGGCGGGCGCTATATCACCAAGCGGTATGCTGATGGATTTCAGCCGCGAAGAAGCGGAACTGCACAGTCTGATGCTGCAGTCGGCTCAAACCGTCATCGTCGTGGCCGACTACCAGAAATTCGGCCGCTATGCGCCGGTGCGCGTACTCAGTCTTGACAAGGTAAACTATCTTATCACGGACCGTGAGCCGGAAGCGGACATGGCTGAAGCGCTTGGCCTGCTCACGGTTGAGGTTCTCGTCGCGCAACCGAAAAAATCGTAGTTGTCCTATTTTTGCAAAGGCAAGAGGGCGGCGAAAAGTTTTTGATAGTTCCGGTAAGCTTGATCATAAATGTCGTAATTCGCAGCGTCCGGTTCAACAGTGATGACTGGAATCTTGAGTGCTGCAACGGCATGCGGCAAATCCGGATAGATTCCGGTGGCCACAGCCGCAATTGACACCGCGCCCAGGGCTGATGCATCGCCGTGGTCGAGCACTTCTATATTCCGACCCATGAGATCAGCGCGGATTTTCATCCACACCTGGCTTTTTGAACCGCCGCCCATGATGCGAATTTTTTCCGTAGGCACGTCTAGCGCCGTCAACCGGTCAATTACATCGCGCATAGCGAAGGAGGTGCCTTCAAGAATGGCCCGGGCAAAATGTGATTTTGTATGTGAGGTTGTCATGCCGTGGAAAGTTCCACGGGCCTTGTCCAGCCATTGCGGCGCGGTGGCGCCGGTCAGAGCCGGAATGAACAATAAGCCGTCACAGCCGGGCGGGGCTTGGGCGGCTAGGGCCGAGAACTCTGCATCATCTTTGACAGAGAAGGTATTGAGGAACCAGCGGATGGCACCTCCCGACAACCAGCCCGGATTGCCAAGATGATAATGGCCGGTACAAAAAATGTGAGTTTCCACCAATTGATCGGTGTCGATCACCAGCTTCTCCACCAGCGCGCCGATGATCTCTCCCGTGCCGATGGTGACGCATACGGTTCCGGGTTGTGAAATTCCGCAACCGAGCAGAGCCGCGAAATCATCCCCCGTGCCTACTGCAACAGGCAGGCCAACAGGCAATCCACTGAGTGCGGCACCGACATCCGTCAGGTAGCCTGCTATGCTGGTGGTTGGCGAGATGAGTGGAAGACTGGTTTCCTCAATCCCGAAAAGGCGTAGCAAATCCGCGTCCCAGGCTTGCGAATAAAGGCCATAAACCATGCTTGTGGACGCTAGGCATGGATCAATCACGCGACTACCGGTAAGTCTCTCCACCATGAATGAAGTGGGCTGGTGCCACACAGCACAGTTCGATGCCCCAGCCAGATTAGTTTGGCTCCATCTTATCTTGGCAGCCATATGCGAGGCATCAAGCACAATGCCAGTGCGCTCACCGATCACTTTTCTATTTATGCCTTCCAGAGAGTTTGCCGCTCTTTTGTCCATCCATATGATGGCGGGTCCGATCGCATTGCCTTGATGGTTAACACCTATGCAGCCGTCAAGTTGCCCCCCGATTGCCAGGCCGGAAATATCTGTGGGTTTGCATTTCGCCGCGGCTAAGGCCGCAGCAATAACGGACTTTAACGCATTCAACCATAGGCTTGTATTTTGCTCGGCCCAACCGGGCTGGGGGTAGGATGGCACATAGTGCACACTGGCTTCACCGCAAACGTTCAACGACTCATCGGTAAGGACCACCTTGAGGCTCTGTGTGCCGATATCAATTCCGATCAGCATCAAGCAAAATTGCTATCGGCTAAGACGCTGGAAATCTGCGACTGCAGCAAACCCTTGGTGTTATTGTACGAGCCGTCCAACACTGCCGATCCAATGGTAAAGGCATCGGCGCCCGCTTCCGCAATATCCCGAATGCGGTTTCGTGATGCTATTGATCCTGCAACAATCAAACGATTTGTTCCTAATCCTCGGCGCGCCGCCTTGACCAGTTCAAGCGGGTCAGCATCTGTTGCCCGGTAGGCGAGAAGATCAACGCCAGCGCAGCCTGCGTCTAGGAATTTGCGGCAGTCGGCTTCAATGTCAGCCGGCGTGCCGCCGAGCTTGGTGGGATGGCCCGATGGCTTGCCGGGGAAAGGATAGTAGAGCGTGCGGGTGCCTTTCAGGATGTTCAAGATTTCAACTGCTGCGGTGCCGCCCAACAGGCAATCGATTCCAAGTTCGCCGCCGACCCGGGCTGAGTTCAGGCAAGCTTCGGGGGTTTCCGAAACGACTTCGAGATAGGACGTGGCGCCCATGTCCTTGATGGCGGTGGTAAGGGCTTTCAATGTTTTGGTCGGAACGCCAACATCCTTGAATCCGATGTGTTTGAGGCCCAGCGGGACAATAGACTCCAAGACCTCCAGACAATCCACAACGGTCCGGTCGTTTCGTGTCAGCATGAAAATAAAATCCATAGAGTGCTCCTGAAACCTAAATTGTTCTAGTTAGAGCAGCGAGTTGACCACTGCTCGCCGCGAGGTCGAGAAAGGTGTAACGGCCGCGAATGTCGCGGCAATGCAAAAGTGCCGATTCATAAAATGATCGGGGCAGCGCAATCTGTTCCGGCGTAAGATCCGCGCCAGATGCTGTAAGCACATCGGCGAGATGGTTAGCAGGAAGAAGAATCTTTGAAATTTTTTCGCGGATCGAGTCCCATTGTGTTCTTAGAACATCATTGAGTTGTGTCGCCTTTTCCTCGCTTATGAACTTGGTGTTGAATTCTGCCCAGCAAGAAGCACCGAGTTCTTCGCCGTAGCGATCCTTGAAATCCGTATGGGTGGCGGTATCTGCTGTAATCAATGGAGTGGAGCCCAGCACTGCGTGCTGCAAGCGTGCCATAGAAAGGGTAGTGACCCCCACCTGTTCGCCATGGAAAACGGTGGGTCGCTTCTTGTCGCAGAACATGTCGATGTAGTGGCTGATGAGATGCTCACCCTGGCTGGCGGGCTGGCTCGTGCCAATTATTGCGGTACCAAAGCCGGAGAGCACCAGAGTACGAACCAAGAGCTCCATGGTTTTCAGATCACCCTTCATGAGATCTGCGGCCTGGGCAAAGAGCGGGCCTTCATCATCGGCCAACAGTTCATAGGGTAAGTGGCGATAGGCGTGGCCGAACAGTAAGTGCGAGAGCAGCCAATCGGCCTGCGCCGTGGTGCGACAAAGGCTGTCGCCAAGCCCCGAGCGGATCATGCGGGAAGGGGCCGTCGCCAGTACACCTAGATCAAAAAAAGCTCCTGTGGGAGCCTGGGCCGCCAGTGACATTTTATGGCCGTGCATCGTTATGGCGGCATTCACTGAAGTGTAGCCATTCATCGACGGAGCAGTGGCAAACACGGCGTAGGGTTTTTTATCCTGCGCGCTTCCATATTTGCAGACGTCGTTGATGGTGCCAGACCCAACGGCTATCACTGCATCGCACTTCACAGTGGCGAGGCGGATTTTCTCCACGGTTTCGCCATCGGGATAGGGGTTTTTCGGCAGCACAATGCTGGTCACGTCGTAGAGAGAGGCAAGGGAACCTTCAATACGCTGGCCTAGAACCTCATGGGTTGTCACGTCGCTGACCACGGCGAGCCGACGACCAAAACCCAAATCCTTCACGGCCTGGCATTCAGCGCCCTTGAGCGTTGGCAAAATGATCAACGATTTTGTTTCAACCCTGACCGGCTTCTTGCTGTCTGGATCGATGTAACTGCCGGCAAGCAGTTGCCCGATTTTGTCTGGTTTTCCCATCACTGGCCTCAAACTTTTATCCGTTGAATCTCAACAGCAACTCGGCATTTTCCGCGTGTCGCCGCCCTGGCCATAATCCTTGAATTTTGCGATCACCCGGGCGATTTCATCGTCGGGTAGAACATGGGGCTCGCCAATCTGCAGCGCCTGCCAGTACTGGGCGGCAAGGGCTTCGACTTCGACCGCAAGCCATGCCGCCTTTTTGAGGTCCGGGCCGATGCAGACCATGCCGTGGTTTGCCAGGAGGCATGCCAGCCGGTTGCTCAGCGCTCCCAGAATATAATCGGCCAGTTCCTGGGTGCCCCAGGTCACATAGGGCACGCAGGGAATTGTCGGGCCGCCGGCCGCCGCAATCATGTAATGGACGGCGGGAATTTCCTTGCGCAACATGGAGAGCGAAGTGCAGAAGCGCGAATGAAGATGGATGACCGCGCCCACTTCGGGCTTCTTGGCCATGATATCGCGGTGGAAGCGCCACTCTGTTGAGGGCTTGCGCACGCCATCGTGCGATGCGTCGAGCTGCATCAGCACAATGTCTTCCGGCACCATCTCATCGTAGGCAACGCCTGACGGCGTGATGAGAAAGCCATTGTCCACCCTTACGCTGATGTTGCCGGCGGTTCCCTGGTTGATGCCGCGGTCAATCATGAAATTGCAGGTGGCGATCATTGCCAATCGAAGTGCTTCATGTTGCATGGATAATCCTCTCATTCGATATCAAAAAAGATATTTGTAATTACCACTTATTATGTTGCATATACAACATTCCAAAACAGACCTCAGGTATGCGCGAGCAGTTGATCGGCAAGTTCAGCAAAGCCGTGACCGCCACTCGCCTTTGTGACCCAGTGGGGCGAGGCGGGCAGGCTGCCGGCGTATTTGGCCACGTTGGCAACCCCAACCGAATTTGGAAAATAGCTAAACATGGGCGCGTCATTTGGGCTGTCGCCTACAAAGACAACCCTGTCGCGATAGAGATCGGCATGGAAGTCGAATTCGTCGGCCAACATTTTTTTGCTGGTGGTGAGCTTGTCATAAGTGCCGAACCAGCCGTTCACGTGGATCGAGGAGATTTTTGCGGTAGCTCCGTGGCGCTCAAAAATCTTGACAATGCCATCCGCGGCGGCAGGTGCTAGTGGCTTTACGTCTTCCGCGAAATCAATTGCGAGGTCGGCCTCACGGTAGGTCTGGTCGCTGGCCAGCGCGGTGCCGGGGATTTCGCGGAGAACTTCCGTCCCTATTACATCGAGCTTGGCGCGATCAATGTTGCGCTCAGATGCGGATTTCGCGTAGCACCTTGTCATGCGGCGCGTGCCGTCATCATACCTGAAATAAAACGCACCGTTTTCGCCGACTACTCCATCGACCGGCCATTGCCTTGCCACGAGATCGCACCACCCCGCAGGCCGGCCAGTGACCGGTATAACAATAAGGCCTGCTGCCTTCAAACGTTCCATGGCCGAATAGGCAATGGCGGGAAGACGGCCACCATTGGTGAGCGTATCATCGATGTCGGTCAGGACAGCGCGAATCCCCTTGCGCTCAACGCGGGAAAATTGCGCAATCGGTTGAAGTTGAGCGGCGGAGTGGACGTGCGTTTTCACTGAAAATCTTTCAAGGAAATTCTGGAGTGTAGCGTTAGAATTAAATGTGTTGTACTTACAACATTGGATATTGTAAACACCAAGTTTAAGAGAATTCCCGTGGAGATTTAATAAGCCATGACGGAACACAGCATGTGGTTATTTTGTGCCTGCCAGCGGCGGACCTGTTGGATGTCGGCATTGGACCACCCGAAAGTTAGAACGCCCATGTAGATCCACAACGCAAGCAAACGCCACACCAACCTCACGCTTGAAGCTCCATATTCCGCGCCGAGAATGGTGACGTGGTGACCAGTCAATTAGGAACGCTCAATGGCGAACATGCATTTGGGTAACGGTTCTCAATTTCAGAGTCCAAATGAATCACAAAAAACTGTGGTAGTTTTTAGTTTGCGAGAAGGAAAGTTAAGATGATGGTAAAATTTTTCAAAGGCTGGAGTTAGTGTGGTGAAGGCAATTAAGGAGCGCAGTAAGCAGAAAAGGCAGGGCGCCATTATCGCGGAGCTCCGAGCTTCCCCCGCGATTCGCATTGGCGAATTGGCGCTTGAGCACGATGTGTCTACCGAAACGATCCGTCGGGACCTTGACGAGTTGAGTGCCGCTGGCCTCATAAACCGAACCTATGGCGGTGCAACAGGAACTCCTGCCAGTGCTGAACCAGTGTATGATGACAGATATCGAGCCAACATCCCGCAACGCGTGGAATTGGCCAAAGCCGCCGTGCCACTCATTAAAAATGGTGATACGCTGATGATTGATGCGGGTAGCACAACGGTTTTTGTCGCAAAACGCCTGGCTGCCGAATTGAGCAACCTGACAGTCATTACCACGGGCTTTGGTGTTGCGTCAGCGCTCGCAACCAATCCCACAATACGGGTACGAATGTGCCCGGGCGAATTTGACCCGGGTGATGGGGGCGTGCATGGTCATGACACGATCAGCTATCTAGAGCGCTTCAATGTCTCCCACGCCATTATTGGCGCCAGCCGGTTAGACAAAGACGGGCCCAGCGATTTCAATTCGGCTTCCGTTTGGATCAAGCGCACTATGTTCAAGCAAGCTGCCAATTCAATACTCGTAATGGATAGCAGTAAATTTGATCAGAAAGCATTTGAACACGTCTGTTCTCTAGACCAGTTGAGCCACCTAGTAACTGACACGGCACCGCCTGCAACGCTTGCAAAATCTCTTGAGCAAAGTGGTGTGGCAGTGCATTTCCCAAAAAACCAGAAAAGATAGATATCTCAACGCATTATCAAGCTGGCTCGCGAAAATTATACCCATGAACCTCTGCGTTGAGCCGGGATCACCGTCGAGACTCATTCGCTCCCCCGACAAGGTTAAAAGGCCGCGTTAGGGGGCGTCCTGCGACTCCAGCGTAAAATCTGCTGTTCATCGCCGAAGTCTTGTGAATATCGAAGCTCGCGCTTTCCCCATTAGAGCCGCGACGTCTTACCGGGGGCGATTTGGCGTGCCACAATGTTGTAAGTCTGACACAAATTGTTGACAGTTCAAACATTTTGGCCGATCCTCTTCCCGCAATGGCTCGTGGGCACTTCCCGTAAGCCGCACGCTGAAAACAAAAGGAGGGCATGCTATGTTCGCGAAGAGAATCTGGAATTCCTTATTGTCGCTTCCGGCTCTGGCGATACTGTCCATCGGGGCCTCTGCTGGAGAGATCACCGCCTATACATCGCTAGAGGAGGACGACGCCAAGGTCTACGTCGAGGCCTTCAATAAAGAACATCCTGACGTCACCGTGCATCTGCTGCGACTTTCGACAGGCGATCTTGGCGCGCGCATGCTGGCCGAGAAGAGCAACCCGCAGCACGATGTCATCTGGGGCTGGGCGGTGACCAACATGGTCGATCCGCGAATCCTTGAAATGCTTACGCCATATTCGCCGGAAGGCGTCGACAAGATGGACTCCCAATTCCGCGACGCCGAGGGCCGCTGGTTTGCGACGACCGGTTATTTCGCGGCCTTCTGCGTCAACAAGCCGATGTCAGAGGCCAAGAAGCTGCCCATACCTACGTCATGGGAAGATCTCCTCAACCCGGTATATAAAGGCGAGATCGTGATGCCGAATGCAGCCAGTTCGGGTACCGGCTATCTCGGGGTTGCTAGCCTCCTCCAAATGAAGGGCGAGGAAGAAGGCTGGAAGTTCATGAAGGAGCTCGATAAGAACGTCGCCCAATACATCAAATCCGGCTCGAAACCGTGCCGGATGGCAAGTGCCGGCGAGTATGCGATCGGCACCTCATTTGCTTTCGCGGCAGTCAAGCAGATTCATGAAGGCTTCCCGATCACCATGGTCATTCCCAAGGAAGGAGCGGGCTACGAGATCGAAACGAGCGGACTGATGAAGACGTCGAAGAATCCGGAAGACGCCAAGAAATTCCTTAACTGGTTGTTGACGCCTGCCGCCGCCAAGCTTTATGGCGAGCGCGCCGAAATGAACTCGGTTCCCGGAGGGGAGCAGGCCCAGATCGCGCGCGATGCCGGAATACCCGAGGATGTCACCAGCGTGCTGTTCAAGATGGATTTCGCCCGCTCGGCAGCCGAAAAAGACAGCATCCTCAAGAAGTGGCAGGCGGAAATCGAGCGTTGATCGCAGGCTGAATGTTCCTTGTCGCCCTTTGGCTCGGATGGGCAACATTCCATCTGAACGTACGGCCCACCAGCGGGAAGCGGCAATGGATATAACGCTGAACAATGTCACCAAGAGATTCGGGTCGACCGTTGCTGTAGATGCGGTCGACCTGGAAATTCCTCCATCTAGCCTCGTCTGCTTTCTCGGGCCATCGGGTTGCGGAAAGACAACCCTACTGCGACTGGTCGCAGGGCTCGAAAACGCCGACGGCGGCACAATGTCATTCAGGGGGCGGAGCTTGGCCGGCATCCCAGAACGCATGCGTAATTTCGGCATGGTCTTTCAGAGTTATTCCCTGTTCCCGAATTTGACGGTTGAGGAGAACGTTGCCTATGGCCTCAAGTGTCATCGCTGGGGTGATTCCGACATCGCCTCGAGGGTTGCAGAACTCCTGTCGCTGGTCGGCGTCGCCGATCAGCGCGGCAAATATCCTCACATGCTGTCGGGTGGACAGCAGCAGCGCGTGGCCCTGGCTCGGGCGCTTGCGCCCAGGCCCCATGTGCTGCTCCTCGACGAGCCGCTCTCGGCTCTCGACGCAAAGGTGCGCCGCACGCTTCGCAGCGAAATCCGCAAGCTTCAGCAGGAGCTAGGAATCACCACGATAATGGTGACGCATGATCAGGAGGAAGCCCTCACTATGGCGGACCATGTCGTAGTCATGAATGAGGGGCGCATTATCCAGCAGGGCCCCCCGGCCCAGATATACGACAGGCCCCTGACGCCCTTCGTCGCAGGGTTTGTGGGCAGCATGAATTTCCTGACGGCCGTCGAGACCGGCGAAGGGCGCTTCCGTTTCGCCGGGCATGAGCTTGTCGTCGACCGCTCATGCGTCATGGCGCCTCTGAAAGGAAACGCGATCATCGCCATCCGGCCGGAGGACGTGCAAATTGCGCGCCCGGGCGCCGAGACTGCGCATCAGAGCGGTTCAAATACCTTGGAAGCCAGCGTGGAATGGATCGAGTTCCTGGGCGGAAAGTGCCTGCTGACCCTTGCGCCATCGTCCAGCCAGCCGCTGACGATCAACGCGGAAGTCCCGGCGAGGACCGTTCATGATCTCAAATTATCAGTTGGCTCATCGATCAGCCTGAGCCTCCCCCCCGATGCCTTCAACGTCTATCCAGCATGATTGGCGCCTGGCTGGCAGAGATATCGGGCTCGTCGCTATCGACCATCTGCCGGTCATTTGCGGGCGATCGGTTCTTCAAGGCGGCGGCAGTCTGTGTCACTACCTTGTTGCTCGGCCTGTTCGTTGCCGTGCCGATCTGGGCGATCCTACGTGAGGGCCTTATACTTCCCGATGGTTCGTGGGGATTGGGCAACTTTGTCGATTATTTTCGTGATCCGCGATTTGTCACGATAACATCGCGGAGCCTGCTGCTGGCGTTTTCGGCGACCGTGATCACCATCGTCCTCGCCTTTGGCTACGCCTATGCTCTAATCCGCACCCTCATCCCACTGAAGAGTCTGTGGCGGTTCTGTGCGCTTCTGCCGATTTTTGCGCCGTCACTTGTCCAGGCGCTTGGAATCCAGTTTCTGCTCGGCCGCAACGGCCTGATTAGTAATCTGCTCGGCATACGCATCGACATTTACGGCTTCTGGGGAATCCTGCTATCCGATATGCTCTATGCGTTTCCTCACGCGGTCCTCATTATCATTACGGCGCTGTCAGTTGCTGATGGACGGCTTTATGAGGCAGGGCGAATGCTGGGCGCAAGCGAGTTTCGCCTTTTCTGGACCGTGACATTGCCGGCCAGCCGCTACGGCATCATGTCGGCCGCCTTCGTCGTGTTCACCATTGTCATCACCGACTTCGGCAACGCCATGGTCATCGGCGGTGATTACAGTGTTCTGGCAACCGAGATTTACAATCAGGTATCCGGCCAGGCGAATTTCCGGCTTGGCGCGGTCATTGGCATTGTGCTGCTTGTTCCCGCTGGCCTCGCGATGCTGGTCGAGCGCCAGGTGGCGCGCCGAAACGCCGCCATTTTGAGCGAGCGCTCATCGCCACTGACCCTGCGCAAGCATCCGCTGCGCGATGCATGTGCCTTTACCTATGTCATAGTCATTTCAACTATTATCCTGTCCGTAGCTGGCATCGTCGTCGTTGCGAGCTTCGTGAAGCTATGGCCCTACAACATAAGTTTCACACTCGATCACTATGTGACCGACGTGCAGAACGGATACGCTCCGCTTTGGACCAGCCTCGGGATGGCCGCTATCACCGCTCTTCTCGGCACTGTGCTGGTAACGTTGAACGCATATATCATTGAGAAGGTCTCGCACCCCTATACCCGGGTGCTCTATTTCTTCTCAGTCCTGCCGGCCGCAGTTCCGGGCATGGTGCTGGGCCTTGGGTATATTCTCGCCTTCAATGATCCGTCCAATCCGGTTTATCTGCTCTACGGGACCGTCTGGTTCCTCGCTATCAACACGATCTTCCACTATCATGCCCAGGCATTTCTCATAGCGACGACGAACATCAAGCAGATCAGCCGCACCTTCGATGAAGCATCCGCAATGTTGGGCGCAACATTTTTTCGGACCATGACACGTATTGCCCTGCCATTGTTGCTGCCGTCACTGCTCAGTATCGGACTTTTCCTGTTCATGCGTGCGATGGTGACCCTTTCCGCCGTTATATTCCTGGTATCGCCAAGGAATTCGGTCGCCGCGGTTTCAGTTCTCCTGCTCGATGATTCCGGTAAGGCGTCTCAGGCCGCCGCATTCTCGGTGGTGATTATGGCAGTGGTGCTGATAGTCGCGGGAGGTTTCAATCTTGCCGTAGGCGTCTTGTATGCAAGGCGACAAGAGAGAATCCTGTCATAGAGAACCAGCACTTATAACGGCAGCCGACGATTGGAGTTCACTTTACGCGGGTTACCCTTTTAAAATAGTGCAATTCCCCAAAGCGCCTCCCACATCTGCTTTCGGGGGCCGTGCATTTGGGGGATGGTGCTATAGTTGCTCCTTGCGCGATATCCTGTCTTTAAGCCGTTTATTTGCCCATAACGGCATGAAATGGATTAGTACTGTCCCTGATCTACGGAGCCGAACCAATGACAAAGATCGAAACCTTCCTGGTGCGTGCACGTGAGGGGCGCGCTTTTCGAGTGGCGGCCGGAACGGACGTTCAGGTTATTAACACACATGGAGCTCAGGTAGTGGACACTTGGGCATTCAAC
>JAEUMI010000058.1 GCA_016792825.1 Hyphomicrobiales bacterium
AATGCCTTCCTTCCGCGCCTTGAGCTGCAGTGCCAGGAACTGCGAATACTGCCGCGACTGGGCGAGGTTTCCGCCGTGGAACCACAGGGCGTCCTGCTGGGTGGGCTTCCACATGTTGCGCGGTTCACCCTCCCACGGGCCGGGATCTTTGGTCGTGTTGGAGCCAAGGCCCCAGACCTTGCCCACCCTGTCCGCCACTTCCTGGCTGATCAGCTCCGCCGCCCAGCCGTTCATCGAGCCATAGCCCGTGGCATAGACGATGAGATCGGCCGGCAGTTCGCTGCCGTCGCTGAACACCACCGAATGCTCCTTGATTTCCGTGACACTCACCCGTGTCTTGAGCTTGATGCTGCCGTTGCAGATGAGCTCGGAGGCCCCGACATCGATGTAATAGCCCGAGCCGCGCCGCATGTATTTCGTGCCGAGCCCCGAGCCGTCGTCGCCCCAGTCATGCATAAAGCCCGCCTTCTCCAGCCGCGCATAGAAATCCGCGTCGCGCTTGGCGATTTCCTTGAAAACCTCGATTTGCTGCTTGGGTTTGAGCTTGTACGGCACCGAGGCAACCAGCATGTCAGCCGTGTCGACATCAATGCCCCGGGCCACCGCCTGTTCCGAATAGACCGGGCCGAGGTCAAGCTCCATCAGGGAATCGGACCGTGCCACATGGGTGGATGAACGCTGGACCATCGTCACATCGGCGCCCGCCTCCCACAGGGCAGCACAAATATCATGGGCGGAATTGTTGGAGCCGATTACCACGCATTTTTTGCCCGCATAGGCATCAGGGCCGGGATGCTTGCTCGAATGATGCTGCTCGCCCTTAAATTTTTCCATGCCGGGAAACTTCGGCATGTTGGGAACCGCCGACATGCCCGTGGCCAGCACAAGCTGCTTGGGCTTGAGCGTGACGGGCTTGCCGTTGCGCACAACCTTCACCGTCCATTCCTGCCTGGCTTCGTCATAGGAGGCGCTCTCGCAAAGCGTCGAACCCCAGTAATTCAGTTCCATGACCTTCGCGTACATTTCCAGCCAGTCGCCGAGCTTGTCCTTGGGTGAGAACACCGGCCAGTCATCGGGAAATGGAATATAGGGCATGTGGTCATACCAGACCGGATCATGCAGGCAGAGCGACTTGTAGCGTTTGCGCCAGCTGTCGCCGGCCCGTTCATTCTTTTCCACGATGATGGTGGGCACCCCAAGCCGCTTCAGGCGCGCGCCCAGCGCAATGCCGCCCTGGCCACCGCCCACTATCAGGCAATACGGTTGCTCGGTTACACCCAGCCGCGCTTCTTCTTCCTGCTTCAGTTGCAGCCAGTTCTTGCGGTTCTTGGCAACGCCATGCTCGGCCCCCATGATGCGTTTGGGACCCTTGCGCTCTTCGTAACCCTTCAGTTCCACCATGGTGGTGAGCAGCGTCCAGCATTTGCCGTCCTTCAGCCGCACAATGCCGCGCCCGCGCGCCACTGCCGTTTCAAAGGTGAACCAGCCCTCGACGACGCCATCGGTCGCCGTTGCCTCGCGTTCGATTTTCCAGCTGGAAGGCTTCACCGTGGCCAGTGTCTCCTTCAGCATCGCTTCGATTGCCGGCCGGCCTTCAAGTGTCATGATGTTCCAGGTGAAGGACACCAGATCGCGCCAGTAGCACTCATCGGCAAACAGCGCTGCGGCTGCCTGGGTATCGGATTTTGCAAGGGCGGTCTCGAATTTCGAGAGCCAGGCGGACACGGCGGCAGAATAGGCGTTCGGCACGATATTTTTCTCCCAATGGCGTTTTTTCAAGTGTGGTGCATTTTTGCGCATCCGGCAATGGCACTTTGAACGCCGATGGATTGCAAGAAAATTGGGCAATGCGCCAGATGATGAATTAATCCCGGAACAAAACCCGGATCGCTGCATTGGAGCTTTAGCAATTGACCCGCAAGGAGTGACCATCATGGCAAACGCCCAACGCAAGCCAAGCATCGTGCCTGACCCGGCACCAGATCATGATCCAAATCTTGAAGAACCTGTTTCTTCTGCTTTTCCTGTGAACGAGCGGGCTGAACCGGCGGACCGTTCAACCGGCTTTATCATCGCCGCTTTGGTCGTCGTTCTCGGGATTCTCTTTGTGCTCTCGTTTGACTGGGGCAGCACGTCAACAGCCCCGGTTGTAACTCAGGATAGTGCCGCACCCGTTACACCGGCTCCGGAAACTCCCCCTGCAAGTGTGACCCCACAATAGTTTTCTAAATCTGACTGATCCACACGAAATGCGGTCCTCCGCTTGCGGGGGATTTCCTGGTTTGAGATGGGCAAGCGGCTGGAACCAATCTGCCTGCCAACCATTTATTCCGGCTGTTCTTTGGACGAGCAGGAGAGGCGCTTGCTCGCGCGAAATCGTGCGCGTCTCCTCCGTGTTGCCGATGATTCATTGCCGATTGATTCAATTTTGGTGGGAACCTCCCGGCGGCCCAGCCGTTTCATAGGTACCCCAACCAATGAAAGGAGACTGACCATGAATAAGTTCAGAAACACCGTAGCGGTGCTGGCACTGCTGTGTGCCTCAGGCATGGCCTATGCCCAGGAAGCAACGCCCGTGGCGCCAGCCCCTGAAGTGCAGAACAAGGTTGAATGTCCGGCCGTAGGCACCGTGCCTGAGGCCGAGCTGTCAGCTGAGTGCAAAGCCGCGGGCAGCGCCTCGAACGCTCAGGCACCCGCCGTGACGAACGATACTGCAACTTCCGGAACGACGACTGAAGTTCCAAAGCAGGACACAACGGCTGCAACACCCGCTCCGGCACCCGATGCCGCAACCACAACAGTGGGAAATGCTGAAGTTCCAACCAATGCCGTGCTCGCTTCCCAGTTCATGGGCCAGGCGGTTTACACCGCTGCCAACGAGAACATTGGCGAGATCAATGATCTCATCATGAACAAGGATCTTGACAACGTCGTAGCGGTTGTCGGCGTCGGCGGATTTCTTGGAATCGGTGAAAAGGATGTCGCAATTCCCATCAGCGATATCAATGTCATCAAGGATGCCAACAATGCGCTCCGCCTGACCGTCAGCGCCTCCAAGGAACAACTGGAAGCCCTGCCGGCCTTTGACCGGACTGCAATGAAGTAAGTCGCGTGAGCGTGCTTCCGCGGCGCTTTCACCTGGCGCCGCGGAAGATTTTTTGCAAAGCGTTATAAGGAGTATCAAAATGGATACAGCACATCCCAATCATGCCTTCATTTCCAGCGAAGATGTGGAAGGCACCAATGTATTTGACCGGAAGGGCGAGCGCATAGGCGAGATTGACCACCTGATGATCGACAAGATCTCGGGCCGGGTCATTTATGCAGTCATGAGCTTCGGCGGTTTTCTGGGCCTTGGCCACCAGCACTTCCCCATTCCCTGGGCCAGGCTCACTTACGATACCAAGCTGGACGGGTTCCGTACTGACGTGACCGAAAAGCAGCTGCGTGACGCGCCGGAATTCAGCGATGATTCCTGGCAAAGCCGCGACTGGGAAGGCCGCGTCCACGACCATTACAATGTTCCGCCCTACTGGGGCCTTTAAGTCCGTAAATCGAAGTGGCGCAGTTCACCTGCGCCATTTCACGCCAGGAGCTTCCGCATGGCGTCGGCCCAGCCGGCCAGTTTGCTGGCGCGGGTTTCGGCGTCCAGCTTCGGCATGAAGCGTTTCTGCCGCCGCCAGGTCTTGGCAAAAATCTCCGGCTTCGGCAGCAGCCCCGCCTGCAGGCCTGCCAGATAGGCAGCACCCAGCGCCGTTGTTTCCAGCACCACGGGCCGGTCCACCGGCGCGCCCAGAATGTCGGCGAGGAACTGCATGGTCCAGTCGGAGGCCGTCATGCCGCCGTCAACCCGCAGGATGGTTTGCCCCCTGGCTCCCCAATCCTTTTTCATCGCTTCAAGAAGGTCATTGGTTTGGTAGCAAACCGCTTCAAGGGCGGCCCGTGCCAGTTCCTTGTTCGTCGTGGCGCGGGTGAGCCCGAAAAGCGCGCCCCTGACCTCGCTGTTCCAGTAAGGCGCGCCCAGGCCCACGAAGGCCGGCACCAGATAGACACTCTGGTTTTTATCCGCAGCCTTGGCCAGCGCCCCCGTATCGGCGGCCTTCTTCACCACTTTCAATCCGTCACGCAGCCACTGCACCGCCGCACCCGCGATGAAGATCGCCCCTTCCAGCGCATAGGTTCGCTTTCCGTCAAGCTGATAGGCCACCGTGGTAAGCAGCCGGTTGCTGGAGGCAACTGCGGTTGCCCCCGTATTGAGCAGGGCAAAGCAGCCCGTTCCGTAGGTCGATTTCATCATGCCCGGTACAAAGCAGGCTTGGCCGACGCTGGCTGCCTGCTGGTCACCGGCCACGCCGAGTATGGGAATGGCCACACCGAAATGCCTGGCTTCGCACATGCCGAAATCCGCCGCGCAATCCTTGACCTCCGGCAGCATGGCGCGGGGCACGCGAAGGATGCTGAGCAATTCATCATCCCAGCCTCCACTGTGGATGTCATAGAGCAGGGTGCGTGACGCATTGGTGGCATCCGTCACATGGGATTTGCCGCCCGTGAGCCGCCAGATCAGAAACGAGTCGATCGTGCCGAAACATAATTCGCCGCGCTCAGCCCGTTCCCGTGCGCCTTTCACCTGGTCGAGAATCCATGACACTTTCGTGCCGGAGAAATAGGGATCAAGCAGCAGCCCGGTCTTGGCGTTGAAAAGCTTCTCATGGCCCTGGGCTTTCAACGCGGCGCAAGTCTCCGCCGTCCGCCGGTCCTGCCAGACGATGGCCTTGTGGATGGCCTTGCCTGTCTTGCGCTCCCACACCACCGTGGTTTCGCGCTGGTTGGTGATGCCTAGGCAGCGGATATTTTTGGGCGCGGTCTTGGCTTTGCGAATCGCCGCCTTGCAGGTGGCCAGCACCGATTTCCAGATGTCTTCCGGGTCATGCTCGACCCAGCCCGAATTGGGGAAATACTGCTTGAATTCCTTTTGTGCCGAGGCCCTGGGCCTGAGCTTCGCGTCAAAGACAATGGCGCGTGACGAGGTTGTGCCCTGATCTATGGCCAGAATGAAATCAGGCATCGCCTTACCCCTTCGCGCGCTTGGAACTCTTTTCTTTTACAGCAGGCTTCATGTAGTCGCGCAACGCCTTCTGCTCATCGGCTGAAAGATGCAGGCCAAGCTTGGACCTGCGCCACAGGATGTCGTCGGGCTCGCGCACGAATTCCTCGGCGATGAGATAGTTGATCTCGCGCTCGCTCAAAGGGCCGAAGCTGCGCCCCATGTCCGTGGCAAAGCGCGCGTTATCGAACATCTTCTCAGCCAGCGTGCCATAGGCGCGGAAGATCCGCCGGACGTTTTGCGGCGAGAAGAACGAATATTTGCGCTGCAGCTCGGTGATGCGCGCTTCCACCTCATCGAAGGGAAAGTCTCCGCCGGGCAGCGCTGCGTCCGCTGTCCAGGGCTTCCTGGCCGCGGGAAAGAATGGCCCCAGCTTTTCCAGAACCGATTCCGCCAGCCTGCGGAAGGTGGTGATCTTGCCGCCGAAGACCGAGAGCAGCGGCGCCTGCCCGCTAGGCGCATCGAGTTTCAGCACATAGTCGCGCGTTGCTTCCTGCGCCTTGCTGGCCCCGTCGTCGTAAAGCGGCCTGATGCCCGAATAGGTCCAGCGCACCTGCTCGCGGGTGATCGGCAGCTTGAAATATTCGCTCGTCGAGGCCAGCAGGTAATCGGTCTCGCTCTCGGTGATCTGCGGGTTCCCCGGTTCACCCACATGGTCCTCGTCCGTCGTGCCGATCAGGGTGAAATCCTGTTCATAGGGAATGGCAAAGCAGATGCGCCCGTCGGCATTCTGGAAAATATAGCAGCGGTCATGGTCATAGAGCCGGTCAACCACGATGTGGCTGCCCTTGACCATGCGGATCCTGTCCGGATTGTTGCGCCCCACGATGCTGCCCAGAACTTCGCTCACCCATGGTCCTGCCGCATTGACAAGGGCCTTGGCCCGGATGGTCTGTTCCTTGCCGCCTTCCGGAAGAATGGTGATGTCCCAGGCGCCGTTTTCCCGCCGGGCGCTGGTGCATTTTGTCCGCGTATGGATTTCCGCACCCCGGTTGGCCGCATCCCTGGCATTGAGCGCCACCAGCCGCGCATCCTCCACCCAGCAGTCGGAATACTCATAGGCATGGGCAAATTCCGCTTTCAGCGGCTCGCCGGTCACATCGCTGTGCAGGTCAATGCTGCGCGTCGGCGGCAGGATTTTGCGCCCGCCGAGATGGTCATAAAGGAAAAGCCCGAGGCGGATGAGATGGCGCGGCCGCAGGCCCTTGTGATGCGGCAGCACGAAGCGCAGCGGCCAGATGATGTGCGGCGCCGCCTTGAGCAGCACCTCCCGTTCAACCAGGGCCTCGCGCACCAGGCGGAATTCATAGTGCTCGAGATAGCGCAAGCCGCCATGGATCAGCTTGGTGGAGGCCGAGGACGTGCCGGAGGCCAGGTCGCCCTGTTCGGCGAGGAACACCTTCAGGCCCCGCCCTGCCGCATCACGCGCAATGCCGCAACCATTGACTCCGCCGCCGATAACAAACACATCATAAATCATTCTGCGGCCTGTATTGTGGAATCGTAACTCTGTCCGGCGTCGGAAATCTCAAGCTCGACGCCGCTGTGCTCGCACAGTTCAACGATGGAATCGGGCGGTGCCCGGTCTGTCACAAATACGTCAACTTGCGAAAGATGACCGATGCGCACAGGCGCCGAGCGGGTAAACTTCATCGCGTCCGACACCAGGATGATGTTGCGCGCATTATTCAGGATGGCCTGCGCCACCCGCACCTCGCGGTAATCGAAATCCAGCATGGCGCCGTCATCATCGATGGCTGATACGCCAATTACCGCGTGGTCCACCTTGAACTGGGCAATCAGATCCACCGCCTGCTCGCCCACGATGCCGCCATCGCTGCGGCGCACCGCGCCACCCGCAATGATCACATCGATCTTGGTGCAGGGCATGAGAATGGTGGCCACGTGAATGTTGTTGGTGATCACCAGAAGCCCCTCGTGGTGCACCAGCGCCCGCGCCACCTCTTCGGTTGTCGTGCCGATGTTGATGAACAGCGAGCAGTTGTTGGGAATGAGGCTTGCGGCGCGCTGGCCGATGGCCTGCTTTTCCAGGGCGGCGAGCTGCCGGCGCGCCTCGTAGGCGACGTTTTCAACCCCCGAGGTGAGCATCGCCCCGCCATGGGTGCGCGCTAACAATCTTCCGTCACAAAGTTCGTTCAAATCCTTGCGGATGGTTTGCGGCGTGACGTCAAAACGTACCGCAAGGTCTTCCACCTGGACGGTGCCCGTGGCCCGCGCAAGGGTAAGGATTTGGTGCTGGCGCGGGCTCAGTTGGGTCATCTCGGGGTCCAGGAAACTCTTTCGTTTTCCTTTTTTCATTTTTTTTCGCATTAAGCAATACTGCAATGCAATATCTTTCAATGCAGCGCACAATGCTTTCGATAACATTTCTATTGACGTTCATTTTTTTTCGTTTGATATTGCGGCAAGGCTCCAACAAAGGCGCCACATTTTTTTATGGGAGGATTATCGATGAAAATGAAGCTTCTAGCGACGGCTGCTGCCCTGACGCTCTGCGCGTTCGCCAGCCCAAGCTATGCCGACGAAGCCGCAGCCCAGAAGTGGATCGACTCGGAATTCCAGCCTTCGGCCCTGTCGAAAGAAGACCAGCTGAAGGAAATGCAGTGGTTCATCAAGGCTGCCGAACCCTTCAAGGGCATGGAAATCAACGCCCTGTCGGAAGGCATTCCGACCCATACCTATGAATCAACTGTGTTGACCAAGGCCTTTGAGGAAATCACCGGCATCAAGGTGAACCATCAGATCCTCGGTGAAGGCGAAGTGGTTCAAGCCGTGCAGACCCAGATGCAGACCAACCGGAACCTTTATGACATCTACGTCAATGACTCCGATCTGATCGGCACCCACTCGCGCCTGCAGCAGTCGGTGAACCTCACGGACTTCATGGCCGGCGAAGGCAAGGATGTGACCAACCCCGGTCTCGATCTCGCCGACTTCATCGGCACCCAGTTCACCACCGGTCCCGATGGCAAGCTCTATCAGTTGCCCGACCAGCAGTTCGCCAACCTTTACTGGTTCCGCAAGGACTGGTTTGATCGCCCTGACCTGCAGGAAAAGTTCAAGGCCAAGTATGGCTATGACCTCGGCGTGCCGGTCAACTGGTCGGCCTATGAGGACATCGCTCAGTTCTTCACCGAAGACGTGAAGGAAATCGACGGCGTGAAGATCTATGGCCACATGGACTACGGCAAGCGCGCCCCTGACTTGGGCTGGCGCATGACGGACGCCTGGCTGTCCATGGCAGGTGCTGGTTCCGCCGGTGAGCCAAACGGAATTCCCATTGATGAATGGGGCATCCGCATGGAAAAAGGCTCCTGCAACCCGTCGGGTGCGTCGGTGAGCCGTGGTGGCGAAACCAACGGACCGGCTTCGGTCTACGCCATCGCCAAGTGGGATGAATGGCTCCGCAAATATGCCCCTCCGGGTGCGGCTGACTATGACTTCTACCAGTCACTGCCGGCGCTCGCCTCGGGCAACGTGGCCCAGCAGATCTTCTGGTATACGGCCTTCACCGCCTCGATGGTGGCCCCGAAAAGCGAAGGCAACAACACGGTTGACGATGCCGGAAAGCCCCTGTGGCGCATGGCCCCGTCGCCCCACGGCGTCTACTACAAGGATGGCCAGAAAGTAGGCTATCAGGATGTGGGCTCATGGACGATCCTGAAGTCGACGCCAGCCGACCGCGCCAAGGCTGCCTGGCTCTACGCCCAGTTCGCCGTGTCCAAGACGGTTGACGTGAAGAAGAGCCAGGTCGGTCTGACCTTTATCCGTGACTCGACGGCACGCCATGAATCCTTCACCGAACGTGCTCCGAATCTGGGTGGTCTCGTCGAGTTTTACCGCTCTAAGGACCGCGTCCGCTGGTCGCCAACCGGCATCAACGTGCCTGACTATCCAAAGCTGGCGCAGCTCTGGTGGCAGCAGATCGGTGACGTGAACTCCGGCGCCTTCACCCCGCAACAGGCCATGGACCGTCTTGCCAGTGAAATGGACCAGATCATGGGCCGTATGCAGGCGGCTGACGAAGCCAACAAGACCTATGGTGGTTGCGGCCCGCGCCTGAATGCGGAAAAGGATCCGTCCGAATGGCTTGGCAAGGCCGATGGGCCAAAAGCCAAGATTGAAAACGAGAAAGAGCAGGGCGTCACCATCGCCTATGATGAGATCATCAAGCAGTGGACCCAGTAATCTGCTGCTGACCTCCCGTGGGTGGGCCGGGCACTTCAAGTGTCCGGCCCATTCATGCTAGGAATGACCACGAGGGACACGGTGATCGCACCCGATGACACTTGAGCTGAAAAATGTGTCCAAGCGCGTCGGCGCTGACATGCATATCCATGACACGAGCTTGGTCTTTGACGACAACTCGTTCAACATCCTGCTGGGCGCAACGCGCGCCGGCAAGACCACTTTGATGCAACTGATGGCGGGGATCCAGAAGCCGACGGCAGGGACTGTCTGGCATCGGGGCAAGGACGTAACCCATGTGCCCGTGCAGCGGCGCAACGTTTCCATGGTTTACCAGCAATTCATCAATTACCCCATGCTTTCGGTCTTTGAGAATATCGCCTCGCCGCTCCGCGTCACCGGCATGGCGGAAAAAGAAGTCAAGTCCCGTGTCGGCAGGGCCGCGGAAATCCTGCGCCTCACGGCTATGCTGGACCGCAAGCCGGCCGAGCTTTCCGGCGGCCAGCAGCAGCGCACTGCCATCGCCCGCGCCATCGTGAAGGACAGCGATCTCATTTTTCTCGACGAACCCCTGGCCAACCTTGATTACAAGCTGCGCGAGGAACTGCGCGACGAATTGCCGAAACTTTTCTCCGGCCGCAATGCCATCGTGTTTTATGCAACTACCGAGCCCCACGAGGCGCTGCTGTTCGGCAACCAGACGCTGACCATGCATGAAGGCCGCATCACCCAGTTTGGCCCGACGGCCGAAATTTACCGCAAGCCCAATTCGCTTGTCTCGGCGCGGGTGTTTTCCGATCCGCCGATCAATATCGCCAAAGTCACCAAGAAGGGCAGGAGCCTGCAATTGGCCCATGGCGACGTGACCTGGCCCGTGGCCCCCAGCGCCGCCAGGCTCCCGGACGGCGACTACAGCATCGGCCTGCAGCCCCACTACGTGCTGCCGCAGAAGGCCTCGGAAACCAGCGGCGCGCTTTCAGGCCGGGTGCTGGTGACCGAAATTTCGGGGTCGGAGAGCGTGGTGCATATAGATGTGGGCGGCCAGACCTGGGTGTCGCAGTCCCATGGCGTGCATCCCCACCAGGTGGGCGAAATGGCCACCTTCCATGCCGATGTCTCCCATGCCCTGTTTTTTGATTCTGCCGGAAAGCGGGTGTCCTGATGGCCAAGATCACGATCGACAATCTGCGCCATTCCTACTTGCCGGAACCCAAGCGCGACGAAGATTTTGCCCTCAAGCGCGTGCATCTCGATTGGGCCGACGGCGGCGCCTACGCGCTTCTGGGTCCCTCGGGTTGCGGCAAGACCACCTTGCTCAATCTGATCTCCGGCCTGCTTCACCCGACGGAAGGCCGCATCCTGTTTGACGGCCGCGACGTCAGCAATGAAACACCCGAACACCGCAACATCGCCCAGGTGTTCCAGTTCCCGGTCATCTACGACACCATGACGGTCTACGACAATCTCGCCTTTCCCCTGCGCAACCGGAAGGTGGATGAAGCCGAGATCAAAAAGCGGGTGACTGCCATCGCCGAAATGCTGGAGCTGACGGCAACGCTTTCGAAACGCGCTTCTGGCCTCACCGCTGACGGCAAGCAGAAGATTTCCCTGGGCCGCGGCCTTGTCCGCTCCGATGTTAACGTCATCATGTTCGATGAACCGCTCACCGTCATCGATCCCCATCTCAAATGGCAGCTGCGATCCAAGCTCAAGGAGCTGCAGCACCGCATCAGGCGGACCATGATCTACGTGACCCATGACCAGACCGAGGCGCTGACCTTTGCCGACCAGGTCGTGGTGATGAACAATGGTGAGGTGGTGCAGACCGGAACCCCCATCGAACTCTTCGAAAAGCCCAAGCATATTTTTGTGGGCCACTTCATCGGCTCACCGGGCATGAATGTCATGCCCTGCCAGGTCAGGGGCGGCAAAGCCTTCGTGGAAGGCCATGCGGTTGCCGCCGACAACGCCGCGTCTTCCAAGGGGTCAGGCCGCCTGGAACTGGGCATCCGGCCGGAATTTGTGACCTTCGCCGACAAGGGCTTGCCCGTGGATGTCGTGAAGGTGTCCGACATTGGCCGCTACCGCGTGGTCGACACCAGGCTTGGCGAGAATTCCGTCAAGCTGATCGTGCCGGAAGGTGGCGCCATCCCCGAGGGCAAGGCGCATCTGGCATTCGACAAGGCCCATACGCAGATCTACAGCGACGGCTGGCTGGCGGGAGAAGCCCGATGAACAAGACCTTCAACAACAAGGCCTGGTGGATGGTGTTCCCTGTCTTCCTGGTGGTTGCCTTCAACGCCCTTGTGCCGCTGATGACGGTGGTGAACTATTCGGTCCAGGAAACCTTCGGTAACAATGAGTTCTTCTGGTCGGGCACCATCTGGTTCCAGCAATTGCTGGAGAACGATCAGATCAGGGATTCGCTCGGACGCCAGATTGCCTTCACCGCGGTGGCATTGTTCATTCAGGTTCCGCTGGGCCTCGCAATCGCCCTCTGCATGCCGCGCAAAGGCCCCTGGGTGTCGGTCTGCCTTGTGTTGATGGCTCTGCCTCTGCTTGTGCCGTGGAACGTCGTGGGCTCCATGTGGAACATCATGGCCCTACCGGACATTGGCCTTCTCGGCAAAACCATCAATGCCATGGGCATACATTACAATTACACGCGCGATCCGGTTGCCGCCTGGTTCACCGTTGTCCTCATGGATGTCTGGCACTGGACCTCGCTTGTCGTGCTGCTGTGCTATGCCGGCCTCGTCTCCATCCCCGATGCCTATTACCAGGCCGCCAAGATCGACGGCGCCAGGCCCTGGGCGGTGTTCCGTTACATCCAGCTGCCGAAGCTCAAGCATGTGCTGACCATCGCCATCCTGCTCCGCTTCATGGACAGTTTCATGATCTACACGGAAGTGATCGTGTTGACTGGCGGCGGGCCGGGCAGCGCCACCAAGTTTCTCTCCATCGACCTGGTGCAAAAGGCCCTTGGCGGCTTTGACCTCGGGCCGGCGGCGGCGTTCTCCATCGTTTACTTCCTGATCATTCTGCTCACCAGTTGGCTGTTCTACACCCTCATGATGCGAAACGAGGCAAACTGATGTCGAAGCGCTATCTCGTTCCCATTGTCTATATCATCTTCCTGATGCTGCCGATCTACTGGCTGATCAACATGTCGTTCAAGACCACCAACGAGATCCTGAACAGCTTTTCGCTCTACCCCCGCGAGTTCACCCTTGACAGCTACCGCACGATCTTCACTGATCCCAGCTGGTATGGCGCCTACATCAACTCCATTACCTATGTGGCGCTGAACACGGTCCTCTCCGTGGCTCTGGCGCTGCCTGCGGCTTACGCCTTCTCGCGCTACCGTTTTCTCGGCGACAAGCACCTGTTCTTCTGGCTTTTGTCGAACCGCATGGCACCGCCCGCCGTGTTCGTCTTGCCCTTCATCCAGCTCTATTCATCGGTCGGCCTCTTTGACACCCATCTCGCCGTTGCTTTCGCCCACATGCTGTTCAACATTCCCCTGGCCGTGTGGATTCTCGAGGGCTTCATGTCCGGCGTTCCCAAGGAGCTGGACGAGACCGCTTATGTCGACGGTTACTCCTTCCCGAAATTTTTCGTGAAGATTTTCATTCCGACGATTTCCGCAGGCATTGGCGTGGCCGCGTTTTTCTGTTTCATGTTCTCCTGGGTGGAAATGCTGCTGGCCAAGAACCTGACCTCCGTGGCGGCCAAGCCCATCGTCGCGGCCATGACAAAAACCTCCAGCGCCTCGGGCTATGAACTGGGCTTGCTGGCGGCGGCCGGTGTCCTCACCCTCATCCCGGGCGCCATCGTCGTCTATTTCGTCCGCAACTATATCGCCAAGGGCTTTGCCCTGGGCCGCGTGTAAGGAGGCTTTGAAATGGGCATTTCATGGATGGCCTGGACCTGGCCCACCGCCTTGTTCTTCATTTATATCTTCGGTTCCATAGCAGTCATGGGCGTCTGGGAATACTATTCGCCCGGCGGCAATCCGCGCCGCGGCATTTTTGCCCTCGATACCACGCGCGGCGACCGGCTCTTCATCACCCATCTCGGCACCTGCTTCATCTTCCTCGCCTGGCTCGGACTCTTTGGCGTCCCCCTCTGGGGCGGCCTCGTGCTGGCGCTGATCTGGGGCTTTGTGGTTTTCAAGTGGGTGTAAAAAACTTCTGTCATCCCGGCGAAAGCCGGGACCCAGACTTTGAACCACTCATCTGCTGAAAGCCTGGGCCCCGACTTACGTCGGGGTGACAGGAAAAAAATTAACTCCTTAACGTCCCGCCCGTAGCCTTTTGCACCGCAGAAATGATCTTCTGCGACACCGCCTCAATCTCTTCATCGGTGAGCGTCTTGTCGCGCGGCTGCAGCGTCACCTCGATGGCGTAGGACTTCTTCGTGCCGTCCAGCTTGAACACGTCAAATACCGCCGCATCGGAAATCAGCGCCTTGTCCGCGCCCTTCGCCGCCTTGATCAGCTTTTCGGCCTCGATGCCGTCATCGATGACAAAGGCAAAGTCACGCGACACGGGCAGGAGATCGAAGGCATTGAGCGCCGCCCGCGTGGCATTCTTGGCCTTGGGCACCGGAATGGCATTCAGCACCACTTCGAAGGCAACCAAAGGCCCCTTCACATCCATGGCCGCCAGCACCCGCGGATGTATTTCGCCGAAATACGCCAGCTTGTTCTGCGGCCCCATCTGGATGGTGCCGGAACGGCCAGGATGGTACCAGGCGGGCGCACCCGCCACGACCTGAAGGCTCGCCGTGGCCGCCCCTGCGGCATCAAGCACCGCCAGTGCATCAGCCTTGGCATCGAAAACATCAACCATACGCGACTCGCCCTGCCAGTTGCGCGCCACGACATTCCCGCGGCGGACCCCCGCCGCCCGCAGGGTCTCGTCTTCCGGCCGGTCGCCCGCATAGGCATGGCCCACCTCGCTCAAGCTGAGATCGGCAAAGCCCCGCTTCATATTGCGCCCTGCCGCCGCAATGAGATTGGGAAGCAGCGAGGGCCGCATATCCGTGAGTTCCGACGAAATGGCATTGGCAAGCTTCAGCTCCGCCTGTCCGCCGCCGAATAGTTTCGCATGCGCCTCCGGAATGAACGACCAGGTCACCGCCTCATTGAAGCCCCGCGCCGCCAGCCCGCGCCGCGCAGCGAGCATGCGCCTCTGCAGGGGATTGAGAACCGGCGTGGCGATGGGATGGGAGCGTTCCATAGCCGTGAAAGGAATATTCTCGAGGCCATGGATGCGGCAGACCTCTTCCACCAGGTCGGTTTCGTCGTGAACGTCGGGCCGCCAGGAGGGTGGCGCACATTC
>JAEUMI010000144.1 GCA_016792825.1 Hyphomicrobiales bacterium
CCTCAGTTGCGCCGCGAGGGCTGCCAATGACAGGGTTTCACGTGGCCCATAGCTGCGCCGCAACTGGCCCGCTTCGAGGATGATGTCGCCAACTGCGCAATTCAGGAGAAGGCCGGCCTCATTTAGTATCCGGGCTTTGAGCGCTTCTGCCGCCACCCGAATGGCTTCACCGCAGATGTATGTCATTCGGCTGGCACGGGTGCCGAGTTCATAGCTGCAAGTATCAGTGTCCGCAGCGCAGATATCGATCTGGCTTGGCGGGATCGTCAAGACTTCCGCTGCAATCTGGGCCAGCGTCGTATTGGCGCCACAACCCAAATCATGCAATGCACAGACGAGATCGATCCGGTTATCTGGCTTAAGCCGCAATGTTGCGGTTGTAGCCTCGTGAAAACCGGGAAAGCAGCCATTAATATGGGCCGCACAGGCCATGCCCACGCCAATACGTTTGCGGCCTGATTGTGGAAGCCGCGACCGGTGCTCGTTCCAGTGGAACCTCTTAACGCCGAGTTTCACGCAGTCGCGTATGCGCGCGTTGCCGACATCGAGCCGCGTGTAGGGTTCAATGGAACCTGGCCGCACAAGGTTCTTGAGGCGTAGTTGCGCTGGGTCCAGTTTCAGCTTCCGCGCGGCGAAATCGAGGTTGATTTCGGCGATGGTGTGGATTTGGGGTGAGCCATAACCACGGAATGCACCGGTTGGAGTTGTATTGGTGTAAACCGCTCGGCCCCGGTAATTTTCGTTATCCACTTCGTAGAGACGAACTAGTCGCTGAAGCATGGAGCCTGGAAGATAGTTGCCGCCTGTGCAGTAAGCCCCGACATCCACGAGCGTTTCGGCTTCGCGGCCGAGAATGCGGCCATCGCCTCGTAAGGCGGTGCGGATGCGCCCAATCACCTGCGACCGCATGCGGGTGGCGATGCAAGTTTCCTGCCGCCCGTAGCGGATCAGCACTGGACGTTTCAGGCGTTGAGCAAAGAAGGCGCAGAGGGGATCAAGAATGGGCTCGGCCTTTCCGCCGAAGGAACCGCCTATGGGCGTTTTGATCACACGAATTGTGTCAGCCGGCATGTTGAGAGCTTTGGCGGTAACCACCTGTACCGCAAATATGCTCTGGCATGGTGATAGAATCAGGATACGCCCATCGGGCTCCGGCATGGCAATGCAGGCATGCGTTTCGATGGCACAGTGATGAGTCTTCGGCGTAGTGATCCGGCTTTCAACGATGATGTCGGCCGACGCAAAGGCAGCCGCTGTGTCACCGCACCCGAAGGACAGATCGTCAATGGGATTGTTGAACGAGGGCTCTCCTGTTTCGTCAGTCACTGGCCCGCATAGCGTGAGACTCTCTTCCGGATCGAAGACGGCTGGCAGGTCGGCGTATTCAACCGCGATAAGTTTCGCCGCGCGTTCCGCGATTTCCATGGATTCGGCTACAACCGCCGCAACGCGATCACCAATATGGCGCACTACTGGCGGGAACATCCGCTCATCGTCGAGCGCTCCCTGCCCCTCATACCAGATCGAACTGTTATAGCGGTGCTGCGGCGTGTTGGCGTGCCAGAAGACAGCGACAACGCCCGAAATGGCTTCTGCCGGCTCCGTTGTTACACGCATAACGCAGGCATGGGGCCGGGAACTGAGCACGAGTTTGGTGTGGAGCAAGCCCGCTATCTTCATATCCGCTGTAAAGCGCAGCGTGCCAGTGACCTTCTCCGGACCGTCCAGTATCGGCAGCGGATGGGATACATAATTCATCACAGGGCATCCTCAAACGCCTTGTCCGTCTGGGCGATGCCCGTGATCTGTTCCAGAAGATCGAGGCCCAAGCCCATGATGGCGCGGCGCTTGTATTTCAGCGAAGCCCGGCCGGGGATTGCGCGGTCAACTGCAGATACCAGAGATTCGAGAAAGGTGCGAACGGTCACAGTGGTGAGTGTCATGCCGCGCAGGCTGTCTTCGACGCCGCACAGGCGCATGGGCGCCGGGCCAATGGCCCCCGCAATAAGCCACACAATCCCGAATTTCCGCAGGCCGTCCTGATACTCCGCCTGCATGGCGAGGTTGAGCCGCGAAACCGTCAAGTCCGCCCGCCGCCCGAGTTTGACAAAACCACTGCGGGGCAAGATGTTTGATTGGGGAATGGCAATCTCGGTGATCAGGTCGCCGTGCATCAGCGCGGTATTTCCAGATCCGAGGATCAGTTCGTCGAACGCCAGGCGCCTCTCGTGGCGGTCAGTTCCCAACACCGTGAAGAAAGCGTTGGCGCTCTTCAGCACGGGCAGGAGATCGCCGGCAGGAGATGCATTGGCAACGTTGCCGCCTATTGTGGCGCGGTTACGGATTTGCGCCGACCCAAACTGCTCCGCCGCCCGGGCAAGCGACTGAAGCAGCTTTGACACCGTTTCGTCACGGGCCAGCGCCGCAAGGCTGGTCGTAGCGCCAATGCGCAGCCAGCCACTGTCATGCTGAACATAGGAAAGGCCATCGATCCCCGAGATATCGACGAGCAATCCCTTATCAGGCAGCATCCGTGGGGCAACCAGCAGGTCGGTGCCGCCCGAGATGTAACGGACAGGCCCCATCGCACCGGCAAGCAAGGATTTAAGCGCTGCGAGATCGCGCGGTGCCGCGCCGTGCAGTTCGGTCATGGTGCCGTTTCCGCAAGCGCGCCGGAAGCCTGCGAGCGCACGGCGCGCACGATATTGAGAAAACCGGTGCAGCGGCAGATGTTGCCTGCGAGCCCGTGGCGGATTTGTGCCTCGTCAGGATTGGAATTCTCGCGCAAAAGGCCTTCGGCGGCGAGAATCATGCCCGGCGTGCAGTAGCCGCACTGCACAGCCCCGTGATCGACAAATGCCTGTTGGAGAGCCGACATGCCGCCATCATTGCCGGCCAATCCTTCAATCGTCGTAATCGAGCAACCGCCGGCCTGAAACGCCAGCATGAGGCAGGAATTGACCGGCTTGCCATCAAGCAGCACCGTGCAGGCGCCACACTCTCCTTCGCAGCAGCCCTCCTTAATGCCGGTAAGGTCGAACGCTTCGCGGAGAAAATGAGACAGACGGCACTTCGGATCAACGTCGTTGGTTCGCGAAGAGCCGTTGACTGTGAGCGTGATCCGCATGCTTGTTCCTCCAGCGCGCTCCAAGTTCGATGCGAAAAATGCTGAACGAGAACATTAGTAACACTAATGAGGAGCTATGCTTTGATTTTAATCAATCACTTAGCAAGTCCTGTACAAGGACAAAAAAGCGTCCGT
>JAEUMI010000043.1 GCA_016792825.1 Hyphomicrobiales bacterium
CTATTTCTACGCCGGGAAAACCCACAGCCTCGCTGAGAAGATAGGCAAGGTTCTGACCCAGCTGCCAAGTGTCGAACACACCGTGGTGATCGACTACACCGGCCAGGCCGAAGCGATGGCAGCACACTTGCCGGCAGCGAAGACCTTGGACGCCTTCCGTTCGGATGAAAGCGATGCGCCCATTGCCTTCGCCCAGATGCCCTTCGACCACCCCCTCTATATTCTCTATTCCTCCGGAACTACCGGCATTCCCAAATGCATCGTGCACCGCGCCGGCGGCATTCTGCTGAAGCACCTCAGTGAGATTGTTTTGAACAGCGACGTGAAGCCGGGCGACCGCCTTTTCTATTTCACCACCTGCGGCTGGATGATGTGGAACTGGCTGGTCAGCGGCCTGGCCGCAGGCGCCACCCTGCTGCTTTATGACGGTTCGCCTTTTCATCCCAGTGAACAGGCACTCTTTGATTTTGCTGACGCAGAAGACATGACGATCTTCGGAACCTCGGCCAAATACATTGATTCCGTGCGCAAGACTGGCTGGCGCGCCCGCGATACCCACAAGCTCGCCAACCTCCGGACCATGATGTCCACCGGTTCGCCGCTCAGCGCCGAAAATTTCGATTTTGTCTATGACGCGGTCAAACCCGACATCCACCTCGCCTCCATATCGGGCGGCACCGATATCTGCGGCTGCTTTGTGGGCGGCAATCCGCTGGGAAGTGTCTGGCGCGGCGAAATCCAGGGGCCGATGCTCGGCATGGCCATGGATGTGCTGGATGACAATGGCCGATCCGTAAAGCAGGAAAAGGGCGAACTGGTCTGCACCAGACCGTTTCCGTCGATGCCTGTCATGTTCTGGAATGACCCCGATGGCCAGAAATATCACAACGCCTATTTCGCCCGCTTTGACAATATCTGGTGCCACGGCGATTTCGCCGAAATCACCGCCCATGGCGGCCTCATCATTCATGGCCGTTCTGATGCAACCCTGAACCCGGGCGGGGTGCGCATCGGCACGGCTGAAATCTATGCCCAGGTTGAGCGCATCCCTGAAGTGTTGGAAGCCCTGGCCATCGGCCAGGACTGGGACAGTGACGTGCGCGTCGTTCTCTTTGTGAGGCTGGCGCCGGGAGTGGCCCTTGACGACAGGCTGATCGCCGCAATCAAGAAACAAGTGCGCGATGGTGCCTCGCCCCGCCACGTGCCCGCCGTGATTCTCGCCGTCCGTGACATACCGCGCACCAAATCGGGCAAGATTACCGAACTGGCAGTGCGGGAAATCGTTCATGGCCGCGAGGTGAAGAACCAGGAAGCGCTGGCCAATCCCGAAGCCCTCGAGCTGTTCCGGAATCTTGCCGCTCTTACCTGAAGCTTTCGCGGATGCGCAGATTGCGCGTGAGCAGGATGATCGGGATAAGGCCCGCCGCGACAATGGTGAGCGCCGGGGCGGCGCTTTCCTCCAACTGCCCAAGCGAGGCCAGCAGGTATACCAGGGTTGCCAGCGTCTCGAAATCAAAGGGCCGCAGGATGAGCGTCGCTGGCAGTTCCTTCATGCAGTCCACAAAGACCAGAAGGGTGGCGGTCACAAGCGCAGGGCGCAGAATGGGGAGATGGATCTCCAGTACGGTACGCAGCGGCGTGCGGCCAAGTGTGCGCGCCGCAAAGGTGAGGTTGGGCGTTACCTTCTCCAGTCCGCTTTCCAGCGAGCCAAAGGAGATGGCCAGAAAGCGGATGGCATAGGCAAAGATGATCGCGGTGATCGTGCCCGACAGCAGCAATCCTGTGGACACACCAAAGCTGCTGCGCATGAAGGCATCGACGCTGTTGTCGAAATAGGCCAGCGGAATGAGCACGCCAATGCCCAGCACGGTTCCCGGCATGGCATAGCCGACGCTGGCAAGCCTGAGGAGATTGCTGATCTTCCTGCCGCTTTGCGATCGGTAGGCATAGGCGAGGATAAGGCCGAGAACCACGACAACCAGGCTCGCGGTCAGGGAAAGGGTAAAGGAGTGCCACATGGCGTTGAAATAGCTTGGCGAAAGAATATCCTCGAAATGCCTCGCTGCGAACTTCAGGAGAATGAGCGCTGGCAGGATGAAGCCGAGAAACACCGGCACAATGCAGGCCAGCATGGCAAGGATGCCGCGCCAGCCCGCAAGCGCCGTGCGCCGCGGCGCCATGGGATGGCGCGAGCCCGGCATGGTGGACTGCCGCTTGCGCGCATGGCGCTCTACCCAAAGCAATGCGAAGACGAAAATCAGGAGGGCGACCGCCAGTTGCGCCGCCCCGCCAAGGTTCCCTTCGCCCAGCCATGTCGTGTAGATGCCGAGCGTCAGGGTGTTGACGCCAAAGAA